>JBPCTE010000001.1:0-25596 GCA_051006495.1 Candidatus Planktophila sp.
TTGAATCAAATGCTGTCGATTTAGAGTGGTTAGAAAAATGGCAGAAATTTTCAGAGCGCACAGGGAAAGAATTGGAAAAAATCACTCAATGGTCAGAACCTGTTGTGGCACGCACTATTGCAGCGACAATAAAAACTGGCACAACTTTATTTGTTTCATCCTCTAGACCAATTCGCGATATCGAAGCATTTGCAGGAGCACGTTTTGATATTGAAACTTTTGCTAACCGTGGACTTGCAGGTATAGATGGAAATATCTCAACTGCCATGGGAATTGCCTCAGATCGAAGCGCAACTATTGCGGTTCTAGGAGACCTATCTTTCTTGCACGATCTCACAGGTTTAATTCACGGAGAAAAACCTAACCTCCTCATTCTTGTCATCGATAATAATGGCGGCGGAATCTTTTCCACACTCGCACATCGTGGTTCTGATGGATTTGAAAGCATCTTCGGAACCCCACATAACTTAGATTTATCAGCGGTTGCTAGCGCTTTAAAAATCAAAACCACCACGGTCAATAGTGTTGATCAACTAACAAAAGAACTCACACAACCAATCGATGGTCTACGTATTGTTATTGCACAAATGCCAGATCGCGAAAGCAACGCTGACCTAATTAAGCAAGTGCACTCTTCATTGCAGAAAATTTAGCTTCACTCTCAGCTAACTCTTTTTCAGGGTCAGATCCTGCAACGATTCCGCATCCAGCGAATAATCGAATCGAATTATCTTTAATTTGTCCGCAACGAAGTGCAATACCAAGTTCGCCATCTCCACGAGCATCTATCCAACCGACTGGGCCCGCATAACGACCGCGAGACATTCCTTCAATCTCACTAATTACTTTTGCAGCTTTATCAGTTGGCGTTCCACAGACAGCAGCAGATGGATGCAATTGATTGAGCAGAGTAAAGACATCCACATTGCTCTTGGATTCAATAAGCGCACCCGTTACATCAGTTGCTAGGTGCATAACATTTGATAGATGAAGCACAAATGGCGTTTCAGGTATATTTGTTGACGAGCAAAATGGTTCGAGTGCATCTGCAACAGAGCGAACGGCGTATTCGTGTTCTTCAAGATCTTTAGAAGAACGAGCAAGTGAACCTGCCAGAGCTAAGTCGCGCTCGTCATCTCCAGATTTACTAATTGTTCCAGCAAGTACTCGAGATGTAACCATTCCACGCTTTAGACGAAGTAAGAGTTCAGGAGTTGCACCGATTAGCCCAGCAACACTAAATTTCCAGGTTGACGGATACGTTATTGAAAGATTTCGTAATGCCGAGCGCTCATCAATTGGAGAAAGAGCTTTCGCATTGAGATCTCTGGCAAGTACCACCTTTTCAATATCACCGCTATGAATCTTCGCGACGGCTTGTGCAACACGAGTAATCCAATGCTCACTTGCTAACTCATCGTTGTCCCAGTTCAGCTGTGGCGTTGAAATTTTTTCATAAGTGTCAGGAAGTTGTGGTTGAGAATCTGCACCAACCCATGTGATCCATGAGTTTCCACTATTCATTCCAACTATAACTTTTGGTATTACCAAGACTGACTCTTCATCTTCTGAAAATGAAAAAGATGTAAAGAGTATTGGTCCAGTCGCACTTCCTTGTACATTATTTGTGATTGCAAATTTTTCTAGTTGTGAGTGCCACCAGGTTCGTGCATCATTAAAACGGTTGGGACCTTTAACGCTCGTGCTTGCAAACACACCCCAACCAACCACACCATCGCCGCCTCGCACCCAGGAAAAATTCTCACCTTTTGGCAGTAATTCTAAAAGCGGCAGGTGTTCACCGATACGTACAGTAGTTACTGGAATAAGGGAAGGCATGAATTACTTTTCTTATGAAATCTTTCGTTGCACGAATTGCCATATAAGCGGAAGCGATGTTCCGGCAATTGCAATCTTGAGAACTTCACCAATTATAAATGGAGTAAATCCTGCAGAAAATGTCCAAGCCCAGTCTTTACCTGTGTATTGGTGAAGCCAGAGCAGACCTAAAGTAAAAGTGAGGGCATTACCAAGCAACATTGCAGGCAGTGCAGTCTTAAATTTTTGATCCCATTTACGGCCACCTAAATAACCAAGCAGAGCTGATGTCAGAAGCATTCCAATTAAATAACCACCTGTTGCACCTGAAATACGTTCGAATCCAGAACCGCCATTTGCAAAAACAGGTACACCGAGAGCACCGACTAATAGGTACATTAGAAATGTTGTCGTGCCAAGTGTTGCGCCATAACTTGTAGCGAGTAACAAAACTCCAAGAGTTTGACCAGTAACAGGAACTGGTGATCCAGGAACAGGAATTGCAATTTGTGCAAGCAACGATAGAAACGCAACTCCAGCAATAACAAATCCCGAACTAGTTAAAAGTGTGCTGCGTGGGAAAACTGCGGTGCGTAGTGTGGTGGTTGCTATAGACATCTCGTGCGCCCCTTCTTGAAGTTGTGGATGAGCCTACTCTCAAGCAGAATAAGCCTATGTCCCGCGCCAATATGGATAAAAATCCTGCTGAAGTAGCCGCAATGTTTGATGCGGTCGCCAAGCGTTACGACCTGGTCAATGACATTTTGAGCCTCGGTCAGACAAAGAGATGGCGCAAGGCAACAACAGCCACAATCGCTCCAAAACCTGGAATGAAGATTCTTGATCTTGCAGCCGGAACAGGTTCTAGTTCAGAACCATTGCACGCAGCTGGCGCCGAAGTTATTCCAGCAGATTTTTCAGATGGAATGCTTGAAGCAGGTCGACGTGCACGACCACATTTAAAATTTACTAAAGCAGATGCACTTAACTTGCCATTTGAAAATGAAACATTTGACGTCGTAACAATTTCATTTGGTTTACGAAATACATCTGACATGGATAAAGCTTTAAGAGAAGCAAAGCGAGTTACTAAAAAAGGCGGCTCACTTGTAGTTGCAGAATTTTCTTCACCAACATTTAAACCTTTTCGTACAATTTATATAAATTATTTAATGAAGGCTCTGCCAGCGATTGCATCTAAAACTTCTTCCAACCCTGATGCCTATGTCTATCTAGCCGAATCCATTCGGGCATGGCCAGATCAGGCAGCGCTAGCAGCCCGGATTGCCCAAGCCGGCTGGTCACAAGTGGGATGGCGCAATCTGAGCGGTGGGGTTGTCGCAGTTCACAGAGCTATCAACTCCTGAGACGGTCAAAAGTACTTCTTCGGCACTCTAGGATTTAGCCATCATGAACTCCGCATCTAACCCATACGTGCCGATCTTGGTTATCGGAGCCATTGGCTTCGGTTTCGCGGCGTTCTCTGTTGCAGCTGGTGCACTCGCTGGACCAAAACGTTACAACAGAGCGAAGTTAGATGCTTACGAGTGTGGAATCGAACCATCTCCATCTGCAGTTCAAGGCGGAAGATTCCCAGTTAAATACTTCTTAACTGCAATGCTATTTATTATTTTTGATATTGAAATTGTTTTTCTATACCCATGGGCAGTCACATTTGATCAGCTTGGATTATTTGGTCTAGTTGAAATGGGAATATTTATTGCAACCGTCTTCGTGGCATATGCATATGTATGGCGCCGCGGTGGCTTGGAGTGGGATTAATCGTGGGTCTAGAAGAGAAATTACCGAGTGGATTCGTTCTCACAACAGTTGAAAAACTTGCAGGGTATATGCGCAAGAACTCATTGTGGCCAGCAACATTTGGACTTGCATGTTGCGCAATAGAAATGATGGCTGTCGGATCGGCAGCTAAGTACGACATTTCACGTTTCGGTATGGAAGTTTTCCGTGCCTCACCACGACAAGCAGATCTCATGATCGTTGCTGGACGTGTTTCAAATAAAATGGCACCAGTCCTTCGTCAGATTTATGATCAAATGGCAGCACCTAAATGGGTACTTGCAATGGGTGCGTGCGCATCTTCAGGCGGGATGTTTAACAACTACGCAATTGTTCAAGGCGTAGATCACGTTGTTCCTGTTGATATTTATCTTCCCGGTTGCCCACCACGTCCGGAGATGTTGATGGATGCAATTCTTAAGTTGCACACAAGCATTTACGACGAGAAGCTCGGACCAAATCGTGAAGCGGTTATTAAGTCAGTAGAAGAAGCAGCTCTTAATGCACTTCCTACTCATCAGATGAAGGGGTTGCTTGCCTAAATGAGCGATCACGGAATGTTTGGTGCACATGGAACTGGGGATACATCCGGCTACGGCGGACTCGTTCGCACTCCCGCAGCTACAGGTTCAAGTGAGCGTCCTTACGGTTCTTACTTTGATGATGTTGCAGATGATTTAGAGCGTGCATATCCAGGTTTTTCAGATGCAATTGAACGCGTTGTTGTAGATCGAGGCGAATTAACACTTCACGTAAAGCGCGAAAAACTTGTTGAAGTTTCAAAGATTTTGCGTGACTCGCTCAAGTTTGAAATGTGCATGGGTGTGTCTGGAATTCACTATCCAGAACAGAGTGGTCGCGAATTACACGCTGTCTATCCACTGCTTTCAATTACAAATAACCGACGCATTCGCCTAGAAGTTTCGGTACCAGATGTTGATCCACATATTCCTTCAGTTGTAGAAGTATGGGCAGGAAACAATTGGCACGAACGTGAAACTTTTGACATGTTCGGAATTATTTTTGATGGACACCCAGGACTTACAAGAATTTTGATGCCAGATGATTGGCAAGGACATCCTCAACGTAAAGATTATGCACTCGGTGGAATTTCAGTTGAGTACAAAGGTGCAACAACTCCAGCACCTGATGAGCGCAGGTCATATCGATGACAACTTTTACTGATCCATATTCATCATCACGCGAAACCACAGAAGGCACAGTCTTCTCGGTTACCGGTGGCGACTGGAACGAACTCGTTACAGAAATTGGCGCAACGAAAGAAGAGCGCATCGTTGTAAACATGGGCCCACAGCACCCATCAACTCACGGAGTGCTTCGACTTGTTCTCGAATTAGAAGGTGAAACAGTTACAGAGGTTCGATGCGGAATCGGCTACCTGCACACAGGAATTGAAAAAAACATTGAATATCGCAGCTGGACACAAGGAGTTACTTTCGTAACTCGAATGGATTATTTAGCACCACTCTTTAATGAAACTGCTTACTGCTTGGCGACTGAAAAACTCCTTGGAATTACAAACGATGTTCCAGAACGCGCGTCTGCGATCCGTGTTCTGATGATGGAGCTCAATCGAATTTCTTCTCACATGGTTGCACTCGGTACTGGCGCTCTTGAATTAGGCGCAATTACTCCAATGTTCTTTGCATTCCGTGAGCGCGAACGAGTCCTTGATATCTTCGAAATGATCTCTGGATTACGTATGAATATGGCTTACATTCGCCCAGGAGGAGTTCAGCAAGATCTTCCAGCAGGTGCAACACAAAAAATTCGCGAAACTGTAAAAGAAATGCGCACGGCATTTAAAGATAACTCAACACTTTTAATTGGTAATTCAATTTGGATGAAACGCACTGAGGGTATTGGGTATCTAGATCTTGCCGGGTGTACAACACTTGGAATTACTGGACCAGTATTACGTGCAACCGGTTTACCTTGGGATCTACGAAAGACACAACCGTATTGCGGATATGAAAATTATAATTTTGATGTTGTTACAACAGATACCTGCGATGTTTATGGGCGCTTCTTAATTCGCATGAATGAGCTCGAGCAATCACTTCGAATCATTGAACAAGCTTGTGACAAGATCGACAAACTAGCTGGTGCGCCAGTAATGGTTGCTGATAAGAAAATTGCATGGCCAGCACAACTTGCTATGGGCGGAGATGGGCTCGGTAATTCACTCGATCACATCCGCGAAATTATGGGTACATCAATGGAATCACTTATTCATCACTTCAAATTAGTCACTGAGGGTTTCCGCGTTCCTGCAGGACAGGTATATGCAGCTATTGAATCTCCACGCGGTGAACTCGGTGCACACATTGTTTCTGACGGTGGAACTCGTCCTTATCGCATGCACTTTCGCGAACCATCTTTTAATAACTTGCAATCAACATCTGCAATGTGTGAAGGCAGCATGGTTGCCGACATCATCGGTGCTGTTGCTTCCATCGATCCTGTTATGGGAGGTGTTGATCGCTAATGTTTTCTGATCAAGATCTTGCGGTAATGGATTCAATTATTAAGCGCTATCCACGTAACCGTTCTGCAATCATGCCATTGCTTCACTTTGCGCAATCAAAAGCTGGATACGTAACTAATGAAGCGATCGAATTAATTGCGCAATTACTCACTTTAGAAACTGCAGAGGTTTCCGCTGTTGCAACTTTTTACACTCAGTACAAGCGCAAACCAGTGGGCGAATATCACGTGGGTGTCTGCACAAATACTTTGTGCGCAGTCATGGGCGGAGATGCAATTTTTGCTGGACTTAAAGAGCACTTAGGAATTGAAAATGATGGAGTCACAGCAGATGGCAAAGTTTCTCTCGAGCACATCGAGTGCAACGCTGCGTGTGACTACGCACCAGTTGTGATGGCTAACTGGGAGTTTTATGACAATCAGAGTGTTCAATCTGCAAAAGATTTAGTCGATTCGATGCGTCAAGGAAATCCAACACCACCAACTCGTGGACCAAAGTCACTTCCTACTTGGAAAGAGAACTCTGCCGTGCTCGCAGGAATTAACGACGGACGCGCAAATGAAGGCGTGCAAGCTGGCGAACCAACTCTTCTCGGTTTGAAGTTAGCAAAGGAAGGCAAGTAGGCAATGACAAAGCTAACTCCTGTCCTTTCAGCACATTGGGATGAAAAAGATTCATTTACTATCGAGGCGTACACACGCAACGGCGGTTACAAAGCATCTGCGAAAGCTCTTTCAATGGATCCAGATGCGGTAATTCAATTAGTCAAAGACTCTGGATTACGTGGTCGTGGTGGCGCAGGATTTCCAACAGGAATGAAGTGGGGATTTATTCCACAAGGCGATAACAAAGAACACTACTTAGTTGTTAACGCAGATGAATCTGAACCAGGTACATGCAAAGACACTCCTTTATTGATGGCTAACCCACACGTGCTTATTGAAGGTTGCATCATTGCTTGCCATGCGATTCGCGCAAAACATGCATTTATTTATATTCGCGGAGAAGTAACTCACGTAGTACGTCGCCTAAACCAAGCGATTGAAGATGCATACAAAGCTGGTCACCTTGGTAAAGGTGTTGATTTAGTTCTTCACGTTGGCGCTGGCGCATATATTTGCGGCGAAGAAACTGCACTCCTTGATTCACTAGAAGGTTTCCGCGGTCAACCTCGTTTGCGTCCACCATTTCCTGCAATTGCGGGTTTGTATGCACGTCCTACAGTTGTAAATAACGTCGAATCAATTGCATCAGTTCCAGCAATTATCAATAACGGTGCAGAGTGGTACCAAAAGTATGGAACTGAAAAGAGCAAAGGAATGACTCTTTATTCTCTTTCTGGGCACGTAAATAATCCTGGACAATTCGAAGCGCCACTTGGAATCACACTTCGTGAAATTCTTGATCTTGCAGGCGGTGTTCGAACCGGTCACAAACTTAAGTTCTGGACTCCAGGTGGATCATCAACCCCATTGTTTACAGATGCACACTTAGATACACCACTGGATTACGAAGGTGTTGCTGCAGCTGGTTCAATGCTTGGAACAAAAGCACTTCAAATATTTGATGAAACAACTTGTGTTGTTCGCGCCGTACTTCGTTGGACAGAGTTCTATAAGCATGAATCATGTGGAAAATGCACACCTTGTCGCGAAGGCACCTGGTGGCTTGTCCAGATTCTACGTGATCTTGAAAATGGTTCTGGTTCAGAAGAGGATCTCGCAAAACTTCTAGATCTGTGCGACAACATCATGGGTCGCTCTTTCTGTGCACTCGGTGATGGAGCAACAAGTCCAATTACTTCATCCATTAAGTATTTCCGCGACGAATACATTGCACACGTAACTGGTAAAGGTTGCCCATTTGATCCAGTTGCTTCAACACTTTTTTCTAGCGCAGGTGCGCGATGACGACTACGCAATCACAGACAACTGAAGTTGTAGACATGATTACTGTCGTTATTGATGGTTTCGAAGTGAGTGTTCCAAAAGGAACTCTTGTTATTCGTGCTGCTGAAAAACTAGGAATTCAAATTCCACGTTTCTGTGATCACCCACTTTTAGACCCTGTAGGTGCATGTCGCCAATGTTTAGTTGACATCGAAATTAACGGCCGTGCATTTCCAAAGCCTCAGGCTTCATGCACAATTCCGGTAGAGCCAGGAATGATTGTTAAAACCCAACTCACATCGGATGTTGCTGAAAAAGCACAACGGGGAGTCATGGAATTACTTCTTGTAAATCACCCTCTCGATTGCCCAGTGTGTGACAAGGGTGGAGAGTGCCCACTTCAAAACCAAGCGATGAGCAATGGTCAATCAGAGTCTCGATTTGAAGGTAAGAAGCGAACATTTGAAAAACCAATTAATTTGTCTTCACAGGTTTTGCTAGATCGCGAACGTTGTGTTCTTTGTGCACGATGCACACGCTTCTCAGAACAAATTGCAAGTGATCCATTTATTACTCTCAACGAACGCGGCGCACTGCAACAAGTTGGAATTTACGAAGAACAACCATTTGAATCTTATTTCTCCGGAAACACTGTTCAAATTTGTCCAGTGGGTGCACTTACTGGTGCGTCATATCGTTTCCGCGCGCGTCCATTTGATTTGGTTTCAACTCCATCAGCTTGCGAACACTGCGCATCGGGTTGCGATATGCGCACTGATGTTCGCCGTGGAAAAACTCTTCGTCGCCTGGCAGGTGATGATCCAACAATTAACGAAGAGTGGAACTGCGACAAGGGTCGATGGGCATTCAAATACATAACTGCTATTGATCGTCTTGCCCAACCAATGGTTCGCAACTCAGATGGAGAATTAGTAGTTGCATCGTGGCCAGAAGCAATCGCAGCTGCAGCTGCAGGTTTATCTGGCGCTAAAGCCGCAGTTTTAGTTGGTGGCCGCGCAACATATGAAGATGCATATGGATACAGCAAGTTTGCTCGCGTGGCACTTGGCACAAATGACATTGATTTCCGTGCACGTCCAACATCTGATGAAGAACGTGATTTCCTTGCAGCTCACGTAGTTGGAACTACTGCTTCATATAAGGATATTGATAAAGCCGATCACGTTCTTCTAGTTGGTTTTGAACCAGAAGAAGAGTCACCAATTGTTTTCTTGCGACTAAATAAGCAAGTTAAAAAGCGCAAGCTAAGAGTTACATCAATTGGAACAAAGCTTTCGATTGGTGTTGAAAAACTAGGAGCAACTTTTGTAAAGGTTGCACCTGGTTCAGAGGCTGCAGCAATTGCATCACAATCTTTAACTGCCCAATCCCTTATCTTCGTAGGAGAGCGATCATCGGAAAGCGCCGGTGCGCTATCGGCTGTTGCAGCACTTGCTGCACAATCTGGTGCAAAGTTTGCATGGATTCCACGTCGTGCAGGAGAGCGCGGTGCGCTTGAAGCAGGAGCAATTGGAAATCTGCTTCCAGGCGGACGTCCAGTTACAGATGCTGCTGCTCGCGTTGATCTTGCAAGTGCGTGGTCAGTAGCGTCAGTACCAACAAGTGTTGGTCGTTCCACTAAAGAAATTATTTCTGCCGTTAACTCAGGCGAACTTACAGCTCTCGTTGTTGGTGGCGTTGATCCACTAGATCTTGATAACTCCTCAGAAACTCTCTCTGCACTTAAGAAAGCCTTTGTTGTTTCACTGGAAATCGCACCAAGTGCAGTTACAGAGTGTGCTGATGTTGTGTTACCAGTTGCAGCAGTAACCGAAAAGAGTGGGTCATTCATTAATTGGACTGGCAGTGCGCGTTCATTTGATTCTGCAGTAGCCGATTCGCTCAATCGAAGCGACGTTCGAATACTTTCGATGATTGCCGATGCACTAGGTAAAACAATTTCACTCGGAACTGTTTCTGCTGCAGCTCGAGAAATTGCATCCCTGGGTCCCTGGGATGGCGCCCGTGCTTCATTTACTGCAACATCACAGCGCAACGCAACCAATCTCTCTTCAGATGAAGCGTTGATTACCTCTTGGCGTCGCCTGCTTGATCTTGGAACACTTCAAAAGGGTGAAGAAAATCTTGCAGGTACTGCCCGACAAACCGTCGCTGTTATTTCACCTAATCGTGCATCTGCAATTGGTGTAAAAACTGGTGAAAAGATTTCAATTTCAAATGCACAGGGCACCGTGACACTTCCTGTTCTTGTTGAAGATATTCACGATGATGCGGTCTGGGCTCCTCGTAATTCACGCGGCTCAGAATTACTTGCAAAACTCGGTAACGCACATGGCGGAGTCGTTAAGGTGGTGAAGGCATGAGCACCGCAGAGCTATTAGCAACAGATCCAGGTTGGATCATTGCAGTTAAAGCTCTTCTAGTTTTTGCTGCATGTGTAGTACTCACACTTCTGGCAATCTGGGCAGAACGTCGCATCGTTGCGCGCATGCAAGAGCGACCAGGTCCAAACCGAGTTGGTCCTCTCGGTTTGCTTCAATCACTATCCGATGGCGTGAAGTTGGCACTTAAAGAGGATTTGATACCGGCAGCGGCGGATAAAGTAATTTTTGTTATTGCACCGATTATCAGCGCAACCACTTGCTTCATGGCATTTGCAGTTATTCCAGTAACTGGACCTGTCACACTCTTTGGACATAAAACAGTTATGCAGATGACTGATATTCCTGTTGGCGTTCTCTATGTTCTAGCAATTGCATCAGTTGGCGTTTACGGAATAGTCCTTGCGGGATGGTCTTCTGGTTCTACTTATCCACTTCTCGGTGGACTTCGCTCAAGTGCACAAGTTATTTCATATGAAGTTGCGATGGGACTCTCACTAGTTTCTGTATTTATTTACTCAGGTTCGATGTCAACATCTGACATTGTTGCCGCGCAAGATAAGTGGTGGTATGCAGTAGTTCTATTCCCATCATTTGTTATTTACGCAATATCGATGGTCGGTGAAACAAACCGTGCACCATTTGACCTAGCAGAAGCAGAAGGTGAACTCGTAGGTGGTTTCCACACAGAGTATTCATCACTTAAATTCGCACTCTTCTTCTTGGCTGAATACGTAAACATTGTTGGAGTATCAGCACTTGCAACAACACTCTTCCTTGGCGGATATCACGCACCTCCAGGGCTTGGATTTACTGAGGCTTGGCTCGGTGGTTGGTTCACAGCGATCTGGTTCTTTGCCAAGGTAGCTGCATTCTTCTTCTTATTCGTATGGTTGCGCGGAACTCTTCCGCGTATGCGCTACGACCAATTTATGCAATTTGGTTGGAAAGTTTTAATTCCAGTTTCACTATTCTGGATCTTGGTTGTTGCAACGCTACGTTTGCTCTCACAGCAAGGAACTTCACGTACCGGTTTATTGATCTTCTCTGGAGTCGTCGTCGCCATTGTTATGTTTGTGAACGTTGCATTTGATAACGCAAAACAGAAAAAGAAGAACACTCCACGTCCAACACTATCTAAACCAGATTTTGCGGTTCCAGAGTTACCGAACAAGGGGAGCGATCGTGTCTGATCAAGTAGAGCCAAGAGCTTCTAAAGATGTTGACGTTAACAACATTGAGTACACACCAGTTGTTAATAATGGCCCATCTTCCTTATTCGCCCAGCTCAAAGGTTTTTGGATCACCTTTCGCACAATGTTTAAAAAGACACTCGTCGTTGAATATCCAGAAGTAAAAGCTCCAACACAAGAGCGTTTTCATGGTCGCCACCAACTCAATCGACATCCAGATGGTTTAGAGAAATGTATTGGGTGCGAACTTTGTGCTTGGGCATGTCCAGCAGATGCGATTTATGTTGAAGGCGCCGACAACACCGATGAAAACAGAGTGTCGCCAGGTGAGCGTTACGGCAAGGTGTATCAAATTAATTATTTGCGTTGCGTTTTCTGTGGTCTCTGCATTGAAGCATGCCCAACTCGCGCGCTCACAATGACTAATGAATACGAACTTGCTGATAACTCACGTTCAAGTTTGATATTTGAAAAAGAAGATTTACTTGCACCGCTTCGTTCAGGAATGTTGATGCCTCCACATCCAATGTATCCAGAAGCAGATCACCACACTTATTACCGCGGTGAAGTTCCAGAAGCTCATCCATCTCAAGAGGTGAATAAGTAATGCCAGAGTCAGTTCTATTTTGGATCATGGGTCCATTGGCGGTTCTCGCCGCTCTTGGAATGCTCCTTGTTAAAAAAGCTGTTCACTCTGCACTCTTGCTCGCCTGGGTAATGATCACACTTGCATTTTTCTACATCGCACAAGGCGCGCTCTTCTTAGGAATTGTTCAGGTAGTTGTTTATACGGGCGCAGTGATGATGCTCTTCTTATTTATTTTGATGTTAGTTGGTGTGGATTCATCTGATTCACTCACCGAAACAATTCGTGGATTGCGTCCAATTGCCATCACCGCAGCTATCGGCTTTGGCGGATTAATGGTTTCACTTATTGGACGTGCATCACTTGGCCGCGACCCCGTTGGTCTAGAAGAAGCAAATGCAGGTGGAAATGTTCAGGGATTAGCGCACCTTCTCTTTTCAACTTACGTATGGCCATTTGAAGTTGTTTCTGCACTTCTAATTACTGCCGCACTCGGCGCTATGGTTCTTGCACACCACCAACGTGAAATTGCGCGTCCAACGCAACGTGATCTTTCTGAACAACGTTTCCGTTCCGGTTCAATTGCAACAGCTGCAGGACTTCCAGGTCCAGGAGTTTTTGCTCGACACAACGCAGTAGATGTTCCAGCTCTTCTACCTGATGGAACTCCAGCACCCGCATCAATTTCAGAGACGCTTCGTGCACGCGGAGACATGATGGATTCTTCGGAATTCCAGCTTGATCAGATTTCAACAGAAGTTCAGGAGGAGAAATAATGAATCCAACTAACTATCTGTATATCTCCGCACTGCTTTTCACAATCGGCGCCATTGGTGTAGTTGTACGTCGTAACGCAATCGTGGTCTTTATGTGCATCGAATTAATGCTTAATGCAGCGAACCTTTCATTCGTAACTTTTGCCCGCATTAATGGAAACCTAGATGGACAAGTTGTTGCTTTCTTCACCATGGTTGTTGCTGCCTGTGAGGTAGTAGTTGGTCTAGCAATCATTGTGACTATTTATCGTTCTCGTCGATCTGCATCCGTTGACGATGCAAGTTTGTTGAGGAGATAAGCGTGTTAGTAAATAACGGACTTGTTTATCTCATCGCACTGCCACTATTTGGGGCTGCGATTCTTCTGCTTGCTGGACGTCGCTCAGATCGTTGGGGTCACTTACTAGCAACTGCATTATCGGCAATGTCATTCGTTTTAGGCGCTGTGCAGTTTTATCAGATGCTTGGACGCAGTCCAGAAAATCGCGCAGTCTCTCAAAAACTCTTTAGTTGGATTTCAGTTGGTTCATTTAATGTTGATGCCGGCTTATTAGTCGATCAACTATCCATTTGTTTCGTATTACTTATTACAGGCGTCGGAACACTGATTCATATTTATTCAATTGCTTACATGGATCATGATAAAGATCGCCGTAGATTCTTCGCTTATCTAAACCTCTTTATTGCAGCGATGTTGTTATTGGTAATGGGCGATTCCTACCTGAACCTCTACGTAGGTTGGGAAGGCGTGGGTCTGGCTTCATACCTACTTATTGGTTTCTGGAATCAAAAGCCTGCCTATGCAACAGCATCCAAGAAAGCCTTTATCGCTAACCGTGTTGGAGACATGGGACTCTCATTTGCAATCATGATCGCGTTTGCAACTATGGGAACCGTTTCATTTAGCGGAGTTAAAGAAGCAGCTGAAGGAACGTCGCAGGGTGCATTGACAGCAATTGGAATCATGCTTTTGCTTGCTGCCACTGGAAAGTCTGCGCAGTTCCCACTACAAGCTTGGCTCGGCGATGCAATGGCAGGACCAACTCCTGTATCGGCGTTAATTCACGCAGCAACTATGGTTACAGCTGGTGTTTATCTGATTACTCGCTCCAACTTCGTTTTTGATGCGGCTCCAACTGCTCAGCTACTCGTTGTAATTATTGGTGCAATCACACTTCTTTTCGGTGCGATTGTCGGTACTGCCAAAGATGACATTAAAAAAGCACTTGCCGCTTCGACAATGTCCCAGATCGGTTACATGGTTTTAGCAACTGGCCTCGGACCAGTTGGATATGCATTTGCAATCATGCACTTGCTGACTCACGGCTTCTTTAAAGCAGGAATGTTCCTTGGTGCAGGATCAGTTATGCACGGAACTGGCGATGAAGTAAATATGCGTAAGTACGGTGGAATTAGACACTTCATGCCAATTACCTTTGCAACATTTGGTCTTGGATACTTAGCAATCTTAGGAGTTCCGCCATTTGCTGGTTTCTATTCAAAAGATAAAATTATTGAGACGGCGTTTTATGCTGGAGGAATCAAAGGAATACTTATTGGCTCAGCTGCACTCTTTGGTGCGGCAATTACTGCCTTCTATATGTCTCGCGTAATGATTCTTACATTCGCAGGAACTCCACGATATGACATCAACCATCCGCCACATGAATCATCATTTTTAATGTTGCTTCCAATGGGAATTCTTGCAATTGGTTCAGTTACTTCCGGTTTCTTGCTCTCACGTGGTGATGCCCTCGTACATTGGCTTGCTCCACTCTTTGAAGCGCACGAAGGCCATGGCGAAGAGATATTGCCACCCGTTGTTATTTCATTAATGGCTCTTGCCGTTGTCATTGTCGGCGCAGCAGTTGCTTGGTTTAAATATGGGCGCGGACCAGTGGCAGATACTGCACCAACGGATGTTTCTATATTCACACGAATTGCACGTCGTGACTTACTACAAGATGATTTCAATGAAAGCGTATTCATGCGCCCAGGACAAGCGCTTACACGCCTACTTGTTAAAACCGATGATGTGGTTGTAGATGGCACAGTCCGGGGAGTTGCAGCAGCAGCACTTGGTTCTGGTGGGGCGCTACGTAATACACAAACAGGTTTTGTCCGTAGCTATGCAGCGCTCATTGTTATTGGTGCGATCGCTTTAGTTGCAGCGATTTGGGCGGTGACACTATGAATTAATTAACGAAGATCATGGCAATTCCTCTAGTTGGCGCTGCGCTGATTGCAACCCTTCCTCAGTCAAAAACATTACTTGCGAAGCAATTTGCTTTAGGAACCACTCTAATTGCAGCGGTTGCAACTATTTTGATGACATTTAAATTTGATCGTGCAAATACAGATATTCAATTTGTCGAAAGCTATGACTGGATAAAGGCATTTGGAATCAAGTACGCAGTGGGCGTTGATGGCATTGCACTCGTTTTGATTCTGATGACTGCAATATTGACGCCAATCGTTCTCTTGGCCGGATGGAATGAATCTGAAGGTGGTCGTTGGAGTACAAAGACGTTCTATATTTTGATTTTGGTATTGCAGACGATGTCATTTGGCGTTTTTGCAGCCACTGATGTATTCCTCTTCTACGTTTTCTTCGAAGCAATGTTGGTTCCGGTTTACTTCCTTATTGGTGGATACGGAAGCGGAGAACGCGCAGCAGCAGCTGTGAAGTTCTTGCTCTATTCACTATTTGGTGGCTTGCTTATGCTCGCATCAATTATTGCTCTGTACGTACTCTCAGGCGAACAAGGCGGACATACTTTTAGCATTGCTGCGCTCTCACAACTTGAAATGAGTTCTACTACAGAGAACCTCTTGTTCTTAGGATTCTTTATCGCATTCGCTATTAAAGCTCCGCTCTTTCCATTTCACACATGGTTGCCAGATGCTGCTAAATCAGCAACTCCTGGTACATCTGTTCTTCTTCTAGGTGTTCTCGACAAGGTCGGAACATTTGGAATGATTCGATACTGCTTAGCGCTTTTTCCAAATGCAACCAAGACTTTCACGCCATTGATAATTACTCTTTCAGTTATTTCAATTATCTATGGCGCATTCCTTGCAATAGGAGCAAAGGACATCAAGCGCTTGATTGCTTACACATCAATTTCGCACTTTGGTTTCATCACACTCGGAATTTTTGCGATGACAACTCAGGGCCACAGCGGTGCAACGTTGTACATGTTTAACCACGGGTTCTCTACAGCGGCGCTCTTCTTGGTCGCGGGTTGGATGATCTCGCGTCGCGGATCTTCAACAATTGCAGACTTTGGTGGATTGCAACGTGTAACTCCAGTGATGGCATGGTCATTCTTTATTGCTGGATTGTCGAGCTTGGCGCTTCCAGGTCTCTCAAGTTTTGTAAGCGAATTCTTAGTTCTTGTGGGAACCTTTACGCGCTATCCAGTTGCTGCAGTTATTGCGACATTTGGAATTGTTTTAGCCGCGCTGTATATCTTAATTCCGGTGCAACGTTCGCTACATGGTCCAACCGCTCCTGAAAATGAAAACCTTAAGGATTTAAACCTCCGCGAGAAGATTGCTATTGCTCCAGTGATTGCAATTATTGTTCTCCTTGGTTTCTATCCAGCACCAGCGCTAAACATAATTAATCCAGCAGCTGCGCACGTTGTTTCGCAAATGGGATTTACCGATCCAGCACCTACACATGGAGGCAAGTAAATGAGTGAGTTTATTTCACCCACACTTTCGTACTCGCTACTCTCTCCAATATTGGTAGTTCTTGCGGGCGCAATCATTGGTGTATTAATTGAAGCTTTTGCCTCCAAATCAATTCGTCCAATTGCTCAAGTAAGCGTGAGTATTGGAACGCTAGTTCTCTCACTCGTTCAAGTTTGGCGAATTAGAAACTCAGGTTCTACTTCTGCAGCGATGAGTTCAGTCATCATCGACGGTCCGGGAGTTTTACTTCAGGCATCAATTCTTGTCATTGCCATCATCGCTGTATTTCTTATTGCAGATACTGCTAACTTCGCAGCCGCTGCAGCGGCCATTCCTGGTTCGCCAGAAGAACGCGAATCAATTCAGAGCGGACAGCAACTTACTGAAGTTTTCCCACTCACACTCTTTGCTGTTGCCGGAATGCTTTTGTTCCCGGTTTCATCAGATCTCATCACGCTTTTCGTGGCCCTGGAAGTTCTTTCATTACCTCTTTATTTAATGGCAGGTCTTTCACGTCGGCGTCGACTTCTTTCACAAGAATCTGCACTCAAGTACTTCTTGTTAGGTGCGTTTTCATCTGCATTCTTCTTATTTGGAGCCGCTTATCTTTATGGATACTCAAGTTCAGTCACATTTGAAGGTATTCGCACTGCAGTAGTTGGCGGTACCGGAAACGATGTATTCCTTCTCATTGGTATCGCATTCCTTTCCATAGGACTTCTATTTAAAGTTGGCGCAGTTCCTTTTCATGCGTGGTCACCAGATGTGTATCAAGGTGCACCGACGCCAGTAACAGCATTTATGGCAGCTGCAACAAAGGTTGCAGCCTTTGGTGCGATGCTCCGTATTTATTACACATCATTTGCTAATGCAGAGTGGTCTTGGCGCCCTTTAATTACTGGCATAGCAATTCTCACAATGGTATTTGGATCACTCGTTGCGATCGCTCAGCGCGACGTAAAGCGCATGTTGGCTTATTCATCAATTGCTCATGCAGGTTTCTTGCTAACAGGTGTT
Source organism: Candidatus Planktophila sp. (assembly GCA_051006495.1). Lineage (GTDB taxonomy): Bacteria > Actinomycetota > Actinomycetes > Nanopelagicales > Nanopelagicaceae > Planktophila. The sequence continues at coordinate 17,690 of JBPCTE010000001.1, forward strand.
CTTGCACTTAATAAAGCCGGACTTGATGCAAGCATTTATTACTTGTTTGCATACGGCGTAGCAACTGTTGGAGCATTTGCAGTCGTAACACTTGTTCGAGATAGCGCTGGAGAAGTAACAGATCTCAACCGCTGGGCTGGACTTGGAAAGCGCTCTCCTTGGGTTGCAACTTCTTTTGCAACTTTCCTCTTGGCATTTGCTGGAATTCCTCTTACAAGCGGATTTATTGGAAAATTTTCAATCTTCTCTGCAGCATATGAAAGTGGATCAAAGGCAGTTGTTATTGCCGGTGTGCTCTCAAGTGCGATTGCAGCATTTTTCTATATTCGAGTTATTGTCTTGATGTTCTTCACAGATCCCCTTGAAGATGCAACAAGCGTGTTGATTCCTTCGATACTGACTCGCATTACAGTTTTGTTCTCCGTTGTTCTGACAATCTTTCTAGGTGTATTTCCTTCACCGCTTCTTGATTTCATTAGCAACATCGCGATCTTTATTCGATAATGGCATCACTCGGAATTCCTGAGATTTCGCCAGAGTTTGAGGCGCAGCTCTCCGACGGTTTAGCTCTAGTGGAAACCCGACTACGCGAACAAATAGTTGGTAAGTACCCATTAGTTATCGAAACTTCTCGTCACCTTGTCGATGCTGGCGGAAAGCGTTTGCGCCCACTTCTGACTCTCATCGCATCCCATTATGGAGATCCACACAGAGCACAGGTCATTGATGCTGCGGTTGTCTGCGAATTAACTCATCTCGGTACTTTGTATCACGATGATGTTATGGATGAAGCACCGCTTCGTCGTGGAGTTATGAGCGCAAACACTCGCTGGACTAACTCAGTAGCTATTTTGACTGGTGATTACCTCTTTGCAAAGGTTTCAGATTTACTGGCAGATATGGGTGCAGAAGCTGTTCGATTGCAAGCAAGAACATTTGAAAGACTCGTTATTGGGCAGATCATGGAAACTCAAGGACCAAGTGCAGGTATCGATGCACTAGAACATTATCTAAATGTTGTTGCTGATAAAACTGGTTCTCTTATTGCAACTAGTGCTCGCTTTGGTGCACTGCTTTCTGGTGCACCGCGCGATGTGATGGAAACACTGACTCTCTTCGGAGAAAAAATGGGTGTTGCCTTTCAATTAGCCGATGATGTAATCGATATAGCTAGTGAATCATTTGAATCAGGAAAAACCCCTGGAACAGATTTGCGCGAAGGCGTTCCAACGCTTGTAACGTTAAATGTAATGAAGTCTGCCGATCCTGCAGATGCCGAACTTCGTCACTTGCTAAGTGGCCCAATTGATGATGAAGCAACTGTTGCCCAAGTACTTCGCGAATTACGTCAACATAGAGCTCTCGATGAATCACGATCTCAATTACTTTCAATTGCTAAGCAAGCTCGCACGGCACTCGGTCCATTGCCAGTCTCCGATGCAACAGGTGCGCTGTTATCCCTGTGTGACGCTGTTATTGACCGTACGGCCTGATTTAATTAAATCAATCGCTAGTGTAATTAGCGCAGCCCAAATAATCATAAATCCAACCCATCGCGCTGTTGGCATATCTTCGTGGCGAACCCACACACCAATTGAGAATTGAATTGTTGGTGTGATGTATTGCAACAAACCGATGATCGTAAAAGGTAGTCGAGTTGTTGAACCATTAAATAATAAGAGCGGAATCGCAGTAACAACACCGGCACCGATGAGCAGCAGAGATAAACCAAGAGATGAACCGAGTTGGCCAGTTCCATTGAGGCCGATGAAGATCAAATAACCACCATAAATAGGCAGCGATAGCAATGTTTCAATCGCAAGTCCCTCAAGGGCTCCAAGGTTTAGTTGCTTCTTTACAAGCCCGTAAGAGCCCCAAGAAAAAGCTAGCGCCAATGCAATCCAAGGCAGTCGACCATAATCAATCGTTAGAACAATGACTCCGAGTGCGCCAAAACTTACTGCAGTCCATTGAAGTATGCGCATTTTTTCGCGGAGCATCACAACGCCAAAAGTGATGATAATCAGGGGATTGATGTAATACCCAAGTGCGGTTTCTACAACGTGCCCATGGTTTACTCCCCAGATATAAACAATCCAATTGACTGATATCAGCGCCGCAGCGAGAAACAAACGAATAAAAACTCTTGGGTTCTTAAGTAGTGCGTAGGTGCTCTTGAGTTGCTTGCTAATACCAAGAGCGATTAAACAGAAAAAGAGCGACCAAACCGCACGATGCGAAACAATCTCCATCGGATTTGCAGGTTGTAAAAGTGGCCAGTACAAGGGGAATGCACCCCACAATGTGTAGGCAGATACGCCAAAGAGTAAACCGGTTTTATATCTAGACAATTAGCGGAAATTCGTAAATTGAACTGCGAAGTCCCAGGCGCCATCTTTTACAAGCGCCATGGCTGTCTGCAAATCATCGCGGCTCTTACTAGTGACACGAAGTTCATCGCCTTGAATTTGAGTCTTCAAAGATTTGGGACCGTCATCGCGTAAGAATTTCGCGACCTTCTTTGCATTTTCTGTAGAAATACCTTCTTTTAGAGCAGCCGCAATCTTATAAATTTTTCCACTTAGTTGTGGAGCGCCAGCATCCAAATGCTTTAGGGACACCCCACGTTTAACCATCTTGTCTTTAACTACATCAAGTGCAGCTTTTGCGCGCTCTTCAGTATCTGCTTCAATGTTTATCACTTCGCCTTTGAGTTCGATTGAAGAACCTGTGTTCTTGAAGTCAAAGCGAGTATCAATTTCACGAATTGCTTGGTTAATCGCATTATCTAATTCCATGCGATCTATCTTGGAAGTTATATCAAAACTGCTATCTGCCATTGGCTCATCGTATCTTCTCACCCGAAAAGTAATGAAATTCTTGCTTGGGTAGACTAGATTTTCTCCATGTTTCGGGTGCGGCTCTCCATATTTATTTTATTGTTGACTCTGTTTCCGATCTCTCAATCAAGTGCCGCTGAAATCGCATATCCAGGAGATCGACCATTTACTCTGGTTGTTCCAAGCACTTACCAATCTGGAACTGCAGCGCCATTGTTGATTGCACTTCACGGATATACAGCGGAGGCACCGTATGCAGAGAGTTACTTCGCACTTGGAAAAGCTGCCGAGGAAAAAGGAATACTGGCTGTTTATCCGAGCGGAAGCAAAGATTCAAATGGTTACCTGTATTGGAATGCAACACCTGCATGTTGTAATTTCGACTCCAGCCAAGTAGATGATGAAGCGTATTTACTGAGTATCATCGATACAGTTTCTAAGGATTATTCGGTTGATCCAACCCGCATTTATTTCGTCGGACACTCAAATGGTGGATTCATGGCTCATCACATGGCGTGCAAGCAATCCGATCGAATTGCAGCAATTGTCAGTCTTGCCGGTTCGACGTATTCAAATACACGTAGCTGCAAACCAACTTCGCCAGTAAGCGTGTTGCAAATTCATGGAACTAATGACGCGGTTATTTCGTATACGGGGGGATATTTGTTTGGAAATGCTTATCCCTCGGCCCGCAAGACAATTGATATTTGGGGAAAGATTAATGAGTGTGGCAAGAATCCCGCGAGAGTGCTTCCGCGTTTAGATCTAGACAGAAAAATTTCTGGTGCTGAGACAACTGTTTTAAGATACAAAGGATGTAAAGCTGGTACTACTTCTGAGTTGTGGAGTATAAATAAAGGCGCCCATTCACCTGAGCTCTCTGCTACATTTGCTGAAAATGTAATAAATTTCCTACTAACCCACCCCAAGAAGAGCGCATGAAAAAATTACTTCTTGTTCTTGTCGTCACCCTTCTCACTACAGCATTTCCAACGGCCTATGCTCACTCAGAGTTGGTCTCTTCAAATCCAAGTTCTGCATCAACAATTCAAAAATTGCCAGAACAAATAGAAATCGAATTTAATGAGCCACTGCTTAATTTAGGAAGCGGAAACTCAATCTCTGTATTAACCCCAAGCGGAGAAGATCTTGGAATGGGTGAAACTGCTACTGACGGTAATGTCATTTCACGATTGATCAACACCACATCAGAGACCGGGGTATTTGAAGTTAAATATCGCGTTGCATCAGCCGACGGTCACGTTCTAAATGGAAGTTACACATTTAATTTAAGAGAAGTTGTTGTTGCAACAAGTGAGAATAAAAGTACAACAGATTCAGAATCTGGATCGAATCTTCTTGTGAATTCAGTCAAGGTAATCCTTGGGGCTTGCATACTTCTGCTTATTGGGTTGGCTATTCGCTCCCGTAAGCGACGAATTACCTCTGCTGATTAACCTCTACCGATTAAATTGAGGTAATCTTCACCCGCCGTAAAACGTACGACCTTGGCGGGTTGCCCGAGCGGCCAATGGGAGGGGACTGTAAATCCCCCGGCTCTGCCTTCGAAGGTTCAAATCCTTCACCCGCCACCACACTTAAAGCCATTCTGCAAAGGGTGGCTTTTTGCATATAACTCGCGTGTAGACATTAATAACTCATCTTTATAGCCTTCGCTTATAACAATCCACATTAGAGGAGAACTTGTGAAGAAGCGTTTTGGAATTTTTTCAGCTGTTGTAATTGCGGCAGCACTAACACTTACAGGATGTTCATCATCAGATTCTGCAACAACAGAATCTGCCGCATCATGTGCGAAGGCTGACCTTGCTACGGTAACTGCTGGAAAGCTAACAATTGCAACCGGCGAACCTGCATATTACCCATGGGTGATCGATGACAAGCCAGAGTCTGGCGAAGGTTTTGAAGGCGCAGTTGCATACGCAGTTGCAAAGCAACTTGGATTTACAAATGATGAAGTTGTATGGGTTCGTACCACATTTGATTCTGCTGTGACTCCAGGAGAAAAGAACTTTGACTTCAACTTGCAGCAATTCTCAATTACAGATGAGCGCAAGAACGCAGTTGATTTCTCATCTCCTTATTACACAGCGCCACAAGCAATCGTTTCCTTCAAGGGAAGCAAGATCGCAGGCAAGACATCTCTTGCAGATCTAAAGAGCGCGAAGCTTGGTGCAGCTGTTGGTACAACTTCACTCGATGCGATTGAAAGCCAAATTGGGGCAAAGCCTCAGGTATTTAATGACAACGCAGCTGGTGTATCCGCACTCAAGAATAAGCAGATTGATGGTTTGGTCGTTGATCTTCCAACAGCTTTCTATCTCTCAGGTGTAGAAGTACCAAACGGAATTATCGTTGGACAGCTACCATCAACAGGAAGTGGTGACCAATTCGGTCTCTTGCTTACAAAGGCAAGCAAGTTAACTTCTTGTGTTTCTGGAGCAGTGGATGCAATCACAGCTGACGGAACACTCGCTGCAATCACAGACAAGTGGCTTGCAACTGATGCTGGCGCGCCAGTATTAAAGCCATAAGCACAAACAATAAGTAAACACGGTAGTTTGGCGGCCATGACAGAGAGAGATAACTCTGCGTGGTCGCCAAGCTCACGTGAAATAGAGCGCCAAGGCACGCGCCGAGCAATTAACCGCAAGCAAATTTTAATTGCTGCGGTTTCATCTTTTTTAGTTCTGGGAACTCTTGCCATAGTTCTTGTTACATCCCCTGGCTGGCAGAGCGTCAAAGCAACATTTTTCGATATTGAATATGGCAAAGAGGTATTTCCCACTGTCATAAAAGGATTATGGATCAATCTCCAACTCACTTTTATGGGTGGAGCCGCAATCGGAGTAATTGCACTCGGCCTTGCTTTGATGCGCACAACAAAGTCACCTGCACTTACTCCCTTTAGATTCTTAGCAACTGCCTACGTTGATATTTTCCGTGGCGCTCCGCTTATCTTGATTATTTTGCTCGTTGGCTTCGGTGTTCCAGCTCTTGGACTCAAAGGAATCTCAAGTAATGTAATTTTTCTCGGTACAGTTGCAGTAGTCCTTACTTATTCGGCCTACGTTGCAGAAGTTATTCGTAGTGGAATTCTTTCAATTCACCCGAGTCAGCGCGCTGCAGCTAGATCTCTTGGACTGACATCGGGGCAAACAATGCGATTTGTTGTCTTGCCACAAGCAATCAGACGAGTTGTTCCACCGCTACTTAATGACTTTGTATCGCTTCTAAAAGACACAGGTCTTGTCTCTATTCTCGGTGTAACCGATGCAGTACGAGCTGCTCAAATCAATGCAAGTCGAACATTTAATTACACACCTTATGTAGTAGCTGAAATTCTCTTCTTGCTGATAACAATTCCAATGACACGTTATACAGATAGAGCTATAAGACAACGTACGAATGCCCAGAGCTCAGAAGGTGCGATCTAATGAGTAATGTTCTTGAGCTTAAAGATATTCGCAAATCATTTGGTGAAGAAGTTGTGCTTAATCAGCTTTCACTAATCGTTCCTGAACACACGGCCACAGTTCTAATAGGTGCATCTGGTTCTGGGAAATCCACTCTTCTTCGATGCATCAATCTGCTTGAGACCATTGATGATGGACAGATTTTATTAGATGGAAAAGAGATCACAGATCCACTGATTAATGTTGATGAGATACGGCGCAAACTTGGAATGGTTTTTCAATCATTTAATCTTTTTCCACATAAGACAGTTTTGGAGAACATCACACTTGCGCCCATGAAAGTTCAAGGCAAGACACAAGAGGAAGCTCGTATTTCTGCGAAGGCGCTACTTTCACGCTTTGACTTAGCTGATAAAGCTGATCAATATCCTGACCGTTTATCGGGAGGACAACAACAGCGTGTTGCAATTATTAGATCTCTAGCGGTTAATCCCAGACTTCTTTTGCTAGATGAAATTACTTCAGCTCTCGATCCCGTTTTAGTAAACGAGGTGCTCAGCATTGTTCGTGACCTAAAGCAGGATGGCATGACAATGGTTCTTGCCACTCACGAAATGGGCTTTGCCACTCAGGTGGCAGACGAAGTCTGTTTTCTTGAATCAGGAAATATTCTTGAACGAGGAAGCGCCACGGAAGTTTTACATAATCCCGTGAATCCAAAGACCCAAGAGTTCTTAAAGCGAGTTCATCAGGCAGGAAGATTGTAAAAACCCTTTTCTTCAAAAAACTTTTTTGGCAAAATATTGGCCGTGAATAGCAAAGCGATATGCCTTTCGATTCTGGATAAAGCTGGCATCGAGGTAAATGGTTCGGCTCCATGGTCCATTCAGGTTCACGATCAAAAATTATGGGACCGAATTATTTCTCAACAATCCCTTGGATTGGGCGAGGCATATATGGATGGTTGGTGGGACTGCGAAGCAATCGATGAGATGCTGACACGGCTTTTGGAAATAAATGTAAGCAAAGAACTTAAGCCAAGTGTTTCGCTCATCGCACACGCCATAAAATCAACGGTTCTGAATCGCCAGACCAAGAGCAGAGCTGCTGCAAATGCTAAACATCATTACAACATCGGCAATGATTTATATCAGCGAATGCTCGATCCTGAGATGGCCTATAGCTGCGCATATTGGGCTGATGCAAAAAATCTAAAGGAAGCACAGTTAGATAAATTCGATTTGATAGCACAAAAGTTACATCTAAAGCCTGGGATGAGAATTTTAGATATCGGATGTGGTTGGGGAGGTTTCCTTCGATATGCAGCTATTAACTATGGTGTCACTGGAGTTGGAATAAGTCCGGCAGATAATCAGATTGCTCTGGCACGTGAACGCAATGGAAAACTTCCACTCGAATATATCCAACAGGATTATCGAGATTTAGTGGGTTCTTTTGATCGCATTGTTTCAGTTGGAATGATGGAGCATGTTGGACCAAAGAATCTCGGAACCTTCTTTGATAAGTGTGTTTCGTTATTGAAACCTGATGGAGTGATGTTGCATCACACAATCGCATCTAATCTCTCAAAACAGGTGACCGATCAATTTTTTGATCGTTATATTTTTCC
>JBPCTE010000002.1:0-3270 GCA_051006495.1 Candidatus Planktophila sp.
CTTCTTTGATAAGTGTGTTTCGTTATTGAAACCTGATGGAGTGATGTTGCATCACACAATCGCATCTAATCTCTCAAAACAGGTGACCGATCAATTTTTTGATCGTTATATTTTTCCTGGTGGCGTACTTCCATCACTAGGTCAGATTTCTCGGGCCGTAGAAAAGAAGATAATCATCGAAGATGTACATAATTTCGGTCCTGACTATGACAAAACCCTCATGGCTTGGCATAAAAATATCAACGCAAACTGGAGTGAAATTCCAAATTATGACGAACGTTTTCGTCGAATGTGGAATTACTATCTTCTAAGTTCTGCGGCTGGATTTAGAGCACGCAATATTCAACTCTTACAGGTGGTATTTCGAACTTTTAGTGCGCGAGGCACGTACCAAGCTTCCCGCTAATTTCGGGTGCAAAGCATCACTTAACGAGAATTTGACTATACCCCTAGGGGTATGTAGACTCCATCAATAATCACTCAAGACGATGGAGATAACGCTTATGTGTTCTCAAGTTTTATGTCATATATGCAAGAAACCAACCTGGTCAGGATGCGGACAGCACATCGAAGAAGCTCTTTCGAATGTTGCTGAACAGGATCGCTGTAAGTGTTAATCAAAGAATTAGGGAGGAACTTGTGATGGCTGCCAAGAAAGTTACACATGTGCTCAATGATCAAGAGCAGATCGAATTAATCGTTAAGCGAATTAACAGAGCCCAGGGTCAACTAGGAGCGGTTTCCCGAATGCTTGAAGAAGGTCGAAATTGCGATGAAATTGTTACTCAGATGTCCGCCGTTGCGAAAGCAGTAAATACAGCAGCATTTACCTTGATTTCAACGAGCCTCAAAGAGTGCTTAGTGGAAAACAAATCAAATTCTGAAGCGGTAACCGCACAACTTCAAAAATTATTTTTAAGCTTGGCATAGAAAAAGATGAAAAAATTACTCTCAGTTTTATTTATTTCTACCTTGCTTCTCACTAGCTGCTCAAGTGAAGGAGCAATAACTAATCTTGGATCCCAAGAATTTGCTTCCAAGATAGCCGAACCTGGAGTTATTGTGCTGGATGTACGTACAGCAGCAGAATTCATAGAAGGACACTTGGAAAATGCGATCAACGTTGACGTTGAGGGTAGTCAATTTGAAATGAGCATCGCACAGTTAGATAAAACAAAGTCATACGCGGTTTATTGCCGAAGTGGACGTCGTTCAGGAATCGCGGTTGAAAAGATGAACAATGCGGGCTTTACATCTCTTTTCAATCTGGATGTAGGAATTATTGATTGGCAAAACCAAGGATTACCGGTAGTTCAATAATGACGAGAATTGTAGTAATTGGTGGTGTCGCTGGTGGGATGTCTGCTGCAACAAGATTGCGCAGGCTTGATGCTAACGCAGAGATAATCGTGCTAGAAAAAAGTGGATATGTTTCATACGCCAATTGCGGACTTCCTTATTATGTTGGTGGAGTAATTGAAGAAGAACAAGACCTACTTCTCCAGACACCAGCTAGCTTGCACGCACGTTTTCGCCTTGATGTTCGTGTTCTTACTGAAGCACTAAGCATCGATTCGGATAAGAAGGAAGTGTTGGTTCAAAGCTTAGAGAGCGGAAGCAAGTACTTACTAAATTACGACAAACTAATTTTAAGTCCTGGTGCATCGCCGATAGTTCCTCCAATTCCAGGGATTGAACGAGCTCTTACTCTTCGTACGGTTGAAGATGTGGAGAGAATTGTTACTCAAATTATCAAAAAACCACAAAGCGCAGTTGTAATTGGTGGCGGATTCATCGGAGTAGAAATTGCCGAAAATTTAATTCATAAAGGGATTACAACTTCAGTGATTGAAGCATCGGATCAACTCCTTGCCCCTCTGGATCCTGAAATGGCAACACTGGTCGCAAAAGAGATGCGTTTACAGAGAGTTGAACTTCGTCTCGGAGTAAGTGTTTCTGCAATAAATTCAAATACAGTAACCCTTTCTGATGGAACAGAGTTACCAGCGGAGTTAATTATTTTGGCTATTGGAGTTCGTCCAGATATTTCGCTAGCAAAAAATGCGGGATTGGAAACTGGTCCGCGCAACGGCATCAAAGTTGATGAGTTCAATCGGACGAGCAATAAAGATATTTATGCAGTAGGTGATGTCGCTGAAAAGACAGATGCTTTAGATGGCGAGTCCACCCTTGTTCCATTAGCCAACATTGCAAACCGTCACGGTCGAGTCGTCGCTGATCACATAAATGGACGCACGGTTCGACCAGTTAAAACCATTGGTACAGCAATTGTTAAAGTTTTCGACTTAATGATTGCTACTACTGGGTGGAATGAAAAACGATTAAAGGCGGCGGGACTTTCTTACACAGTCATTCATTCGCATCCAAATTCTCATGCTGGATATTATCCAGACGCAAAGCAAATGACGCTAAAACTAATTTTCGAACCAAAGAGTGGAGAAATTCTTGGTGCCCAAGGTGTAGGTATCGAAGGCGTGGATAAGCGCATCGACGTCATTGCTACAGCAATACGCGGAGATATCACAGCGCCAGAATTAGCAGATCTTGAACTTGCTTATGCCCCACCATTTGGATCTGCAAAAGATCCTGTAAATATGTTGGGATATATGGCCGAAAACGTCATATCCGGATTAATTGAAACTGCTCAGTGGAATCAAGTAGATGAGTTTCGTAGCATGGGTTACGAACTCATCGATGTTCGTACCGAAGCTGAATTTGATCGCGGCACAATTCCAGGTGCAATCAATATGCCAGTAGATTCAATCCGCGAACGTAAATCTGAACTAACAAATAAAGACATCTTGGTTACTTGCCAAGTAGGACAACGTGGACACACAGCTTCCTTGCTCCTAAAAGAGCTGGGATTTAATGCAGTAAATCTTGATGGCGGATACCTTCTTTGGAGTAATTCACCAGCATCTAAATCACTCATCACAAGGTAAAGGAACGGTTATGTGCAGCAGAACTACATGTCGCAAGTGCGGTAAACCAACTTGGTCTGGTTGTGGTAATCACATCGAGACTGCCCTTAAAGGCGTTGCTAAGAAAGATCGTTGCCAAGGTCATGCAAATGATCCAAAAGAACCAGGAATTCTGAGCAGATTATTTGGCGGTAAGAAGTAAAGTAGGGGCATGAACGAATGGATTGCCGCGGTTCAAGCTGAACTCGGATTAAATGTCACATTTGATACAGATGCGATTTTGGATGCGGCTCGCGATGCGGCGCATGCAACAGAACGCAAAGCCGCA
>JBPCTE010000003.1:0-2616 GCA_051006495.1 Candidatus Planktophila sp.
TGTTAGTGCGCCAATTTCGCGTGCAATTTTTGCAACTACAGGTGCGCCACCTGTTCCTGTTCCGCCACCTTCTCCTGCGGTAACTAAGACCATGTCTGCACCGCGCAAAATTTCTTCAATTTCATCAATGTGATCAAGTGCTGCTTCGCGACCTTTTTCAGGAGCTGCACCTGCGCCAAGTCCGCGAGTTGATTTACGACCGATATCTAATTTCACATCAGCATCACTCATTAACAAATGTTGTGCATCAGTATTAATTGCAATGAACTCGACGCCTTTGAGTCCGACATCAATCATTCGATTGATTGCATTAACTCCACCGCCACCAATACCAACAACTTTGATGACAGCTAAATAATTCTGCGGTGAAGCCACGGTACTCCTCCTTGAGAACGGTAAACCTCGAGTTGAGATTTAGTGTTCTCTCTTATTCGTGAGGTGAAAGTAAAGCGAATTAACCCCGTAAGCAAACATCGCCACGAATTATTTTTAAATTTTTTTCTTACTTAACAATCGGTGCATGTGGTGCCGAAACATCAATAGTTGAAATATTTTTATTTTCTTCAAGTGCCGTAAGTGCATTAAATACTTTGATTTTTAGATCGATTTCTTCCGCACTTCCAAATCGAAGTGTCAGCCCCCGTTGTTGACCCCGAAGAGTCATTGAAAAATCGCTGGCGCTGCGGGCGTTCATGGACAAGATATTTTGACGAAAATCTTCCGGTAAGGATGTGAATAGTTTTACGGCTAATAATCCAATCTCTGGAGTTGGTGCACTTACTTGCGGCACGTTCGTGGCAGGGCCCACGGGGTCAAAAATTGCCCCTGTGGCATCGATATATCTGCCTGCAAATGCACCTATCGGCACTCGAGCCGTCACTGAAATAGTTACAGAGCTGGTAATCCAATCTCGCGTGACATCGACGTCTTTGATCCATGAAAGAGTTTTGATTGAGTTGGCGATGCGGCGCGGTTCTATGCGTGCCAACTTAATTTCATTGAGATTTCCTACTTTTCTTTCTACTGCAGAAATTTGAACCGCATTGGTAAGACCTTTGTATTCGATTTTCTTAACTGTAAATACGGATGACCAACCAAATAAATACGTCAAAGTTGATATCAGAATAACTGCCAGAAGTATTTTGACTTTTCGAGGCATGATTAGTTTAGTTATTAGTAAATCGTTTTGTTAATCCATCAATAATTATTGGCCCTAGAGAAGACACATCTCCGGCACCCAGAGTCATGATGACATCTCCGGGTTTGGCAATCTCAACGATGGCATCTGTTGCATCAACAAAATTCGGGATGTATCTGCCATTCTGCATGGATTCTGCGATTACTTCTGAACTAATTCCGGGAATTGGTTTTTCACTTGCCGCGTAAACTTCAAGCAAAATAACCTCATCTGCAAATGAAAGCGCAGTTGCAAACTCTGACATAAATGCTTGTGTGCGTGAATATCTATGTGGTTGAAAAATGACTAACAAGCGAGCATCTCCTGCGTATCTGCGTGCAGCATCTAAAGTTACGCGAATCTCAGTTGGGTGATGTCCATAATCATCAAGGACGCGTATTCCATGAACAGTTCCTTTTAATTCAAAGCGGCGGCCTGTTCCGGCGAATGAAGCTAGTCCCGCTAATAGTCCAGCGGTAGGCAACCCAAGATGCAAACCCACTGCTAGTGCAGCACCTGCGTTATCAACATTGTGACGGCCTGGAACATTTAGTTCGAGGTGGCCTATTGATTTTCCTTTCCAGAGAGCGCGGGCGTTGGAACCTTTTGCGCCGAGTTCTACCTGGTCGATACGCAAATCACTATCTGGATTTTCACCATATGAAATTGCTAGAACTCCCTTTGTAGATTGACCCAATGCCAAAGAGCCAGGATCATCGGCGCAATAAACCAAGAAACCGTCGTGGGAAATAGTGCGAACAAACTCTTCAAAGGCTGCCGTTACATCGGCTGGAGTCGCGAAATAATCAACGTGATCGTGTTCAACATTGGTAACTATTGCACCAAATGGTTTGTACTCAATAAAAGAACCATCTGATTCATCGGCTTCTGCAACGAAATATTCGCCAGTACCCCTATGTGCATTGGAGCCTGAAGCGCTAATGGTTCCACCAATTGCGAATGAAGGATCAACTCCGCATGCCTGAAGTGCGACGGTAAGCATTGAAGATGTTGTGGTTTTACCGTGCGTGCCCGCTACGGCGATGCTCTTTGATTCACTCATCAATAAGGCGAGGGCTTGCGCGCGCGTATACGTCGGAATATTTAATGAGGCCGCGGTAACTCTCTCTGAATTGGAGGCAGAAATCGCGTTTGAATAAATAACAAGATCGGCGCCTTTAACGTGATCTGCGTTGTGGGAAGAAAAAACTCTTGCACCGAGTGCTGAGAGTGCAGCTAAAACGGATGAATCTTTTTCATCGGAGCCGCTCACATGTGCACCGTGAGTTAAAGCAATGCGGGCTAATCCGCTCATACCAGCGCCACCAATACCAACAAAGTGAAGTCTCTTTTTCGATAGTTCGGAGAGTGAAATCATTTAGAACTCCCCTAACGTTCTACTGCTGAACTCAGCACGTTTTGCATGAGAGCAACAATCT
>JBPCTE010000004.1:0-6977 GCA_051006495.1 Candidatus Planktophila sp.
GATTATGAAACGGTGATGATTAATTGCAATCCTGAGACTGTTTCAACTGATTACGATACGAGCGATCGACTGTATTTTGAACCACTCACTCTTGAAGATGTTCTAGAAGTTATTCATGCAGAAACGTTGGCAGGTCCAGTGCTTGGAGTAATTACTCAGTTGGGTGGGCAAACTCCCCTTGGATTAGCAGCGGGTTTGAAGGATGCTGGTGTCACGATATTAGGAACCAGTCCAGAAGCGATCAATCTCGCTGAAGAACGAGGTGCTTTTGGCGAGATCCTTAAGAGTGAGAACCTGCTGGCACCTGAATATGGAATGGCATCGTCGGAACAAGAAGCACTAACAATCGCTCAAAGGATTACTTATCCGGTTCTTGTTCGCCCGTCATTTGTTTTAGGTGGACGGGGAATGGAGATTGTTTATGATGATGAATCTCTTGCAGGATTCATTTCAAGGGCTACAGATATCACACCCGATCATCCAGTACTAGTAGATAGATTTTTAGATAGCGCGATTGAAATAGATGTTGATGCACTTTTCGATGGCACAGAACTATTTCTTGGTGGTGTTATGGAGCACATCGAAGAGGCAGGTATTCACTCGGGAGATAGTGCATGTGTAATACCAGCAATGTCTCTTACAAAAGCTCAAATATCTTCAATTAGAGAGGCAACAGCAAAAATTGCCAATGCAGTTGGAGTTCGGGGTTTAATCAACATTCAGTTTGCAATTAGTGATTCGCAACTCTTCGTCTTGGAAGCAAATCCGCGCGCTTCTCGTACAGTTCCTTTTGTTAGTAAAGCCACCGGCGTTGCCTTGGCTAAGGCCGCAGCTCGTATTTCTGTTGGAGCTTCAATCTCGCTGCTTCGTCTTGAAGGGTTACTGCCAAAATCCGGAGATGGTGTTGCCAAAGGAATTTCTGTTAAAGAAGCAGTTCTTCCATGGAACAGGTTTCGAAGGAGTGATGGACGCGGCGTAGATGCGGTACTCGGCCCAGAAATGCGTTCGACTGGTGAAGTTATGGGGATATCAAATTCATTTGGACAGAGTTATGCCAAATCACAAATCAGCGCTTTCGGTGCTTTACCTAAGAATGGCACAGTATTTGTGAGTCTGGCAGATAAAGATAAAGCACATGGAATACAAGCAGCGCAAGATTTGTCTCGAATAGGTTTTACATTGCTTGCAACTGGTGGAACCGCTGATGCGCTAGCTGCAAGGCGGATTCCATGTACTCGTGTTCGTAAACACTCTGAAGGCACTGGTCCGCTAGGTGAAAAAACTGTTGTAGAACTTATAAATGCTGGAGAAATTGATTTGATTATTAACACGCCAGTTGGACGTGGAACGCGACAAGATGGTTGGATGATTCGAACCGCAGCAGTACAACGTTCCGTGCCTTGTATCACTACAACGTCTGGCTTCAAAGCTGCAGTTGAAGGAATTAAATCATTGCAACGAGAAGAATTGTCAATCCGATCAATTCAGAGTTGGTTGGCCTGAAGTGTCTACAATTAACAAATCTTCATTACGGATTATTGCCACAGTTGTTTCAAATAAAAGAGTTGGTCAATACCATCAAATTTTGCTCAATGTTGGCGAAATTGTTAATAGTTGCAGGCCGGGAAATTTTGTTGCAATAAAAGTTGGCGGCGAAAATGCAAAAATGATTCTGCGTAGAGCATTTGCCATATCACGTGTTTCACTGAGTGGTCCTTACGGTGGTTCAATGGAGTTAATCGTTGCTCCTTTCGGTCAAGGCAGCAAGTGGCTTTGTTCCCAAACCGAAGGCGCTTCAATAGATTTAATTGCTCCTCTCGGAACAGCATTTGGAATTCCGACCGAACCTGTTCGTGCATTACTTGTAGGTGGTGGGTACGGTTCCGCACCACTCTTTGGATTAGCGGAAGTCCTTAAAAATAGGGGTTGTCGAGTAGACATGTATTTAGGTGCCAGTACAGGTGGAAAGATTTATGCGCCAATGGAAGGCAAACGCTCTGTCAATGTTTTACGAATTTATACTGAAGATGGATCAATGGGCGAACGAGGTCGAGTTACCGATCCAATTCCTGGTTTAATCGCAGATGGCTTGGTAGATGTGATTTATTCGTGTGGACCGATGCCAATGTTACGGGCAATTTCGGAAATTGTTGCTGGAAGTGATGTTGTACACCAATGTGCTGTAGAAGAGTCGATGGCATGCGGCGTTGGAATTTGCATGACTTGCGTTCTTCCAGTCCAGGACACCGACGGAAATATTTCTATGAAGCGTTCTTGCATAGATGGGCCCGTAATGGATGGATCTCACGTTGCGTGGAGCTTCGTAGGCAAAATTCCTGAGGTGCATTCATGATTGATTTATCAACAACATTAGGAAACGCGTGGTTTCCTTCACCACTTTTTACGGCTAGTGGGTGTGCAAGTTCAGGTAAGGAGTTAGCTCAATTTTTTGATCTACGCGAAATTGGAGCAGTTGTAACAAAGTCAGTAATGAGCAAACCTCGCCATGGAAGACCTACTCCACGAATGGCAGAAACTCCAAGTGGAATGATTAATTCAATCGGCTTGCAAGGCCCAGGTATAGATTCATTTTTGGCCCATGATTTACCGTGGTTAGTAAGTCAAAAAGCGCGTGTAATTGTTTCAATTGCTGGAGAAACAGTTGAAGAATATGCAACGCTGGCTCGAAAAATTCGATCTGCTCCTGGGATCAGCGCTTTAGAGGTAAATATTTCTTGTCCTAATGTGGAGAATCGTGGATTAGTTTTTGCGTGCGATCCAGATGCTTCTCGCAGAGTTATTGATGGTGTTCGTAAAACACTCGGCGGCGAACTACCTATAATCGCAAAATTATCCCCAGATGTAACTGATTTAGTATCAATTGCAAAGGGAGTTGTTGATGCCGGAGCTGATGGACTTGCCTTGATTAATACGGTTTTATCTATGGTGATTAATTTAGAGACAATGCGCCCACATCTTGGTGGTAAAACTGGTGGCTTATCTGGTCCTGCGATTAGACCGATTGCCGTGCGGGCTATATTTCAAGTGCATGAAGCGTTGCCAGCTATTCCTATTTTAGGAATGGGTGGGGTTTCTAGTGGACGGGATGCCCTCGAATTAATTTTGGCAGGCGCCAAAGGTGTTTCCATCGGAACAGCTTCCTTTTCAGATCCTGCAGCGATTATTTCGATTCAAAATGAATTAAAAGATTTACTCTCAGCGCGTGGTTTCACTTCAGTGGCGCAAGCTGTTGGGTTTGCTCATCGACCATTCGAACAAGAGAGTCAGTAAGCGAAAATGGAAAAGGCTCCAATAATTCTTGCAGTTGACACATCTGATTTAGATTTAGCTAAAGCGTGGATCGCACATACTCAAGAATATGTAAGTGTTTTTAAGCTTGGTTTAGAGTTCTTTCTAAATTTTGGAAGAGAAGGCGTTCGCGCCGTAACTGAGAACTCTGATGCGAAGATTTTTCTAGATTTGAAATTACACGACATTCCTAACACGGTTGCTCACGCTGCTGAAAGCGCCGCATTATTGCGCCCATTATTTCTAACGGTTCATGCAAGCGGTGGCTCGACGATGATAAGAGCCGCAGTTGAAGCGGCACCGCAAACTCACATAACGGCAGTCACAATACTTACATCGATGTCGGAGTCAGATGTGAAGTCCGTAGGCTATGAAAAAGACGCAATTCAAAGCGCCACTCAACTTGCACAATTAGCAGTTAACTCTGGAGCTGAAGCAATTGTTTGTTCTCCGTTAGAAACCCGGACGATTCGTCGAGCTATTGGAGATAAATCAATCATTATCACTCCCGGTGTGAGACCTCTTTCAATGGTGGGTAAAGATGATCAAACTCGAACTATGACGCCATCAGATGCAATTGCGGCTGGGGCGAATTTCGTTGTTATTGGAAGACCCATTACCAGTGCTTGGGAACCATCTGGTGTGGAGATCGGTAAGCGCGCAAAGGAAATAGGACTAGAGATTCTTAATTCTTAAATTCTACATTTTCCACTAGATTAAGCACATGGGATTGCCTCCGAAAATTAGTGCAGAGGAACGAAGTGCAGCCCTTGCAAAAGCTAAAGAATCACGTCAACTACGAGCTATCGCAAAGAGCAAGATTAAATCTGGCGAATTATCAATTAGTGATATTTTCCTTCAAGCGCAAAGTGATCCCGTAATTGCAAAAATGCGAGTTTCGGAAATGTTGGCTTCAATTAATGGTGTGGGTAAAATTCGAGCCAACTTAATAATGGAACGATTAAAAATTTCTCCAACTCGCCGTATTCAAGGTTTAGGAAAACACCAAGTTGCTTCCTTAAGTGCGGAATTTCAGGCTGGTGGCAGTAGAGGAAAACTTGTTGTTCTTTCAGGCCCGGGAGGAGTTGGTAAGAGCACAATTGCGGCTTATATACGCAAACATGGAACTTTTTGGGTGAGTATTTCCGCAACAACTCGAAAACCGCGCCCAAATGAGAAGGACGGGATTGATTATTTTTTTGTTTCAGAAAGTGAATTTGACGAAGAAATAGAAAAGAATCATTTTTTGGAGTGGGCAGAATTTGCGGGAGCTCGTTATGGAACGCCACGGGAAGCCGTTGAGCGGAAGTTATCTTCTGGCGTAAACGTATTATTGGAAATTGAGTTAAATGGTGCAAAGCAAGTTAAGGCACATTTGCCCGAGGCGATACTTGTCTTTTTAGAACCTCCTTCATGGGAAGAATTAGTATCAAGATTGGAAAGACGCGCCACAGATTCAGAGCAAAGACGCGCCGAGCGCCTAGCCCTGGCCCAGGAAGAGCTCGCAGCGGCCTCATT
This sequence comes from Candidatus Planktophila sp., assembly GCA_051006495.1. Taxonomy (GTDB): domain Bacteria; phylum Actinomycetota; class Actinomycetes; order Nanopelagicales; family Nanopelagicaceae; genus Planktophila. The sequence goes on from JBPCTE010000004.1 coordinate 4,828, forward strand.
TTTTGATCATCGTCTTATAAATGACCAGGTCGAGAACGTGGTGCAAAAACTGTTATCCTTAGCCTCTGCTCACTAGAGCCAATAACGCACATAACGAGGAGTAAAAAACAATGGACGGAATTACTAATCCACCTATTGACGAATTGCTAGATAAGAGTGGTTCAAAATATAGCCTTGTTCTCTACGCTGCTAAACGTGCCCGTCAAATCAATGCTTATTACTCTCAACTTGGTGAAGGACTTCTTGAATACGTGGGACCGCTGGTTGAAACTCATGTACATGAAAAGCCACTTTCAATCGCATTGCGCGAGATAAATGAGGGTCTTCTCACAATCGAAAATCTAGAACCAACCGCTTAATTCAACACAATGAGCAGTACCAAGCGAGAGTTAATCCTTGGAGTTGGTGGTGGAATCGCAGCTTATAAAGCTTGTGAACTACTGCGCCGGCTTCAAGATTTAGATTTTTCTCTAACGGTTGTTCCAACGCCTTCTAGTTTGAATTTTGTGGGTTCGGCAACGTGGGAAGCGCTTTCAGGCAGAAGTGTAAATACTCAAGTTTGGCAAAATGTTGAAAAAGTTAACCACGTCTCGCTAGCCGATAAAGCCGAAGCAATCCTGATTGCTCCAACTACGGCGGATTTGCTCGCCCGTTTAGTCCAAGGAAGAGCAGATGATCTATTGACCAATGTCGTTGCTGCTAGTTCGAAAGTAAAATTCTTAGTCCCTGCGATGCATCCTCAAATGTGGTTGAACCCAACGACGCAAGCGAATGTTCAAACATTGAGATCGCGCGGATATATTGTTATGGAACCAGCCGTTGGACGTTTGACTGGGGAAGATTCGGGAGTAGGAAGATTTCCTGATGTTTCGGAAATTATCTCTCAATTCTTAGAGCAAATTGGTTCAAAACAGGATTTGAAAGGAAAGAAAGTTCTCATCTCTGCCGGGGGAACTAGAGAAGCAATTGATCCCGTTCGGTATATCGGTAATCGAAGCTCTGGCAAACAAGGCGAAGCCATGGCATTGGCGGCTCGAAATCGAGGGGCACTTGTAACAATGATTTTGGCTAACTCAAATATCTCAGATGTCGCTGGGATCAATACAATCAGAGTTGAAAGTGCCTCAGAGATGCATCTAGCTCTTAAGAACGAGATGAAAGATACTGATGTCTTGATTATGGCTGCCGCTGTTTCTGATGCGAAACCTGAATCGGTTTCCACCGAAAAAATTAAAAAGGATAAACTATCTACTATCAATCTAATCTCCAACGAAGACATATTGCGCGATCTCAGTGCAGACGCGAAGGATTCGCAGGTAGTTGTCGGGTTTGCCGCTGAAACTTCGAATTTAGAAGAACTTGCTTTAGCTAAACTCAAAGCCAAGAATCTAGATCTTATTTTTGTTAATGACGTATCGCACGGTGCGGTCTTCGGATCGGATCAGAGCGCCGGGTATCTCATTAGCGCCGATGGCCAGAGTCTTTATATCGAGCAAACTTCCAAGGCTAAAGTAGCCACATATATTCTCGATAAAGTCGTTTCTAGGTTAGGTTATGCCAATGGCTAAAAGACTATTTACCTCTGAATCCGTGACTGAAGGTCACCCTGACAAGATTGCTGACCAAATATCCGATGCAATTCTAGATTCCTTGATTGGTCAAGATAAGAAATCAAGAGTTGCGGTTGAAACTTTGATTACTACGGGTCAAGTACATGTGGCAGGTGAGGTAACTACAGATGCTTATGCTGATGTCACAGGCATAATTCGCGAAACCGTTCTGAATATTGGGTATGACTCATCAGTAAAAGGTTTTGATGGCAATTCCTGTGGCGTATCAGTATCTATCGGTCAGCAGTCCCAAGATATTGCGCAGGGCGTTGATGACGCATACGAAAATCGTGTTGCTTCTTCGATAGATCCTTTGGATCTACAAGGGGCAGGCGATCAAGGATTGATGTTTGGCTACGCTTGCGATGATACAAAGGAGTTGATGCCACTTCCTATCTGGTTGGCTCATGAATTGGCCGCGCAACTTTCGAAGGTTCGCAAAACTGGTGCCTTGCCATATTTACGTCCAGATGGAAAGACGCAAGTCACAATCGAATATGAAGGTGATAAAGCTGTGGCTTTGAACACGGTGGTTATTTC
>JBPCTE010000005.1:0-2950 GCA_051006495.1 Candidatus Planktophila sp.
TTTTGAACTGCCGGGCGCAAGATAACTTGGCGACCAACACCAACGGTTGCAGCCTTTGGACGAGTTGTCAGTGGTGGCACATCGACAGTGACATCTTTAGCTGCGCGCACAAGACAACCAAGACGCCAACCCTCGTTGATCTCAGTTTCTGTAAATGCTCGGTAATCTAACTTTGATGGTTCGACATCTCCTGTTGTTACTTTGATACGACACTTTTTGCATGTGCCATATCCACCACAGGTTGAATCAATCGCAATGCCGTTCCAGGATGCAGCATCAAATGCGCTGACACCAGTTGGAACGGTGAAACCCTTTTCATTTGCAACTGAACCATCTTTTTCGAGCACGCGAAAAGTCAGCTTAATGCGACCTGTTCCATCGTGTGCTGGAATCAGCGATGGGTCGAGCTCTTTTTTGCTAATGATTTATCCCTCGCTCTTTGCAGCTTCTTGCGCACGAAAACGTGAAATCCAATTTCCGCCCCAGGCATCCATACCGAGCAATAGATCTGCAGCGCGAACGGCTTCATTAATCGCCGGTGTGCGCGCATCCATAACAGCACAAGTCAGACCATGCGACATAGCAGCTGGTAAAAACGCAGCGTTGAGAGCATGACGATTTGGAAGACCAAATGAGATATTTGAGGCACCTAGTGTCATGTTAAGACCCCACTTTTCACGGATAAGGTGAATTGTCTCTAGAGTAATTTTTACTGCGTCAGGATCTGCGCCCACTGTCATGGCTAGTGGATCGATTACTAAGTTATCGAGTGAGATACCGTGCTTTTCAACGGTACGAATAATCTTTTCAGTAATAACAATACGCTCTGCAGCAGTTGCAGGAATTCCAGTCTCATCATTTGGCAGAGCAATGATTGCAGCGTTGTGCTTTTTAATTAATGGCAAGATTAACTCCATGCGATCATCTTCGCCCGTCATTGAGTTAACGAGTGCTTTGCCTTCGTAAGCCTCAAGACCAGCTTGCAGAGCTTCGATAACGGATGAATCAATACAAATTGGTAGGTCTGTTAGAGTTTGAATTAATTTAATTGCCTTAGACAATAAAGCTGGTTCATCAGTAAGTGGAACACCCATGTTGACATCGAGCATGTCCGCGCCACCTTTGACCTGAGATTCAACGTCGACAGCGATTGTTGAAAGATCGCCGGCGCGCAATAACTCTTGAAACTTCTTGCGGCCTGTTGGGTTAATGCGTTCACCAATAATGCAAAAAGGTTGGTCGTGACCAATAGTGACGGTCTTTGACGCTGATTGAACGACTGTATGCATGTGCATTGCTCCTGTTATTTGTATTGGTTTGGTCTTCGGCCGAGGTCTTGCATTAACCGCTCAAGAGTGTCATCGTGGCGGAAATCTGTAATGTGCAATCCACGCACACCTGGTTGGGCGAGTGCGTGTTGACACTGTTCGAGTGCTAGTTGATATGCAGCCTCTGCTTGATCGTTAGATTGAGCAACGCGATCAATTACTGCTTGTGGAACATCTATGCCCGGAACCTTATCGTTCATAAAATTAAGTGGCTTGGAGCTCTTAACAAGAACAATGCTTGGAATCAGCGCTAATGCAGGCACAGTTGCTGCAACACCTGCGCAGAATTTTTCTAAGCGATCTGGGTGATAACCAATTTGAAGTTGAAGCATCTGTGCGCCGGCACGATGCTTTTTCAGTGCACGCTCGATGCGGTAATCATGTGGGGGAGCGAATGGGTTTTCAACAGCGCAGATAAAGAAATTAGGGGCAGGATTAAGTTTGCGGCCAGAGAGATAAGTACCAGCATTTAGAATCGATGCGACATTGATAGCTTGTGGACCATCTAAATCAAATACGCGTCTAGCCTCTGGTTCATCTCCTGCAGTGACATCATCTCCAGTTAAGAGTGCAATATTTTCTATTCCGTGCAGATTAGCGCCAGCCATATCTGCTTGAACTGCAAGGCGATTCTTGTCTCGACAAACAATCTGCATGATTGGTTCGAGACCGTGTTGCTTCATAGCAATTGCTACTGAGAGATTTGAGGCGTGCGCGTGTGCGGCTGTGTTATCCGTTGCATTAACAGCTGCAAACCATGGCGAAAGTCGTTCTACATTTTTCTTAACTTGTTCCATTCCGCCGCCATCAATGACAGGAAACTCAGCGGTATAAACAACCTCTTTGGTCTGTGTTAGTAAATCGCGCAGCTTTGACATTAATGCCCAGATGTTTCTTCTTGGCGCTTTGCCCATCCTGCAGGTGTTTGTTGATCACGTTTTGTCACCAAGTTAACCCAAGAAGATGTGTCTTTAAGTTGCATATCAACGGGTGGGCGTAGATCGTTGTAATGCTCTTTCCACACGGTCGGAAGTGGAAGAGAAACTTTACGATCGTAGGCCTTAACCCATACGCATCTCATCTCTGGCTTTACTTCGCAATGACCATCTTCGCGGACCCCACCGCAAGGACCATTACGTAGCGTCTTTGGACATGTCATCGGACACGTCATTCCTGTTGAGTGCAGAACGCATTGTCCGCACATACGACAATCCCATACAGGTTTTTTCACTGCATGTTCGAAAGTCGTTAACAGGTTTAATAATTTAGGCATTTACAAGTGCACGCTTTTTCTGGATTAAATCCTTAGCAACGCGAACCGCTGTTGATGCATCGGCTGCAAAGCCATCTGCTCCAACTGCATCTGCGTATTCCTGAGTAACAGGGGCGCCACCAACCATGATGATCACCTTGTCGCGTAGACCCGCCTTAGTAATCTCGTGGATGTTGACCTTAAACATAGGCATAGTTGTTGTGAGAAATGCAGACATTCCCAAAATATCTGGTTGGTGCTCATTAATTGCTGCAACAAACTTCTCTGGAGCAACCTGCACACCAATATCAATAACCTTAAATCCAGCTCCTTCGAGCATGATATTTACAAGGTTTTTTCCGATGTCATG
>JBPCTE010000006.1:0-4682 GCA_051006495.1 Candidatus Planktophila sp.
ATTGTTGCAATATTTGGTAACGAAGCTCGAGGATTAAACACAACGCAAGAGATTTTGGATTCCAAGAAATCAATACTTCCAGTGAGAATTCCGATGCCTGGAAATGCTGAAAGTCTCAATCTGTCTGCGGCAGCAAGCATCGTTATGTATCAACTGGCAAATATCCCGACTTCCTAAAGTCTCAGGCATTAGACTTTCGCCTATGAATGCGCAAGAAATTCAAGGGTGGATAGATGCTGCCAAGTCAGCTTTTTTATCAGCCACAACTCTTGATGAATTAAAGAGCGCACGCTTGCTCCACTCAGGAGATAAATCACCTATTGCGGGTGCATCACGGAATTTAGGATCGCTTTCACCTGATGAGAAGGCATCATTTGGCAAAGTAATTGGAGATGCTAAAGCTGCGATTACATCAGCTTTAGCAGTAGCTACGAAACGCCTTGAAGATGAGCGAGATCAGAAAATGCTCGCGGAAGAAGTAGTAGACATAACGCTGCCGGTTCGTAGATCTCACCGTGGTGGTTTACATCCAATTAGTATCATTAAAAATGACATCTCTGATTTTTTCATCGAGCAAGGTTATTTTGTTGAAGAAGGCCCAGAGCTAGAGTCTGGTTGGTTAAATTTCGATGCTTTAAATATTCCCGCAGATCACCCAGCGCGTACCATGCAAGACACATTCTTTATCGAACCACTTGAATCTGGAATGGTGTTACGAACTCACACATCCCCGGTGCAAATTAGAACCATGCTTACAAAACAACCCCCTATTTATGTCATCTGCCCTGGGCGTACATTCCGTGCAGATGAGTTAGATGCAACGCACAGTCCAGTTTTTCACCAGGTTGAAGGTCTCGTGATTGATCGCGGAATCACAATGGCGCACCTGAAAGGCACTTTAGATAATTTCGCCCGCTACATGTTTGGTCCCGATGTAACAACGCGATTACGTCCATCGTTTTTTCCATTCACCGAACCAAGTGCGGAAGTTGATGTTTTCTTTAATGGCAAGTGGATTGAGTGGGGTGGTTGCGGAATGGTTAATCCGCGAGTTCTGAAAACTTGTGGGATAGACACTTCAGAATTTAGTGGCTTCGCATTTGGAATGGGTCTTGAACGAACGCTGATGGTTCGTCACGGCATAACCGATATGCATGACATTGTTGAAGGCGACCTTCGATTCACTCGTCAATTTGGAGTCGGACTCTAATGCGCGCGCCTTTATCTTGGATTAAAGAGTTTGTAGAAATACCTTCATCACTTAATTCCGATGAAATAAGTAAGGGATTAGTTCGGGTCGGTTTTGAAGTAGAAGACGTCATTCACCAAGGAGCAGATGTAAAAGGCCCTCTGGTTTTCGGTGAAGTTCTATCTATAGAGGAAATAACAGAGTTTAAAAAACCAATTCGATATGTGGGGCTCGATTGCGGAGAAAAGCAGACAAGATACGTAATCTGCGGAGCAACTAATTTTGTTGTTGGTGACATGGTCCTTGTTGCACTTCCGGGTGCTGTGCTGCCTGGTAATTTTGCAATCGCTGCCCGAGAAACTTACGGAAAGACATCTAACGGCATGATCTGCTCCGCTAAGGAGTTAGGTTTAAGCGATGATCACGCAGGAATTATGGTCTTCGGTAAAGAGCAAGTGAATCCAAAAGATGATGTGCGCGAAATGCTTTCGATAGATGATGTGATTTTCGATGTTGCAGTAAATCCAGATCGCGGATATGCCTTAAGCATTAGAGGAATTGCCCGAGAAATAGCTGGTGCCTTTGATCTAAAATTTCATGACCCTGCAGATCAATTGCGCGCTTTAAACTTTGAAAAAACTGGCACCGGTGTAAAGCCCAAGATAGAAGATAAAGAATCTGCGTCAATTTTCTATCTGCGCACTCTCTCCAACTTCGATTCGAAAGCAACTACTCCTTTGTGGATGCGACGCAGGATTGAAAAAATGGGAATGCGATCAATTTCTTTGGTGGTAGATATTACAAATTACGTAATGCTTGAATTGGGTCAGCCCCTCCATGCATTTGATCGCGAAAAAATCAAAGGTGATTTAAGAGTTGCCAAAGCGGGAAAACCAGCGAAGTTTGTAACACTCGATGGTCAAGAACGAACTTTAAATCCAGCAGACCTGATGGTGTGCGATGATGAGAGGCCACTGGCGTTAGCGGGAACAATGGGCGGTTTGTACTCTGAAATTACTCAAGAGACAACAGAAATTGCTTTAGAAGCCGTTCGATTCAATCCAGTTGCAGTTGCACAGAATTCTCGCCGCCACAAACTTTCTTCCGAAGCTTCTCGGAGATTAGAACGAGGCGTTGATCCTTCTTTAGCGGAGTTAGCCTCCGCTAGATTTGTGCAATTACTTACGGAGCACAGTTCGGCCAAGCATGTTGAAACGCTGAGCGCTGGGCAGGCTAAATACCCAGAACCTTTCATTATCAATCCAAATCAAATTTCTAGGATTTTAGGTTTTGAAATTTCTACATCACAGATTCTTAAATCGCTTCATACAATCGGGTGTGAAGTTGATGAAAATAATTTTGCAGTAACTCCACCCTCATGGCGTCCAGATCTAACGAATGTTTCAGATATTGCTGAAGAAGTTGCTCGTATCATCGGATATGACAGCATTCCTTCCGTTCTACCTAATCGACCATTGCACTCTTCATTAACACCAATTCAGAAGCGCCGAAGGGTTATTTCTCAGTTCTTGGCTAATCGTGGTTTCGCTGAGGTTCTAACATTTCCATTTACCAATCAAAAAACAATCGATGATATGGGTTTTGTTGGAGCGCGCGCATCTACATACGCTCTTGCCAATCCAATGTCCGATGAGAATCCGCTTCTACGTGTACATCTCTTACCTGGATTGATTGAAGTTGCTGCGCGCAATATCAGTCGTGGCGCACAAGATTTCGCTATTTTCGAAATAGGATCGATTTTTAGGAGTACAAAGAAACTGGAAACTTTTATTAATCCAGAAACTGATAGTCGTCCAAAAGATTCAGTGATTTCCCAGATATTTGCATCTGTCCCTGAGCAGACCGAAATGATCTCGGGACTTTTAGTAGGTAAAAAGGAAGTTGAAAACTGGCAAGGAAAATCATCTGATTTCGCTTGGAGTGATGCAATCTCTTTTGCGCAGGAAATTCTGGAATTATGTCACCTGGAATTTGAAGTGAAGCATTCGGATGTTGCTCCATGGCATCCAGGTCGTTGCGCAGAGATTTTGGTAGGTGGCAAAGTTGTTGCGCATGCAGGAGAGATCCATCCACGCATTCTTACCCAATATAACTTGTCACCTCGTTCGAGCGCATTTGCAATTAATTTGGGCGCGTTGCCAGCATCTTCAATGGTTCAACCTAAACGCGTAGGTGTTATGCCAGCTGCTGTGCAGGATGTTGCGTTGATAGTTCAATCCTCTGTTACGGCTGTTGAAGTTCAACAAGCTTTGATGGATGGAGCCGGTGAATTACTTGAATCAATCAATCTTTTTGACCGCTATGACAAGATTGGCGATGGAAAAATTTCTCTTGCTTTTACACTCACCTTCAGAGCCGAGGATCGAACATTGACCGGTGAAGAGGTTTCAGCAATGAGAGAAGCAGCAACCAATCTAGCCGTCAAGCGTTGTGGGGCGGTCGTACGTACCGCATAATTATGCATGTATTTGCATAATTACCCACATCACTATATCCTTCTTGCATGAAAACAGCGGTGATAGGTGCCAGCGGATATGCTGGAGGCGAATTACTGCGTTTGCTATCAATTCATCCCCATCTGCAAGTTACTCAAGTGATTGCGCACAGTAATGCTGGGGAGTTCATCACCTCTGTTCATCCACATTTAACGACGCATCAAGGGGAGAAGTTTCAATCATTTGATGCATTGAACTTCGAAGAGATTGATGTTGCATTTGTTGCATTGCCTCACGGTCAATCCGCTGCGATAGTTGATAAATTTTCGCACAAAACCAAGATTGTTGATCTCGGCGCTGATTTCAGGTTGATTGCTTCAAATCAATGGTCTAAGTATTACGACGGTACTCACGCAGGTACTTGGATATATGGTTTGCCTGAAATTCCGGGCTCTAGGAAGTCCATTAGTAACGCTGCTCGCGTGGCAAACCCTGGGTGTTATGCGACATCAATTATTACCGGAGTATTGCCTGCCTTAGACGCGATTGATTCATCCGACATTGTTGTTGTGGCAGCATCAGGCACAACTGGTGCTGGCCGTAGCGCAAAGATAAATCTGATTGCGAGCGAAGTTATGGGATCGCTGACTTCATACAAATTCGGGGGAGTTCATCAACACACGCCAGAAGTTGAACAAGCTCTAGGATCAGTTGCCGGTAAAGAGGTGAAAATTTCATTCACGCCAATCTTGGCACCTATGCCACGCGGAATTTTGTCGACGATTACTGCGCGTTTATCAAAAAGCATTAATACAGAACAAATTCACTCTTTGTATTCATCTTTCTACAAAGACGATTATTTCGTGGATGTGTTGCCAATAGGACAGCTCCCCAAAACTGGCTCATTGACGGGATCAAATAAGGTTCAGATTCAAGTTGCAGTTGACACCCATACACAACGTTTAGTCGCCAGTGTTGCAATAGATAATTTAGGCAAAGGCGCTGCCAGCCAAGCGATTCAAAATGCAAATTTAATG
>JBPCTE010000007.1:0-2738 GCA_051006495.1 Candidatus Planktophila sp.
CGTGACAGATGCAGGCTTTATATCTACGTGAAATACGCCTTCGATTGGAGCACCGACTGTTATTCGAATTGCGTGACGAATCACCATGTTGTGAGTTACAACGACAACTTTCTTGGCTGGATACGTATCAACGAGATGACTCATTCCAGCTTCAACCCGTGCAGCGATTGAGTTATGTGATTCACCTTCTTTTGGTGCCACTGCAGTTGAAGAAAGCCAGGCGTCATATTCATCTGGAAACTTTGCGCGGACTTCATCTGTGGTTAAACCATCCCAGTGGCCAAAAGAGAGTTCAGTCCATATTTCATCTTCAATTATTTGTAAGTGTGTTGATTGGGCTATTGCTTGAGCTGTTTGTTGTGCACGCTTCATAGGAGATGAGATCAGAACATCTGGTTTGATCTCTTCAATAACTTTTGCAACTGCTGCAGCTTGTGCAAATCCGTCATCTGATAAGCCTGGATCATTGTGGCTAGAGCCAGAGAAGCGACGCTCTGGAGTCATTGGAGTTTCACCATGGCGAATCAAATAAATTGTTGTTGGAACTTCATCAGAACGTAGGCGATCTGTTAAATAATTAATCTGCACCGGTGCATGTGTTTCTGAACCGCCACTTTCATTATCGAGTGCCTTATTGGCCAGACGATCCGCATGAGAATTTAAATCACGCGGTATCCACGAATACTTAACGAGTGATGGAGTATGTGCAGCTCGAGCTTGCGCTGCCAATTCGCGCATGTTTGAATGTTTAATCTGCCAACGTCCACTCATCTGTTCGACAACTAACTTGCTATCCATCTGCACTTCAACGCTTGCTTGTGGGTCTAGAGAATTAATGTGAGTCAAACCAGCTATTAATCCTTGATACTCAGCGACGTTATTCGTTGCAACACCAATGTAGTCATAGAGCTCGGCAATAATCTTTCCGCCTTCGCTTACAACTGCGCCATATCCAGCAGGACCAGGATTACCGCGTGATCCGCCATCAGCGGTTAATGTGAAGGTTCTTGCCATTGCTTAAACTCCACGAACCAAAATACAGCGGCACTCTTCACAACGAATGACTTCATCTTCACTTAATTCAGTAATTCGCTTTAACTCGACTGCATTAATTGAAAGATGACAGCCTCCGCATTGGCCAGCTTTAAGCATTGCAGCCCCTGATCCCCCACCGGTTCTGATCTTTTCGTATAACTCAAGAAGAGCCGTATCCAGAGATTTCGTAGTTTCGCTTCGCTCTTGTGCAATTTTTTCGAGTTCTGCGTGAATTACAGTCAATTCATTTTCTTTTTTAATCTCAAGATCTGCAATCTGTGCTGCAAGCTCCGCTTCTTCTTTCTCTAAAGCAGTAATTCTTTCTTTGATTCCATCCATGCGCATCATGATTTCAAGCTCTACTTCTTCGAGTTCTGCTCGACGTTTATTAAGCGTGGCAACTTCGTGAGTGAGGCCTTCCAAATCCTTTGCCGATCCAGTTCCTGAATTAAGGCGACCTTCATCACGAGTAATTCGAGTAACAACTTGTTCCACATCGCCTTCAGCGCGACTTAGTTCGCGCTGTACATCACTCGCTTCAGTCTGAGCGGCAATTCGTAAATCGCGTGCATTATTTGCGCGAATTGTTAACTTATTAATCTCTGCTAATTCTGGAAGAGTTGCAGCCTTGTTTTTAAGCGTTGCAGCAGCGAAATCAAAATTCTGAATATCTAGAATCTGACGCTGATCGCTCGGGTTGGCTTTCATAACGCCTCCAATTCTAGGGGGTTAAGCCGAATTCACTTACTTAACTGGAATAGCAATACCCATCACATAGGCATCTGACATCGGATCTAACATGGCATCATAAATTTCTAAATGTGCTCCTTCACGCATTTCAAGACCCGATGCTGGAAAAATTGCTCCGTACGCTTCTGCATACGATTGCGCTAAATCCATAATGCTTCCAACATGATCTAATACAAGATAATTTCCAGCTGTAATAGTTGTTAATTCAAAACCAGATGGAGCCACAAAATCTGAAGAAACTTCAACTCCTGCTACGTAATGCAACTCCCCTTGAGTGTTGGGAATTGGAGTCGAAACACCATATGCAGTCGAACCACTTGGAAGTGCGCTCTTTGGAAATTCACTCCAAAACTTCTTCCATGCTCCTGGAATGGCAGATGGATCATATTTGTCAGCAATCATTATTGAAAAAATATCCACGGGTACGCCGCAGATAATTCTTTGCGGATTATTTATTACTCCATTGTTTTTAATTGCCAATTGATATCTCCTTATTTCTGGTGGGCGCTGAGGGTTTCGAACCCCCGACATTCTCGGTGTAAACGAGACGCTCTACCACTGAGCTAAGCACCCTTAAAGTTCCACCGTTAAGTGGAGCCTTAAGTCTAACCTATGAAAGAGATGCGATTGCACCCTTGTAATCAGCGACGTTACGCGCATCGCCTAGACCATTTACTACCTGCCAACGCAGAATTCCTTTTTTATCAATTACAAATGTGCCACGTGTTGCGCAACCACGTTCTTCATTGAAAACACCGTACGCCTTAGCGGCGGCACCGTGTGGCCAAAAGTCTGCAAGTACTGGGAATTTGTAACCCTCTTGTTCTGCAAAGGCTCGTTGTGCATACATCGGATCACATGAGACAGCTAATAATTGAACATTGTCATTTTGAAATGCAGCAAGATCGTCACGCAGTGCGCAGAGTTCGCCTGTACAGATTCCAGAGAATGCA
>JBPCTE010000008.1:0-1236 GCA_051006495.1 Candidatus Planktophila sp.
TTCGCACGAACGTGTGTTCATCTTATGTGGCATAGCTGATGAACCAACTTGTCCCTCTTTAAATCCTTCAGTAACTAACTCGGCGCCTGCCATTAAACGAATTGATGTTGCAAGAGACGATGGCGCCGATGCAATCTGCACAAGAGTTGTGAGTACGTCATAGTCAAATGAACGTGGATAAATCTGACCGGTTGAATCGAGAACATGTGCAAAACCAAGTTCGGATGCAATTGTTTTTTCTAACTTCTGATGGGCATCAGTTGATCCGAGTAAATCTATAGAGTCCTGAGCGGTGCCAACTGGGCCTTTAATTCCGCGCATTGGGTAGCGCTCTTGGAGTGAAACCAATCTTTCGTAGGCAAATAAAAGCTCTTCAGCAGCTGATGCAAAGCGTTTTCCAAGAGTCGTAACTTGCGCCGGGACATTGTGTGAGCGACCAGCGATTGGTTGATCTGCATAGTGTGCTGCTTTTTCTGCAAGTCGAGCGAGTAGCGCAACAACTTTGTCATTAACAGTTTGTAGCGCATTTCGAATCTGCTGCGCTTCAATATTTTCAGTCAGATCTCTGCTTGTCATGCCAGCGTGAATTACTTCGTGACCGGCGAGTGCATTGAATTCTTCGATGCGTGCCTTTACATCGTGGCGGCTCTTATTCTCACGCGCATCTATGGATGCAAGATTTACTTGTGAAATTACTCTTTCATAATCTTTAATTACCGACTCTGGAATAGCATGTCCTAATTGTGATTGCGCACGAGCAACAGCAATCCAGAGTTTGCGTTCTGCGATGATCTTTGAATCAGGAGAAAAAATCTCTCGCATCGCAGCCGATGCATACCTATCCGCTAGTACGCTCATGAATGAAATCCTTTACAACAATTGTTTCATCGCGGCCTGGCCCAACTCCGATTGCACTCATTGGTGCACCAGAAATCTTTTCAAGGAAGGCGACATAATCTTGAGCTGCCTTTGGCAAATCACTTAACTTACGTGCTTTAGAGATATTTTCTTTCCACCCTGGCATGTACTCATAAATTGGTTTTGCATGGTGGAAATCAGATTGCGACGCTGGTAGTTCTTCGACGCGCTTTCCATCAATTTCATAGGCTACACAGACCGGAATTTTGTCCCAGCCAGTAAGCACATCTAATTTTGTTAAGAAGAAGTCCGTTAAACCATTTACTCGAACCGCATAACGCGCTATCGGTGCGTCATACCAACCGCAACGTCGTGCTC
>JBPCTE010000009.1:0-2818 GCA_051006495.1 Candidatus Planktophila sp.
CAAGTCAGCATTCTTCTTAGTTGATCTGCTCGAAAGTTATAAGTACAGCGGACCAAAGCACTTTGATTACAAGCCAGCCCGTACAGAAGATGACAAAGGCGTTTGGGCATCAGCATCATCAAACATGCGCACGTACTTAATTCTTAAGGAGCGCGCAGCTGCATTTAGAAAAGATCCACGCGTAATTGCCGCAATGAAGGAGTCAAACATTCCAGGACTTACAGAACCAACTCTTGCAAGTGGTGAAACATGGAAGGACCTGGCTAAGGATTCCTTTGATGTAGAAGCTGCTGGTAAGCGTGGTTATGGATACGAAGTTGTTGATCAGTTAGCAATAGAGCATTTGATGGGTGTGGAGCTCTAGCCAACTGAATTGCCACGGCGAGATACTGCATCTACGCCCGCGGAAACCAACAACACAAGTCCGGTAACAATGAACTTAATGCCTGCTGCGTACCCTAAAAGTCCCATGCCGTTATCAATTACGGCAACTACGAGACCACCGAGAATTGCATCGCGCATCTTTCCTTTGCCACCAAAGAGTGATGTTCCACCAATAACGGCAGCGCCAACGGCGTATAGAAGCGTTGAGCTACCACCAGTTGTTGGTGAGATTGAATTTTGGCGAGATGCAAAGATCATGCCCGCAATTGCAGCGAGAGCGCTGCAAATAACGAATGCTGAAATTCGTACACGCTTAACGTTAATACCTGCACGACGTGCAGCTTCTGCGTTTCCACCAACTGCATAAATGTGGCGACCAAATGCTGTGCGTCCAAGAACAAATGTTCCAACTGCAAGCAAGAAAAGAATTAGCGGCACAACGTAAGGAATTCCCTTAAGACTTACTAGTTGTGGGTTATTGCTTCGCTCGACGTTTAGCGCAAATACAGCGCCTCCAGTGATCAAGAGCAATGAAGCTGTTTTGAGAACCCATAGCTTTACCAGCTCAGTTTTTAGCCCGGCGCGACGACGAGTATTTAAACGATTAAGTCCGGTACCGACATACACGATTGCAACAACAATAAAGAAGACCCAGCTCAGAATTGGTGAGAGGTTGCTATTTTCAACCGCAAGTATTGTCTTATCCTCAATACGAATTGTTCCGCCTTCACCTGCAAGTAAAAGCAGTAAGCCTTGAAATGCTAAGAATGCTGCAAGCGTTACAACGAATGAAGGGATTCCGATTCGCGCAACAAGTGAACCCAAAACAAAGCCAAGGAGCGCGCCAACCAAAATACTTACCGGAAATGCGATGTACCAGGCAACTTCATGGTTTGTTACGAGAATTACGAGCACTGCGCCAGAAACACCTGCGGCATAACCAGCAGACAGATCAATTTCTCCCAATAGCAAAACAAATACCAAGCCCATTGCGATAACGATGACCGCTGCGGCTTGAGTTAAGAGGTTTGCAAAGTTTCCAGGAGTTAGAAATACATCTGACATCGCGCCAAAAATTGCGCAAAGAGCGATAAGTCCCAAGATTGCAGGGAGTGCACCTATGTCACCAGCTTTAACGCGGCTCCAGTAATCAGCTGCCGCGCCCTTCAGTGTTGCGGATTCGTGAATGATTTCAGTGCTCATGCTTTAACTCCTGAAACTCCGGCTGATTTACCAGTTGTGATTAACTCAATAACTTGTTGCGGCTTTACATCTTTCTTATCAACTTGTGCAGCCATTTGACCCAAATAAAGTGCAGCGATGTTATCTGCAACTTCGAATACGTCATTGAGGTTGTGACTAATAAGAACTACTGCGAGCCCGTTATCTGCCAAGCGACGAACAAGGTTGAGAACTTGCTCTGTCTGTGCCACACCCAAAGCTGCAGTTGGTTCGTCAAGAATTACGACTTTGCTATTCCAAAGAACTGCGCGAGCGATTGCAACTGTCTGACGTTGTCCACCTGAAAGTGAAGCAACTGTCTGACGAATTGATTTAACTGTTCGAACACTCAAGCCATCAAGAGTTTTGCGTGCGAGTGCCTCCATTGAAGTCTCATTTAATACAGGGCCTTTTTTCTGTTCACGGCCGAGGAACATATTGTGAACGATGTCGAGATTGTCACATAGAGCTAAATCTTGATAAACAATTTCAATTCCCAGTTCAGTCGCATCTCGCGGTCCGTTGATCTCAACTTTTTGTCCGTCAAAAAGGAAATCTCCAGATTCTGGTGTGTAGATACCAGCGATACATTTAATCAGCGTACTTTTACCTGCGCCGTTATCTCCGACAAGTGCAGTTACTTTTCCTGCATAAGTGTCGAAGTCAACACCCTTTAAAACATTAACGGGACCGAATGACTTATTAATTCCTCGAAGCGAGAGTATTGGTGAACTCACGGCAATCTCCTCTTAGTACTAGTAGAAAGAATTTCGGCCCGGGGCTTTTAACCCCCGGGCCGAAACTTATTTCATTTTCCGCAAAGTTACGAAATTATTAGATTCCGTTAGCTGTGCAGAGATCTTCGATGCCCTTACAGACATCTTCCTTCTTCTGGAAGCCATCAGCAATTACGTCCTTGACGTTTGCCTTTGTGATTCCGACTGGTACTAGAAGAACAGATGGAACATCAACTGCTCCGTTGTTCACTGAACCTGTAGCAGTTGTTGCATCTTCGCCCTTTAGCAATGCGATTGCCAAAGTTGCAGCGCCTTCTGCTTCTGCCTTAATTGCCTTGTAAACAGTGTTTGAAAGGTCGCCTGTAAGGATTGCGCGCAATCCGTCAACAGTTGCATCTTGTCCAGATACACAAACCTTGCCGTTTAGCTTGTTCTTCTTAAGAACTGCTACAGCTGCAAGTCCGAGACCTTCGTTA
>JBPCTE010000010.1:0-3010 GCA_051006495.1 Candidatus Planktophila sp.
TAGTGCGTGCCACAACAGGTTCTGACCATTGAGTGATTTTTTCCAATTCTTTCCCTGTGCGCTCTGAAAATTTCTGCCATTTTTCTAACCACTCTAAATCGACAGCATTTGATTCAAATGTTGGAATCTGTGTGAAGCGCTTATCAGCGTTGCGGTCCGTATCTACTGTGGCAATTCGAGAATCAATAACTATGTTCTTATTTGCAGAGGCTATGAAATTATTAATAGAGCGAGACAAAGTTGTTCGACCAAAGATAATCACCGTCTTTGGAGTTAATTCCTTTGAAATTGCGGTGGACGCCAAAAATAAAGAAGCGTGGGCAATCGCATTCTTAAGCGAAAGTGGGTCTTCGCTTATAACTGGCCATCCGAGTGATTGTGCAAAAGATTCGACTTCACGTGTTGTAAATCCGCCCCTATCGTGGCCAACTACTAGCACTCCTCGTTCACTCTTAACTTTAAGGGTGCCAGGAACTTTTGTAGATTTAATATTTCGTGGAGCAACTTTTATTTCATTAAGCCATGTTGAATCTGAATCCGCTGCTAGTGGTTCTTCGAATTGAATATTGAGATGAACTGGTCCGCTCGCTAATGAATAAAGTGGTAACTCCATTGGAAAGACGGCACCTGAAATATCTGCAAAGTAACGGACGGATTTTCCAAAAATACGTGCCTGCTCTGTCGTTTGGTTTGCACCTGTTTTACGTAAACGAGCAGGACGATCTGCGGTGAGCACTAAGAGAGGAGTATTTGTGTGATGTGCTTCTAAAACAGCAGGGTGGTAATTAGCTACCGCTGTTCCACTTGTGCAAACAATCGGTACTGCGCGACCACTTGCCTTTGCTAAACCAAGTGCAAAAAAGGCTGCCGTTCTTTCATCTATGCGCGTATGTAGCTTGATTAATCCTTTTTGCGATGCGGCAAAGAATGCAAAACTAAGCGGTGCATTACGAGATCCGGGTGAGATAACAACATCAGTTATGCCAGCTTCGATTATTTGTCGAACAATGACGCGCGCAAGGGAAGTTGTATCGCTCACCAATGCCACCCCATCTCGCTAATAATTTCATTCGCGCCTGCACTCCATGTATTGCGAACCCGATCTTGCCACCATTTAGTACGTACTGCACTTGCTTCGAATTCAATCATTGCAGCTTCACTCGGCGTTACATCAGCAACTCGCATTTTTCCGCCTTCAATTGGAATGTTTGCAATATCGGATGCAAGCAATTGCCCCGTAGCTAAACCGCATGCAAAATCCAGAGTAGGTAGTGCGCCTGCAAGTCGAATTCCATGTCCGATTCCAACAGCGCTCTCAAGCGCGCTAGAAACCACAACAGGTAGGCGATGATGTGCAGCGAGTGCAAGTGAGCGTTCAATCCCACCCAGTGGGGCAACTTTCAAAATGAGAATATCAACAGCATCTTCGAGTTCAAGTTCAAATGGATCCTCAGCTTTTCTGATGACTTCATCACCTGCAATTTTTATTGGCACCATGCATGCTGCTTTTAACTCTCTTAATTCATCCAACGTTGCACATGGTTGTTCGATGTATTGCAATAAATCTTCGTCAAATGCATCATAAAAACCATAAATGAATTCAAGTGCTTCTTCCACTGCCCAACTGCCATTAACGTCTAAGCGGAGCGTCGCATGAGGCAGGATTTCATTTACAAATTTGATTCGTGCTAAATCCTTTTCTTGCCCAGAACCCACTTTAATTTTTACTGTGCTCGCGCCTGGATACCAGGACAAAATCTTTTCTACCTCCGCACGTGTATCAACAGCAGGCAGAGTGGCATTTATATCTATGTACTTACGATTTGCCTTAGCGCGCGGTTGTGTTGCACCTTCGATTGCGCTGATTAGCCATGGGATTGATTCGTTTTCGTCGTACTCAATAAATGGCGAAAATTCGCCCCACCCCGCACTTCCTTCAATGAGTGCAATTTCGCGCGTATTAATCCCACGAAAATCTGTTTTAGTGGGTAGCGAAATTACTCGAAGGTTATTGAGTATGGAATCGAGCATTTAAATAACTTATGGACGCTTAGGGAATTGACCAAAATCTGGTGCGCGCTTTTCTTTATAAGCATCGCGACCTTCTTGGCCTTCTTCAGTCATATAAAACAGGAGCGTTGCATCGCCGGCTAATTGTTGAACGCCGGCTAGTCCATCATCTGCTGCGTTCAAGCTTGCTTTAAGTAAACGAAGTGCAAGCGGTGAATTGCGCAGCATCTCGCGGCACCAAGAGATTGTTTCTGCTTCTAATTCAGCTACTGGAACAACAGTGTTAACAAGTCCCATAGCGAGCGCTTCTTTTGCATCGTATGAACGAGTCATGAACCAAATTTCGCGAGCTTTTTTCTGGCCAACATTTGCGGCGAGTAATCCAGATCCATACCCGCCATCGAATGAACCAACCATTGGACCGGTCTGTCCAAAGAGTGCGTTATCTGCCGCGATTGTGAGATCGCAAACAACGTGTAAAACATGGCCTCCGCCAATGGCCCAACCTGCAACCATTGCAATTACAGGTTTAGGTGTACGACGAATCTGTACTTGTAAATCTAAAACGTTGAGTCTTCCAATACCTTGTTGCGCGAGTTTGTCATCTCCTAGATATCCATCATCTCCGCGAACACTGATGTCACCGCCTGAACAAAAAGCTTCAGTGCCTTCACCAGTCAAAATAATTACGCCAACTTCTTGGTTATCGCGCGCTAATGAAAAGGCACTCTGTAACTCAATAATTGTTTGTGGGCGAAATGCGTTACGAACTTCTGGACGGTTGATGGTGATTTTTGCGATTCCATCAGCAGCTTCGTATTTAATGTCTGTGAATTTTTCACCACCTGGTGCAACTTTCCACTTCGGAATGTCACGGCTTCCAAATTCACGCTTGATTGGCTTACTCACGAACCCTCCATCAGACATCACTACCGATACAAGCGATAGCCTACGCGGGCAATGGACACATCTTCACATCGAGAAGTGCGCAGCCTCGAAC
>JBPCTE010000011.1:0-4932 GCA_051006495.1 Candidatus Planktophila sp.
AGAAGTTAAAGGCTTTGAACTGGGCTTTTACTCTTTACCCACAGATACTGCTCTAGTTACTACTACTACCTTTATAAATAGAAATTCACCCGATAGAGAACCTACACTCAACAAAACAAACAGAGGTGCGGCATGAAATTCACCGTCGAACAATCAGCGTTAGCAGATGGCGTTAACTGGGTTTCCCGTTCGCTCTCAACTCGCCCAATTATGACTGCGTTACTTGGAATCGTTATCGACGCAAGTGGCGACGAAGTCTTTTTATCCGGATCAGATTTAGAGACATCAAGCAAAGCGCACTTTGCGGCGGAGATTAAAGAAAAAGGAAAAGTTTTAGTTCCCGGAAGGCTATTAGCGGAAATCACTCGCTCTCTTCCAAACAAACCAATCTCCATCACACTAGATGGTTCTCGAGTTTTAGTTACATCCGGCTCAGCAAAGTTCACACTTCCAACTCTCTCATTAACTGATTATCCAAACCTTCCAGATTTACCAGAACCAACAGGTGTGATTGCAAGTGACACATTTGCAAACGCGGTTGCACAAGTAGCAATTGCGGCAGGCCGTGATGACTCACTGCCAACACTGACAGGTGTTCATGTAGAAGTTACTGAAAACACAGTGACTTTAGCTGCGACAGATAGATACCGACTAGCTGTACGTGAAATCCAATGGCAACCATCTCAACCAGGAGTTTCAACTACTGCGTTATTACGCGCCCGCACAATTGCAGACGCAGCGAAATCTTTAGTTGGCGCAAAGAACGTTTCCGTTTCACTTGCACCAAGTGCTAGCAACGATCGCCTCGCAGGATTCTCCGGCGATGGTAAAACAATGACATCGCGCATGTTGGATGGAACATTTCCTCCATATCGCCACTTGTTGCCGCAAGACGTAACAAGCACAGCCATTATTGAAGTAGCACCATTTTTAGACTCAGTGCGCCGCGTCGCACTCGTAACGGATAAAACTGTTCCACTACGCCTCGAGTTTGCAAACGCACAACTATCGCTAGAAGCTGGCGCTGGAGAAGACGCACAAGCAACTGAAGTTCTAGATATTTTATTAACTGGCGAACCAATATCAATTGCTTTTAACCCAACGTTTTTAGCAGATGGGTTACAAGCCGTTGGAACCCCATTTGTTCAAATTTCATTCACAGGATCAAGCAAGCCAGCGATCTTGATGGGCAAGGCAGAATCCAACTCACCAGCTATTGAAAACTACCGCTACTTATTAATGCCAATGCGCTACGCCTCATAAGGCAAGCATGCGTATTAAAAAGTTAGAGCTCACTAACTTCCGCTCGTATAAAGAGCTCTCGTTAGAGTTTGCACCAGGAGTCTCAACTTTTATCGGTGACAATGGATGTGGGAAAACAAACATCGCCGAAGCAATTATTTATCTGGCATTTCTCTCATCCCACCGAGTTTCAAACAATCAGCCATTAATCGCACTTGGTAACGACCAAGCAATTATCCGCGCTGAAATAACTCGAGAAGATCGCACACTGCAAGTCGATCTTGAAATCAATCTCAGTAAAGCCAATCGAGCACGGTTAAATCAAAACCCCACCCGCAGCCAACGCGAAATACTCGGCGCGTGCCAAGTAATTTACTTCTCTCCTGAAGATTTAGACCTAGTGCGTGGAGACCCCAACCAACGCCGCGATTTCCTAGATAAATTACTAATTACACGCACACCACGAATTGCGGGCGTGATTGCCGACTATGAACGTGTTGTTAAACAACGCAACGCATTACTCAAAACCAGATCATCTGCAAGCGCACTTGCACCATGGAGTGAACAACTAATTAAATTCGGAGCGCAATTAACAGCTGAAAGAATCGCCTTAGTGGAAGCGTTAAATCCATGGGTGGCACAAAACTATGCAAACCTCAACGAAGTAAAAGCAGCGAGCATTAGCTATAAATCCAGCACCGAAGGATTAACAACCAACCCAGAATCAAATATACAAATTCTTACAGATCGACTCGCAGAGCTTTCTTATCAAGAGATTGAACGCGGTGTGACGTTGGTCGGGCCTCATCGCGATGACTTACACCTACAACTTGGTGAATTTCCTGCAAAGGGATATGCAAGTCACGGCGAATCGTGGTCAATCGCTATTGCACTACGTATTGGATCTTTTAACTTATTAAAATCAGAGGGCGCAGAGCCAATCCTTATACTCGATGATATTTTTGCTGAACTAGACACTTCCCGCCGACAACAATTAACATCAGTTGCTCAAATGGCAGAACAAACAATTATTACAGCAGCAGTAGAGAGTGATCTACCGAAAGAACTGCTCACAGAAAAATATTATGTAACTCCGGGTGTTGTAAAGAGAGCGAGAGGTTAATGGCAAAGCGCGATCTTGCAATTGATTTGTTTCGCTCTTTTAAAACCGGGGCGATTAAAAAGAAAAAAATTTTAGAAACAAGAAACAATGTAGCGACCGACCCACAATTGCTTAGCGACGTATTAACAAATCTAATTGAAGAAAGAGATTGGAAATCTGGAGTAGCAGAAGGATCCCTTTTTACACATTGGGCAACTATTGTTGGAGAAGACATTGCGCAACACGCGTCCCCTATTTCAATAAATGAAAATGTTTTAACAATTCAAACAACATCAACAGCGTGGGCTACACAATTAACACTTGTGCAGAGCGAAGTTTTAAAAACTATTCAAAACAATTCATTTGGCGCAACCATTGAATCTATTTCAATTATTGGACCAAACACCCCATCATGGAAGCGCGGCATCCGGACGACCCGCGATGCTCGCGGACCGCGCGACACATACAATTAAAGGCAGAAAAGTAGCTAAACCCAGTAACCACCCTCAGCCTGTAGTTTTACGCTCGGCTATACCCACCTCCAAGCCTTATTTACGCTAAACCTAGGCAGATTTACCACTAGGATAAGCAGCATGCACGTGGGGAATTCCCACCCAGCGGCTTTTTAGAGGAGTTTCATGCCAGGCAAGAGCGGTAATTACGACGCTAGTGCAATCACAGTTCTCGAAGGGCTCGAGGCTGTCAGAAAACGCCCAGGTATGTACATCGGATCAACTGGTGAGCGCGGTTTACACCACTTGGTTTACGAAGTTGTCGATAACTCTGTCGATGAAGCGCTCGCAGGTTTCTGTAATGAAATAAATGTAACCCTCATGGCAGATGGAAGCGTTCAAGTAATCGATAACGGGCGCGGAATTCCGGTCGATATGCACCCTGTTGAGAAAAAACCGGCGCTTGAAGTTGTACTCACAGTTTTACACGCCGGAGGAAAATTTGGCGATAGCGGTTATTCAGTATCAGGTGGATTACACGGCGTCGGAATCTCCGTTGTTAACGCACTCAGCTCTGATCTCTCTGTGTTTGTGCAACGCGACGGTTTCCACTGGTCGCAAAGTTACAAACTCGGCGTTCCAACAGCGCCAGTTAAAAAAGGTGAAGCGTCAGAAACAACCGGAACGGTAGTTCAATTCTGGCCATCTGAAGAAATTTTTGAAACTACAGATTTTTCATTTGAAATTTTATCCGCACGTTTTCGCGAAATGGCTTTTCTAAATAAAGGCCTCACAATCTCACTCACCGATGCACGAGCAGGACACGTCGATGAAAAAGGTGAACAACTACACGCCCGATATAAATACGACGGTGGAATCGCAGACTTCGTAAAACACTTAAATTCAACTCGCGGCGAAACACATAAATCAATCATTTACTTTGAATCAGAAGAGAAGAAGAACAAGATGTCGCTAGAAGTGGCGATGCAGTGGAACGCTGGCTTCTCTGAATCTGTTTACACGTTTGCTAACACAATCAATACACACGAAGGCGGAACACACGAAGAAGGTTTCCGAACAGCACTTACTTCGATCGTTAATAAGTTTGGCGAAGAACAAGGTTTTATCCGAAAAAAAGAAGATCGCCTCACCGGAGATGATGTTCGTGAAGGTTTAACAGCGATTGTTTCAATTAAATTAGGCGAACCACAATTTGAAGGTCAGACAAAGACAAAGCTAGGCAACACCGAAGCAAAATCCTTTACTCAAAAAGCTGTTAACGAATCACTAACCGCATGGTTTGAACAAAATCCTGCGGAAGGAAAAGATATTGTTCGAAAGAGTATTGATGCTGCAGCAGCTCGTGTAGCAGCGCGTAAAGCACGCGACCTTTCACGTAATCGCAAAGGCTTACTTGAGGGCCGAGGAATGCCAGGAAAGCTTGCAGATTGCCAATGGACTGATCCAGAAAAATGTGAGCTCTACATTGTCGAAGGTGACTCTGCGGGTGGTTCAACAAAGGGCGGTCGCGACTCTCGTAACCAAGCTGTACTTCCGATTCGAGGAAAAATTCTTAATGTAGAAAAAGCGCGCATTGATCGTGTTCTACAAAACAACGAAGTACAAGCGTTAATTACCGCACTCGGTACTGGCGTTCATGATGATTTCGATATTGCAAAACTTCGTTATCACAAAATAATTTTGATGGCAGATGCCGATGTTGACGGACAACATATTCGTACACTGCTACTTACTCTTCTCTTTAGATTTATGCGCCCACTTATCGAACAAGGCTTTGTTTATTTAGCCCAACCACCTCTGTACAAACTTAAGTGGGGCGGGAAAGAACCAGTTCAATACGCATTCTCTGATCGAGAGCGAGATGGATTTATTAAATTAGGTTTAGAAGCAGGAAAACGCCTTCCAAAAGAAGATGGCATCCAACGCTTTAAAGGTCTGGGCGAAATGCCTGCAAAAGAGTTATGGGATACAACAATGGACCCAGAACACCGTGTGCTTATTCAAGTAACACTTGAAGATGCAGCAGCAGCTGATGATCTCTTCTCAGTATTAATGGGCGAAGACGTAGAACAACGTCGAGCGTTTATTCAACGCAACGCCAAAGACGTTAGGTTC
>JBPCTE010000012.1:0-12261 GCA_051006495.1 Candidatus Planktophila sp.
ACCCTCGAAGATATTCCTATATCGGTAGATGTTGTAGATTTTTTCATAAATTCAGAGTTAGTAAGTCGAAACGTAGATAGAGCAATCGCTATTGGCGCAAAAGCAATTTGGCTACAACTTGGAGTAATTGATGCTCAATCAGTGGCAAAAGCTGAGGCTGCAGGATTAACTGCAATTATGGATAGATGTCCTGCAATTGAATATGGAACCAGATAGCTCTCTTCTGTTTTATTCATCTATTTCACCACTTATGTAATCAATTGCGTGCTCTATCTCTGATCTCAATTCTGCAAGGTCATTTCCCATGGCGTTTACGTGACCAATTTCAACTCCGGGAAGTACTTGTTTTGCATACATATGAAACTTAAGCGAGGGATTTCTAGCCATTAAGTGAAGGTATGGACGGTACATGTCAGTTTTCCCTCTGCCTAAAATATTTCCCATCACTACATAATCGCTCGTAATAGTTGGATCTCCAAGAGGTAGATCAAGAATTGCACGAAGATGCTGCTCAAATTGACTCGTCCGTGAACCATCAATTGTCCAATACCCTGAAATATTTGGAAGCAAAACTAGATTATGAACAAAAATGTTATCTGCCTTTATTCGTAACCTAACTTCCATCACGCCTATGAGTTTTATTTGTGCGGCGGTATCTAGAGCGATTTTTTGAACTTGCTCACTCATTTCGGTGATCATTTGCGGAGCTGGCGAAATCGTCGACATGCAAATATCCGCACTTTGAATTACTTGCGTGGGTGTCCAAGTCGTGGCTTGTGCGTGCGGTGAACGGGCAACAAGTACGGCAACTTCGTAATCAAAATCCGGACTTTGAATTGAACTTACGATTGCCCTTGATTCCTCAAATGTTTCAGAACTTGGGCGAACACGGACACCAGCTACTTCAAGCGTTTTGATAATGCTGAGCGGAACTTGGTCATGCTCAAAAGTGAGCACATCACATTGTTGCGCGAATTTTTTAATTGCTTCGATATCTGTGTAGTCACCGATTACACATTGAGTGACCTGGGCTGCGCTCTCAGATGAGTCTGATGCGAACGGAAGCAATTTGATACCAAGTGAAGTCGCTGGTGCAATCATCATGCGAGCTATGTGTCCGGCACCGATGATTCCAACAATTGGAAACTCTGATTTCACAATGATTACCTTAGATGAATTATGTCCGCTGAGTTGATGAGGGATCCATCGTGAAGAATCAACTCCCCGAGTGGCGTTATCCCAGTTGCGGTGGATTCTATTGGCTCACGATTTGGCAGAGTAATCTGAATCAGACGATGAAGTGAAGAGCATGCAAGCTCATACTCGGATACAAATGGTGCACTTCCTTTCAGATTCCAAAGAGAGAATTTTTGTTCAAATACTTGAAGAATTTTTATTGCAATTTGATTTCGATCCAGCTCACTCAAATCTTCCAGGAAAAAAGAGGTAGCAGATTCAACTGGTAATTCATTAGCCTGCATCGCAACATTCATTCCAACTCCTACGATCACCCCTAAATCCGTGGCTTGACACAAAAGTCCAGCGACTTTCTTCTCTTTGATTAAAATATCATTCGGCCACTTCACTGTGACTTCTAGTTCAT
Organism: Candidatus Planktophila sp.; assembly: GCA_051006495.1. Taxonomy (GTDB): domain Bacteria; phylum Actinomycetota; class Actinomycetes; order Nanopelagicales; family Nanopelagicaceae; genus Planktophila. The sequence goes on from JBPCTE010000012.1 coordinate 1,604, forward strand.
TATTAAAAAATTGGATTGCTTCTTTGACACATAAGGCTGTAAGCAATGCTAAAAAATTCCACTCTTGGCGATTTCGTTGAACTTCTTTATAAAAAGAAAACAATAGTGCCGAAGACGGAGCTGCAATAAATTCGCGATCAAATCTTCCTTTACCTGCACTTTGATAGTTTGCAAATAACACATCACCATCAATAGCACTTCGCTTGCGAATGCTTTCGGCTAAATCATTTTGCGTAGATCCAGTGACATCAACCACTCTTACTCGCCAGTAAGTAGAAAGTTCTGCGCGCAGTTGCGATTCACTTAGCGCCGCACGATGCAATTCATTGCCCACGACTAGTACCGTAGGGGTATGGACCGTGATCTGCATACAACTGCTGGAAAAATTCAGGACCTTCGTGATCGCTTAGACGAAGCCGTTCATGCTGGATCGGCTCGAGCAATAGAAAAGCAGCACGCTAAAGGAAAGATGACAGCGCGCGAGCGCATAGAAAAACTTGTAGATCCAGATTCATTCACAGAACTGGATGAATTCGCCCGTCACCGTTCCACAAATTTTGGAATGCAAGAAAACCGTCCGTATGGCGATGGAGTTGTTATTGGATTTGCAACGGTTGATGGTCGATCAATCGCCTTGTTCTCGCAAGATTTCACAGTCATGGGCGGAAGTCTCGGTGAAGTATTTGCTGAAAAAATGGTAAAAATTGCTGAGTTCGCATTAAAAAATGGAATTCCCTTAGTTGGAATTAGCGATTCTGGCGGAGCTCGCATTCAAGAGGGTGTTGCTTCACTTAGCGGATATGGACGTATTTTTAGATTAAATACCCGTTCATCAGGAGTTATTCCACAAATCTCACTCATTCTTGGGCCATGCGCAGGTGGTGCGGCTTATTCTCCTGCACTAACTGATTTCACTGTGATGGTTAATGAAACTTCTCATATGTTTATTACTGGCCCAGAAGTTATCAAAACTGTTACCGGCGAAGATGTTGGTATGGAAGAACTCGGTGGCGCACACACTCATAACTCGCGAAGTGGAAATGCGCACTACCTAGCCCAAAACGAAGATGACGCTATTGATTACGTAAAGGCTCTACTCTCATATCTTCCAAGTAACAATATGGATGGTGCGCCACACTTACCGCCAACAGAGAATCTAGATAAGAAATCTTCAGATATAGCTTTAGATGCTCTTATTCCAGATAGCCCAAATCAACCATACGATATGAAAAATTTGATTACAGCAATTTTGGATGAGGCAGAGTTTCTAGAAATTCAAGCGTTATTCGCACCAAATATCGTTGTTGGGTTTGGCCGAATCGAGGGAGAATCCGTTGGAATTATTGCTAACCAACCAAATCAATTAGCAGGCACTCTCGATATTGATTCCAGCGAAAAGGCTGCTCGTTTTGTTAGATTCTGCGATGCATTTAATATTCCAGTTCTTACCCTCGTTGATGTTCCTGGCTTTTTACCGGGCACAGAACAAGAGTGGAATGGAATTATTCGTCGCGGAGCAAAACTTCTTTACGCATATGCCGAAGCTTCAGTTCCAATGGTCACACTTATTACTCGTAAAGCCTACGGCGGGGCTTACATTGTTATGGGTTCAAAATACATCGGAGCAGATATCAATTTAGCTTGGCCTACCGCTGAAATCGCAGTTATGGGAGCTCAAGGCGCAGTCAATATTTTGTACCGCAAAGAAATTAGCGATTCAAAAGATCCTGATAAAGCACGTGCGGAGTTAATTTCTGAATACAACGAAACTTTGGCTAATCCTTACTTAGCTGCAGAACGCGGATTTATCGATGCAGTTATTGAACCAAATCAAAGTCGTGAATACATTACAAAGGCTCTGCGTACTTTAAAGACCAAGCGTGATTCTTTGCCCCCACGTAAACACGGAAATATCCCGCTATGACACTTAACAGAGTGAAATACGACATAGTGCGTGGTAATCCAACTTCTGATGATGCCGCCGCAATTGATTTCGCCATGTTTCATCACAAGCATGAAGTTCTTAAACCAGTTGTAAAGCGAAGTGTTTGGGCGCGTCCTATTTTACGCTCAGCCCTACCTCAGCACATTAAGTTTGGTTCGGGACGAAATAACTAAATGCCAAGAATTGTTCTTGCTTCGCAATCTGCATCTAGGCGTCGACTCCTAGAGTCAGCTGGGCTTTCGCCAACAATTATGGTGAGCAATGTTGATGAAGAAACAGATTTTTTTAATTCTATGACACCTCAGGACATGGTCATTGCTTTAGCTATCACCAAGGCACACACAATTCGTGAACAAATCGATTTTCCTGCAATCATTATCGGTTGCGACTCAACATTTGAATTTGAGGGTAAGTCACTTGGTAAACCGGGAATTGCACAGGTTGCTAAAGAACGTGCGCAAAGAGTCCGAGGTAAGTCAGGATTTTTACACACAGGCCATTGCGTAATAGATACAAGTCAAGGTCGCGAAATAAGTGACCGAGTAACCACAAAAGTAACGTTTACGGATATGTCAGATGCCGAAATCGATGATTACATAAATTCTGGAGAACCACTTCATGTAGCTGGTGGTTTTACACTTGATGGTTTTAGCTCTCCATTTATTCCTTCAATCGAGGGTGACTACACAAATGTTGTTGGTATCTCAATGCCTTTTCTGCGAAATGCGATGAGTCAATTAGGTTACGGTTGGCCGGAAGTGAAGTTGATGAAATGAAACGTGTATTAGTCGCTAATCGAGGGGAAATCGCTGTCCGTGTAATCCGGGCGTGCTCAGACCACGGTTTAGAAAGTGTTGCGATTTATTCCGATGAAGATAGAAATTCATTGCATGCTCAAATGGCAAATGAAGCTTATGCGCTCGGAGGTGTAAGCGCCGCATCAACTTATTTGAATATTCCACGAATCATTGAAGTTGCAAAACAATCTGGTGCCGATGCGGTACATCCGGGGTACGGCTTTCTTTCGGAAAATGCACTATTTGCACAGAGTGTTATTGATGCGGGATTGATTTGGATTGGACCTCCACCATCTGCGATTAAGGCTTTGGGAGACAAGGTTTCGGCTCGCAAAATTGCAGCAAAAGCCGGCGCACCGCTTGTTGCAGGTACTGCAGATCCAGTTGATAACGCTGATGAAATTATTGTATTTGCAAAAGAACATGGCTTACCTGTTGCAATTAAAGCCGCACACGGTGGTGGTGGGCGTGGATTAAAAATTGCATACACATTAGAAGAAATTCCAGAAGCATTTGCCTCCGCTGTTCGTGAAGCTATCGCGGGATTTGGGCGCGGCGAGTGTTTCGTTGAACGGTATTTAGAAAAACCGCGTCATGTCGAAACTCAGGTACTCGTCGACAAGAGTGGTCACGCTGTTGTTGTTAGTACTCGCGATTGTTCACTTCAACGTCGACACCAGAAATTAGTTGAAGAGGCACCTGCGCCATTCTTAACTGCTAAACAGACAGAAGAGTTGTATAGATCAAGTAAAGCCATCATGAAAGAGGCCGGCTACATAGGTGCAGGAACTTGCGAGTTCCTCATTGGTGTCGATGGAACAATTTCATTTCTTGAAGTAAATACGCGTCTTCAGGTTGAGCACCCGGTCAGTGAAGAAGTTACTGGCATCGACTTAGTTCGGCAGCAATTTAGAATTGCAATGGGAGAAAATCTTGGATTTGATGATCCTGAAATTCGTGGACATTCATTTGAATTTAGAATTAATGGAGAAGATCCTGGAAGATCATTCTTGCCAGCTCCTGGGCGAATAACTCAGTGGCAGATTCCTAGTGGCCCAGGTGTTCGAGTGGATGCTGGTTTTAGAAATGGCGACACAATCGGTGGAAACTTTGATTCACTCTTAGCGAAATTAATTGTTACTGGTGCAACGCGTGAAGAAGCGGTTCAACGTGCCAGACGAGCTTTGGCCGAGTTTAATGTTGGCGGATTGGCTACTGCTTTGCCCTTTCATAGAGCAATCATGGAGGATCCTTCTTTCACGAAAGAATTCGGTGTTTACACAAGCTACATAGAAAATGAATTTAAGAATGAAATTCAACCTTTTGCCCAGTCCATTCCGGAGTCACAAACACATGTGGCCGCTGAGCACCTGGTAACTGAAGTCAATGGAAAGCGTTTTGAAATTTTTGTTCATGCTCCCGAACCCGTTCATAAACGCCACCGCGCTAAGCAAGGTGCAAGTGGAGCATCAACTGGAACCGCTCTGACGAGCCCAATGCAGGGCACTGTCGTAAAAATTGCAGTTGAAGAGGGTCAGCTTGTTGAGGCTGGTGAATTAATCATGGTTTTGGAAGCTATGAAAATGGAGCAACCGCTTAATGCACATCGCTCTGGTGTTATTGCAAATCTAAGCGCTGCGATTGGTCAAACTGTTTCAAGCGGCAGCACACTTTGTGACATTATTGACGCATGACAACTGATCAACTGCTTTATAGCGATCCATTAAAAGCTGCAGAGCAAGCTGCTGCTGATATAGCAAAGCGCACAGGCGTTCTTTCGCATGACATCGCCTTGGTAATGGGCTCTGGTTGGGTCGATGCAGTTTCAGCGCTTGGAACTCCAGATTACGAATGCAATGCTGATGAGATCACAGGATTTTTACCTCCAGCAGTTGAAGGCCATTCAGGAAAGATTCGTTCATACTCAATTAGAGGCGGAGATAAAGTTCTGCGTGCTCTTGTTTTTCTCGGCAGAACGCATTTATACGAAGGTAAGGGAATTGAACCAGTTGTTCACGGAGTAAGAACAGCTGTGAAATCTGGATGTAAAGTCGTTATTCTCACAAATGCCTGTGGCGGCATAAATAAAGATTATTCAGTTGGACAACCTGTTTTGATTCGTGATCACATTTCCCTAACTGCGACGTCGCCACTCATTGGTGCACACTTTGTTGATTTGACTGATCTCTACAGCAAACGCATCCGTGCAATTGTCAAAGCAGCAGATTCCTCTTTAGCTGAAGGTGTCTACGTTCATTGGCGTGGACCAACGTATGAAACGCCTGCAGAAATTCTGATGATGCGCACCATGGGTGCTGATTTAGTTGGCATGTCGACGGTGCCAGAAGCTATTGCTGCCCACGCCTTGGGTGCAGAGGTTCTTGGAATTTCCTTAGTCACAAATGCTGCGGCAGGTGTAACAGGTGAAAAATTGAATCACGAAGAAGTTATTGCCGCTGGAAAAGCTGCAGCAACTCGCATGGGAACACTTCTCAAGGAAGTAATTCCGAAGTTACTCTAGGTTTATGGATCCAGATTTTCTTACCGAAGTACTTGCATGGATTGAAGATGATCCTGATTTAACAACAGCATCGCAATTAGCAGAGTTAGTTAAAGCAGATGATGAAATCGCTCTTCGTAAGTATTTTGCAGGATTTCTAGAATTCGGTACTGCTGGCTTGCGTGGACCACTAGGGCCTGGTCCTTCCTGCATGAATCAAGCTGTTGTGGGGCGCACCGCGGCTGGACTTATTAATTACATGAAAGAACGTTCCCTAAGTTCAGTTGTTATAGGTCGCGATGCAAGACATGGATCAGATATTTTCGAGAAAATAAGTGCAGAAATTTTAAGTGGTGCTGGTTTCACAGTTTCAGTTTTGCCTCGTCCGTTACCAACGCCTGTTCTCGCATTTGCCGTTAATGAGTTAAATGCTGATGTAGGAATTATGGTCACAGCCAGTCACAATCCTGGCACTGACAACGGTTATAAAGTTTATTTAGGTGGAGTTGTTGATGGAGTTACTTATCGAGGCTCTCAAATAATTTCTCCAGCAGATAAGCAAATATCTGCGCACATAAAGAGCGTGAAATCTCTTAAATCAGTCCCGCGGGCAAATAATTGGCAAACCCTTAATGAGGAAATAGTTGAGAAATACGTCGAAAGAACAACGGTTCTAGCACCAAGACCCGGCGAGCTTAAGATTGTTTATACAGCCATGCACGGAGTTGGTACGAAAACATTACAACGTGTGTTTCATCGCGCAGGATTCGCTTCGCTCATACTTGTTGAATCTCAGGCACAACCGGACCCAAATTTTCCTACACTCGCATTTCCAAATCCTGAAGAAGTAGGTGCACTGGATTTAGCACTAGATACTGCGCGTACATTTGATGCTGATCTCGTAATTGCTAACGATCCCGATGCAGATCGTTGTTCCGTTGCAATTAAAGAACGTGACCTCACATGGAGGGCCCTTCGTGGAGACGAAATTGGCGCAATCCTAGGAGAAATGACGGCACGAGCGGTGCAAAATGGAACACTCGCTAATTCAATTGTTTCATCATCAATTTTGTCAAAGATTGCTGCCCGCCATGGATTGAAATTTGAAGAAACACTTACAGGTTTTAAATACATTGCAAAGATACCTAATTTAGTATTTGGATATGAAGAGGCAATCGGATTTTGTGTTGATCCGCAAACCGTTAACGACAAAGATGGAATTTCCGCGGCTTTACTCTTGGCTCAAATTGCGACTGATTTAAGCGTTGAAGGTAAAACTTATTTAGATTTACTAGATGAAATCTGGAAAACATATGGTTTTCACGCCACAGAACAAATCTCTATTCGTGTAAATAATCTATCTATCATTACAACTATTATGAATAAATTGCGAATAAATCCAGAGTCGCAGATAGCAGGTCTGAAAGTCTTAAAAATGGATGACTTGGCACGTCCCACTGACTCTCTGCCCCCAACAGATGGAATTCGTTTCACGCTAGAACAGAATATTCGAATCATAATTCGCCCAAGTGGCACTGAACCAAAGATAAAGTGCTACATAGAAGTTGTTAATTCGGAAACTTCGGTAGCTCTCTCCCTACTTGAACAATTGCGCCCTTCACTGAGAGAATTACTCACTTAAAGGGCCATCTTGGTTAACTAGAGATTGGATGAGGTACATGAAGTACTACGGCCTCATCGACGGTTCAGATTCATCACTAAAAAGTTTTCTAAATCAATTACCGGGCGTGGATGCAGTTGGAGCGGATGCTCGTGCTGCAATGTTGGCGACTCGAAGTATAAAAACTACCAGCAAGCGTTGGGCGATTGATACGGCAATAACTATGGTGGATTTAACTACTCTTGAAGGCGCAGATACCGAAGGAAAAGTACAAGCACTGTGTGCAAAAGCTGTACGTCCAAATCCGAGTGATCTTTCCGTGCCCAGCGTTGGTGCTGTCTGTGTTTACAACGACATGGTTTCGATTGCAAGAAAACATTTAGATTCTATTGGTGGCGCACATGTTCCGGTTGCTGCCGTTTCAACGGCATTTCCATCTGGTCGGGCATCAATGCAAGTAAAAATTCAAGATACACAAGATGCAATTGAAGCCGGTGCCGCCGAAATAGATATGGTCATTGATCGTGGAGCATTTTTGTCAGGAAATTACATTGAAGTTTTTAATGAAATAGTTGCAATAAAGGAAATTTGCGGCGAAAAAGCACATCTCAAAGTTATATTTGAAACTGGCGAATTAGTTACATATGACAATGTACGCAAAGCCTCCTATTTAGCGATGCTAGCCGGAGCTGATTTCATCAAAACCTCAACAGGTAAAATTGCACCTGCCGCAACGCCACCAGTTGTCCTTGTCATGCTTGAAGCAGTTCGAGATTTTTACGAAATGGCTGGAGTGCGTATTGGCGTTAAGCCAGCGGGAGGAATTCGAAATACTAAGGATGCGATCAAGCAACTGGTCCTAGTCAATGAGACTGCAGGTCCAGAATGGCTCTCCCCTTCTCTTTTTAGAATCGGTGCGAGTGCCCTTCTTAATGATTTGCTAATGCAGCGCATGAAAATGGATGATGGCTACTACGCTAGCCCTCAATACGTAACGATTGATTAATGGAGAATTTCACATGAGTTTTGAATATGCGCCGGCGCCGGAGTCTCGCGCCAGTGTCACCATTAAGCCTAAATATGGCCATTACATTGGTGGAAAATTTTTAGCAGGAGAAAAACATTTTCAAACCATTAATCCGGCGACGGAAGAGGTTCTTAGCTCTATTGCTTTAGGTGGGAAAAAAGATATTGATGCTGCAGTAAAAGCAGCAAAGAAGGCATTAGATCTGCACTGGTCGAAACTATCTGGACGTGAACGCGGTAAATACTTATTCCGAATTGCTCGAATTCTTCAAGAACGTGCTCGAGAATTTGCAGTTCTTGAAAGTTTAGATAACGGAAAGCCAATTAGAGAATCTCGAGATGTAGACGTTCCACTGGCCGCTGCACACTTTTTCTATCACGCAGGATGGGCAGATAAACTTGAATTCGCAGGTGTCGGTACAAAGGCTAAACCACACGGTGTTGTTGGTCAGATAATTCCTTGGAACTTTCCGCTATTAATGCTTGCTTGGAAAGTCGCTCCAGCCCTTGCGACCGGAAACACAGTTGTGCTTAAACCCGCTGAAACAACTCCCTTAACAGCGCTCCTATTTGCAGAAGTTTGTGAGCAAGCAGGATTGCCAGCAGGAGTTGTAAACATAGTTACGGGAGATGGTTCCACGGGAGCCCTCATTGTTAATCATCCTGATATCAACAAAATTGCATTTACGGGCTCGACTGAAGTTGGAAAAATTATTGCGCAATCAGTTTCAGGTACTTCAAAAAGCGTGACGCTCGAACTTGGAGGAAAAGCGGCAAATGTTGTCTTTGAAGATGCAGCAATCGATGAAAGCGTTGAAGGAATTATTAATGGTATTTTCTTTAATCAAGGACACGTCTGCTGTGCTGGCTCAAGACTAATTATTCAAGAGAGTATCTCGGAAGAATTCCTTAAGAAATTACAAAAACGCATGGAAAAAATTCGCGTGGGCGATCCTCTAGATAAAAATACCGATCTAGGTGCAATCAATTCCCGAGCCCAATTAGAGAAGATTAATGAACTCGCTTCAGCTGGTGATGCCGAAGGTGCAGAACGCTGGAGCCCACAGTGCACTATGCCCAGCAAGGGATTCTGGTTTGCGCCAACTATATTTACTGGCGTAACACAATCCCACAGAATTGCTAGAGAAGAAATTTTTGGACCAGTACTTTCTGTCTTAACTTTTCGCACTCCTCAAGAAGGTATAGACAAAGCAAATAACACTCCTTTCGGACTTTCTGCTGGCATTTGGAGCGAAAAGGGTTCAAAAATTCTCTGGGCTTCACAAAAGTTGAAAGCTGGAGTCATTTGGGCAAATACATTCAATAAATTTGATCCAACTAGTCCGTTTGGCGGATATAAAGAGTCTGGCTGGGGACGCGAGGGCGGTCGACATGGACTTGCTGCTTATCTCAAAGGAGTTGGACATGAGTAAGCGAATTGATGTTAAGAAAACTTACAAATTATTTATCGGAGGAGCATTCCCGCGCACAGAATCTGGTCGCACATACCAGGTAAAGAATTCGCGTGGTGTTTTTATAGCCAATCCATGTATGGCCTCACGCAAAGATCTCAAAGATGCAGTTGTTGCAGCGCGAGCTGCGCAATCAGGTTGGTCACAAGCAACTGCATACAATCGAGGTCAAATTCTTTATCGAATCGCTGAAATGCTCGAAGGTCGCCGCGATCAATTTGTCGCTGAAATTTGTGAATTAACTGGAGCCACAACTAAAAAAGCGAGTGATGAAGTTGAAGCAAGTATTGATCTGCTTGTTTGGTACGCAGGTTGGACAGACAAAATAAGCGCCCTTGATGGCGCAACTAATCCAGTTTCTGGTCCTTATTACAACTTTACGATTCCAGAAGCACTCGGAGTCGTTGGCTTCATCGCGCCGAAGAAATCTGCATTACTCGAATTCATCGCAGGAATTGCCCCAATTATTGCCAGTGGAAATACTGTTATTGCCCTTGCTAGCGAGAGCGCCCCACTTCCTGCCATGAGTCTTGCCGAAGTTATCGCAACGAGTGATGTGCCCCCTGGCGTTGTAAACATTTTGACTGGAAAATGTGCTGAATTAGCTCCGTGGTTTGCATCCCACATGGATATTGATGGATTAGATATTTCTGGATTAGATTCAAAACTTATCGCAGAAATCAAAAAGGCTGGAGCGCAAAACTTGAAGCGAATTCACGCTTTTAAAGAGGTTGCTGCACCTGGACGAATTTTGGCGTTTATGGAATCAAAGACAGTTTGGCATCCAATAGGAGTTTAATTAGAAGTTCGGATCAATTGTTTTTAACCATAATTGACGTATACCTTCGACATCTAGATCTAGAGTTACTTCAACTTTCGCTGCATTTTCTAAACGTAGCGGTTCAATTTCTAGTTCTAATGCAGGTCGGCGATCAACAATTGTCTGACCACGTGCGGGGCCGGCTGAAGTATCAACAATGACATCAAAACGTTGCGTTGTTATTAATTCTGGTGCGATGACACTTGCGACTGCGCCGTAATCACCCAAAGTTACTGGTGATCCAATTCGTTCAACAAATGCATTAATCAGGCGCCCTGCAAATTGCGCACAAGGATCTGATGATTTAGACAACTTATCTGCTTCTTCGGCGCTTACGCATGGGCGCATGAAGACATCTAGCCCATACATGGTTATTGGGATTCCGCTTTGAAAAACAATTGCTGCTGCTTCTGGGTCATGCCAAATATTAAATTCGGCAGCAGGTGTTGCATTTCCAGCCGAAGCAGAGCCGCCCAT
>JBPCTE010000013.1:0-5654 GCA_051006495.1 Candidatus Planktophila sp.
TTGAACTTGAGGTCATCAGGTAATCCCCCGACATTGTGATGAGATTTAATGTTTGCGGTTCCAATTCCACCTCCAGATTCAACAACATCTGGATAGAGGGTTCCCTGCACCAAGAATTCCACTTCGCCATTGTTTGCAATATCGCGTGCAGCTTTTTCAAAAGAACGAATGAATTCGCGTCCAATTATCTTGCGCTTAGTCTCCGGATCGCTTACACCCTTGAGCGCGTCTAAAAACTGATCGACCGCATCGACTACAACTAGATTAACGCCCGTTGATGCAACGAAATCTCGTTGTACTTGTTCGGATTCACCACTTCTTAGTAATCCATGATCGACAAAGACGCAGGTTAATTGATTTCCAACAGCTTTTTGAATGATTGCTGCTGCAACTGCAGAATCGACTCCGCCAGATAAACCGCAGATGACTCTCTTGTTTCCGATTTGCAGGCGTGCTTTTTCGATTTCTATTTGTGCAATATTTGCGCTCGTCCATGTTGTATTGCACTTCGCGATATTTACTAACCAGTTCTTAAGAATTGCTTGCCCGTGTTCAGAGTGCAGAACTTCTGGATGGAACTGAACTCCAGAGAGCTGAGCGTTTGCACTTTCAAATGCTGCAATAGCTGTATCACTTGTGCTTGCGGTAACGTTGAAACCACATGGGGCTTCGGTGACCGCATCGCCGTGGGACATCCACACTCTCTGTTCGGGTGGAAGAGCGTTAAATACTTTTGATCCAGCCTTCACTTTTAATTGCGTGCGACCAAACTCTGATTTTCCAGTTTGACTGACAACCCCACCGAGTGCTGCTGCCATAGCTTGAAAGCCGTAACAGATTCCAAAAATAGGAATATCGAGTGCAAATATTGCGGCATCAATTGAAGGTGCATTTTCAGCGTACACACTCGATGGACCACCAGAGAGAATAATTGCTTCTGGCTTTTTTGCATTCACTTCTGCTGCTGTAATTGATGATGGAACAATCTCTGAATAGATATTTAGCTCACGGACTCGTCGTGCGATTAATTGTGCGTACTGCGCACCAAAATCTACAACTAGGACTCCGTGAGGATTAGGCACGATGTATAAGAACTTCTACTCGCTGGAAAGACTTCACATCTGAGTAACCAGTTGTTGCCATTGCACGTCGTAGTGCGCCAAATAAATTCATCGAACCATCAGCTGCGTGAGAAGGTCCAAGTAAAATTTCTTGCAGTGTTCCTGATGTTCCAACAGCAACTCTTTCACCACGTGGAAGTTCTGGATGATGTGCTTCTGATCCCCAGTGCCATCCAAGTCCTGGCGCTTCTGTTGCTTTAGCAAGTGGTGAACCCATCATGACTGCATCTGCGCCGCATGCAATTGCTTTGGCAATGTCTCCACTTCGACCGACAGAACCATCAGCGATAACGTGAACATAACGTCCACCCGATTCATCTAAATATTCGCGGCGCGCGGATGCAACCTCTGCAACAGCAGAGGCCATGGGTACTTCGATTCCTAATACTTTGCGAGTTGTGTGCGCAGAGCCACCACCGAATCCAACTAGAACACCAGCAGCTCCGGCGCGCATTAAGTGCAAGGCACCCGTGGCAGTCGCAACTCCACCGACGATAACTGGAACATCTAATTCATAAATAAATTTCTTGAGGTTTAGTGCTTCTGTCTCTACAGCAACGTGTTCAGCACTAACTGTTGTTCCGCGTATAACGAAAATGTCGACGCCTGCATCGATTACAGCTTTGTGTAATTCAGCTGTTCGTGCAGGTGAAAGCGAAGCCGCAACCGTTACGCCAGCTTCTCTAATTGCTTTGATTCTTTCTTTGATTAACTCCGGTTTAATTGGTTCTGAGTAAATTTCCTGCATGCGCTTTGTTGCATGCTTATCCGGCATCGATGCAATTTCACCAAGTGGAATACGTGGATCTTCATAACGAGTCCACAATCCTTCAAGGTTTAAAACACCTAGGCCGCCGAGTTTTCCAATTGCAATTGCAGTCTCTGGTGAAACGACTGAATCCATTGGTGCAGCCATCATTGGTAAATCAAATTTGTATGCATCTATCTGCCAAGATGTAGAAACTTCAAGAGGATCGCGAGTACGACGGCTTGGAACGATTGCAATATCGTCAAAGGAGTACGCCTGGCGGGCGCGCTTTCCGGGAGCTAATTCAATTTCGCTCATAGTCGTCTCTTCCTACTCTTTCAGCTAGTACTTCTAGTTAATTCTTCTGTGAATAATTTGGTGCATCTGCAACGTGTAAAACATCGTGTGGGTGGCTCTCTTGTAAACCTGCAGAAGTAATTTGAATTAAACGTCCTTCTCGGCGAAGTGTTTCAATATCCGGTGCTCCGGCGTATCCCATTCCAGAACGCAAGCCACCAACTAGCTGGTGAACGACCTCTGCTGCCGGTCCGCTGTAAGCAACTTTTCCTTCGATGCCTTCTGGAACTAATTTATCTTCGGATAAAACATCGTCTTGCATGTAACGATCTTTAGAGTATGACTTCTTATCTCCACGCGATTGCATTGCGCCGAGTGAACCCATTCCGCGATATGCCTTGTACTTTCTTCCATCAATTTCAACTAGTTCTCCTGGCGACTCATCGCATCCGGCAAGTAATGATCCGAGCATTACAGAGTTTGCGCCAGCAACAATTGCTTTAACTATGTCTCCTGAATATTGCAATCCACCGTCAGCAATCAATGGAATGCCAGCTTTTTGACAAGCTTTGTTTGCTTCCATAATCGCTGTAATTTGTGGAACTCCTACACCTGCAACAACTCGGGTTGTACAAATAGATCCTGGACCAACTCCAACTTTTACGGCATCTGCACCAGCGTTGATGAGTGCTTGCGCACCGGCACGCGTTGCAATATTTCCACCGATGACTTGTGTTGTCGGAGAGAATTTCTTAACGCGAGCTATTGCATCTAGTACTGCATGGTGGTGACCATGTGCAGTGTCTACAACAACAACGTCAACGCCTGCCTCGATCAACGCTTGCGCACGATTAAATCCGTCCTCGCCTACTCCGACTGCAGCGCCTGCGAGGCCGACATTTTTTACTAATTTAACGTGAGTAACTTGTTCATCAATTGGTAAATTTCTATGAATAATTCCGATACCGCCAGCTTTTGCCATTGCAATTGCCATTGCAGATTCAGTAACTGTATCCATCGCAGATGAGACCAATGGAACTGATAGAGAAATTGTCCGTGTGAGCCAAGTTCCTGTATTTACTTCGCTTGGAACAACGTCTGAGGCATCTGGAAGTAATAAAACATCATCGTAGGTAAGGCCGAGCATTGCGATTTTCTCAGTGTCGCTGCTCATCGCTGCCCTCCTTCACTCTCGAATCCAACTTCGAAGGTGGAAGTCTATCTGTGGAATTAGGCTCCTATTGCCCGCGTAATTTCCTCACAAGCGAAGTTCAAATCAGGGGTTTTTGTCATATTCGCACAATCACTTTCACGCCATCCTGGTCCACCTAAAAGAATGCGTGGAGCCGGACGTATGGCCGGAAGATTTCTGAAAAAAGTTGGATCCGCATTTTCAACTAGTTGCGCCCATAAGAAAATTGCCGGTGGTGCGAACTTTTCAACCATAGCCTCAAGGGCTGCAAATGGAGTGCGGGCACCGAGAAAATGACACTCAATATTTCGTTCTGCAAGTGCTGCTGTCAAAGCATGAATTGCAAGTGAGTGCATCTCTTCGCCTACTGATGCCACTAATACTGGGCGCGGGTTAATCGGCTTTTGAATCATGGATGCTCGCTCGCGTAATACACGCTTGAGAGTTTCGGAGAAGAAGTGCTCTATCTCAATACCTTCGCCTGTTTCTTCCCAAGATTTTCCAAGCATGATCAGTACCGGAACAATTACTTCTTGCCATGAGTGTATGACTCCATTTATTTCAATGTCATTTCGAAGCGTGATTTCAATAAAATTCTTATCTAACGCATTGGCTGCATTATGAAGAGCATCGATCACATCATGTCGGTCAGAAAATCCTCCGACGATTTTCTCCATTTTTATTGCACTCTTTACGGTGAGTGCTTTTTCCGCTGCCTCTGCTGGTGACATTCCAGCGATAATTAATCGGCGCATGGTCGTTAACTTGGCCAAGTCATCTAGGCAGTATCTGCGGTGCGAACCGCTCTCGTGATCCGTTGGTCCGATTCCATAACGTCGAGCCCAGGTACGAAGGGTCGCTGGGGCTACGCCTAGACGTCTAGCCACTGCCGCTACGGTCAAGAGCTCTTCCACGGGCTAATGGTGGCGCGATGCGAGGTATCTCACCACTTGGAAAGCCCTTTTTTGGAAGAAAATGAGGGCAGATACTTGAACAACCTATGAAACGGTTGTATCTTTCATCCATGGCTGAAATTTCACGTTTACCCCAACCGATCGCAGATCACTGGGAGTGGCAGTACGAAGGTGCCTGCCGCACCATGCCTAGTGAGATGTTTTTCCACCCAGATGGAGAACGCGGGCCCCGTAGACGAAATCGCGAGAATGCTGCAAAAGCAGTCTGTGCTAGCTGCCCTGTAATTCAACAGTGTCGCGCACATGCGTTAGCTGTTCAAGAACCGTACGGGATTTGGGGCGGGTTATCTGAAGATGACCGCCTGGCAATTATTGGCGGAGATAGCACTTCAGAGATTTATCACGCTTCATAACTTATTCAATAAAAAACCCCTTCGCATTACGCGAAGGGGTTTTTTATTCTTAATTAGTGTGAGTGTCCACCAGGGCCGTGCGAGTGTCCATGGCCACCGGCATCTGGTGCTTCATCTGCTGGACGTTCGTATACAACTGCTTCTGTTGTAATAAACATTGCAGCAATTGATGCAGCATTTGCAAGAGCAGAACGAGTTACTTTCACAGGATCAATTACGCCATCTTTTGCAAGATCGCCATAGACATCCGTTGATGCATTAAATCCTTCATGCGCTTTCATGGCACGAACCTTGGCAACAACTACGTAGCCTTCAAGGCCGGCATTTTCTGCAATCCAACGAAGTGGTTCATCGCATGCTTTGCGAACCAGGCGAACGCCAACTGCTTTATCGCCAGTGAATCCAAGATCGCCTTCGAGTGCATCTGCGGCATGTACTAGCGCTGCGCCTCCGCCAACAACAATGCCTTCTTCAACTGCGGCACGGGTTGCAGAAATTGCATCTTCTAGACGGTGCTTCTTCTCTTTTAGTTCAACTTCGGTATGTGCGCCAACTTTGATTACGCAAACGCCACCAGCAAGTTTGGCAACTCGCTCTTGAAGCTTTCCGCGATCCCATTCTGAATCTGTTGTAGCTAGTTCATTACGGATTTCTTGTACACGAGCTGCAACAAGTTTCTTATCGCCGGCGCCATCCACGATTGTGGTTGCATCCTTTGAAATAACTATTCGACGAGCTTTACCGAGTGAATCAACTCCGATTTGATCAAGCTTCATTCCAACTTCAGCAGAAATAACGGTTCCGCCTGTAAGAATTGCAATGTCTTCGAGCATCGCTTTACGACGATCTCCGAAGCCAGGAGCCTTAACTGCAGCGGAAGCGAATACGCCGCGCATGCGGTTTACAACGAGCGTTGAAAGCGCTTCGCCTTCAACATCTTCAGCGATGATCAAAAGTGGCTTTGAAGCT
>JBPCTE010000014.1:0-3309 GCA_051006495.1 Candidatus Planktophila sp.
TGCGCGCAATAGATGGTGCGTACATGCCACCGCAGTTAACGATAACTTCGCACTCGATTACGCCCTTATCTGTTGTTACAGATTTAACGCGTCCTTTTTCAGTTTGTATTGAGAGAACTCGTGTGTGTGTAAATATCTGAACTCCAGCAGCGCGCGCACCAGCGGCCATTGCCATCGCAAGTTGTGAAGGATCCACTTGTCCATCAGATGCTAAATAAGAAGCGCCGATAACTCCTTCTAGATCCATTAACGGAAATAGCTCTTGTGCTTCTTTTGGACTGATCTCTTTTAAATCTAAGTTAAATGTACGAGCCCAACCAATTTGTCTGCGGATCTCTTCCATCCGCTCTGGTGTTGTTGCCAATTTAATGCTGCCGCACTCGCGCCAACTTGGGGGAGTGTCGGTTTTTTGTAAACGTCGATACAAATCAACTGAGTGCATATTCATCTTGGTAAGAGTTGGATCAGCGCGCAGCTGACCAACGAGTCCTGCTGAGTGAAATGTAGAGCCGCTCGTTAATTCATTTCGGTCGAGCAGAATGACATCTTTTTCGCCTAATTCAGCTAAGTGATACGCCACTGAGGTTCCGCCAACACCGCCACCGATAATGACAATTTTTGCTCTAGTCGGAAGTGATGACTTACTCATGGCCTAAATGTATCCTGAAGTTATGTCCGAGGCTAGAGAACTTGAAGCCACTTTCGGCGCGCTCTTAGATCAAGTTGCTCTAGTAAAAAATAGAACTTCTGTCACAGAATTATCTGGCGGTTTAACAAATAGAAATTTAGCAATCGAATCTGATGGGAAGAAATACGTCGCCCGTATTTCCAGTAACTCTTCTGCACTTCTAGATATCAATCGCGAAGATGAGTATAAGAACAGCATCATTGCAGCTGAAGCGGGAATCGGTGCTGAGGTGTATGACTTCTTACCTGGCAAAGGTTTATTGCTGATTGGTTTCATTAATGGCAAAACTTTTGGGGCGCAAGATATTGCTAATAACTTGCCACGCGTTGCAAAAGCTGCACGGACTCTGCATAGCGCAAAACCATTTGTGAGTGATTTCAATATGTTTACTCTTCAAAAACGTTACTTAGATATTGTGCAATCTAATAAATTTATATATCCAGATACCTATTTAGATTATGAAGGACATGTTGCAGATCTCAAGCGAGCACTTGCTGTGCTCGATGAAGGCACGGTGCCGTGCAATAACGATTTATTGCCCGGAAACTTCATAGATGATGGCGAAAAAATTTGGCTTATTGATTACGAGTATTCAGGCAATAACGACGCTTGTTTTGAACTTGGAAATATTTGGGCCGAAGCATTTCTTGAATACGAAGCACTCGTAGAGCTCATTGATGCTTATTACGGAGCACATCGCCCAGAAAAGATTGCGCGCGCGTGGTTACAAGCGTTAATGGCAAAGTATGGATGGACTCTATGGGCTGCGATTCAAGCATCTGTTTCAGATATTGATTTTGATTTCCGCGCCTGGGGCGGAGAAAAGTTTGATTTAGCTCAGAGCCAATTCACTTCCGAGCGATTTAAGAAAGCACTCGTAGAGGTTGCGACAAAGTAAAACGGGCCCACCGCTGTTGCGGCGAGCCCGTTTAATTACTTGTAATTAAGCAGAAACAACAGTGATGTTTACGCTTGCAACAACACCGTGTGCAAGTGAAACCTTTGCTGTGTGCTTTCCGATCTTCTTGATGTGGCCAGCAATCTTGATGCTGTGACGATCAATGTCATTGCCTGTGGCTGACTTGATTGCTGCTGCAACATCTTTATCTGTTACTGAACCAAATAGACGTCCGCCAGTTCCCACTTTGACCGCAATGCTGACGGTTGCTTCCTCGAGGGCTGACTTAATCTCTTTTGCGTGATCGATATCGCGAACTTCGCGAGCGCGACGTGCACGGCGAATGCCTTCAATCTGCTTCTCGCCGCCTTCTGACCATGCAATTGCGCTTCCGCGCGGCAACAAGAAGTTGCGTGCGAAACCATCTTTTACAGTAACAACATCGCCTGCTGCACCGAGCTTTGGAACTTCACGAGTAAGGATTAGTTTCATCTTTGATATCTCCTTATCGAGCACTTGATGTGTAAGGCAACAGCGCAACTTCACGGCTGTTCTTAACAGCTGTAGCAATTGAGCGTTGGTGTTGTGTACATGCACCAGTTACGCGACGAGCACGAATCTTGCCGCGATCAGAGATGTATTTACGCAAAGTAGCAATATCTTTGTAGTCGATATACGTAACTTTGTTCTGGCAGAAGCTGCATGGCTTCTTCTTAAACTTCTTATTAAGAGCAGCAGCTTTCGCGCCCTTATTCTTTGGCTCTTTTAGAGCTCTGTTATTTCTTGCTCCCATTGTGGTGCTCCTTTTCGGGCCCTTCTTCTAATTACTTAGTCGAAGGAATGGATGGATAGGTTTATTTATTTAGTTTTATTTAAAATGGTGGTTCGTCGTTGGTGGTGGTTGCCCATCCGCCGCCGGCTGTTGTTGTAGAGGCTGCAGCCCATGGATCATCTGAGAAAGTTTCAGTAGATGCAGCTGGTGAACCAAATGAACCAGAAGATGCACCACCGGCTGCACGTTGTGTACGTGTCACCTTTGCAGTTGCACTTCGTAGTGATGGACCAACTTCATCAACTTCTACCTCAAAGACTGTGCGCTTTTCGCCCTCTTTAGTTTCATACGAACGTTGCTTAAGACGGCCAGAGAGAATTACGCGCATTCCTTTTGTCAGTGACTCTGCAACATTTTCTGCTGCTTGACGCCAAATCTGACACTGTAAAAAGAGGCTCTCGCCATCTTTCCACTCATTGGTCTGCTTATCTAAGTAACGAGGTGTTGAGGCAACACGAAATTTTGCCACGGCCGCACCTGATGGTGTGAAACGTAGTTCTGGATCATCGACAAGGTTGCCGATCATTGTGATTGTTGTATCTCCTGCTGCCATTTTTTCTCTTCCTCTTCTGCGTTGTCTACTCTGGGGTCCGTGCTAAACGGATACTCATCAAAGTATCGGATTACTCCGATAATTTACTCCGGACGAATAACCTTTGTGCGTAAGACTGACTCATTCAAATTGAGTTGACGATCCAACTCTTTGATGGCAGCTGGTTCGCAGTGCATATCTACAACTGCGTAAATGCCTTCGCCTTTTTTCATGATTTCAAAGGACATACGGCGTCGGCCCCATACGTCGAGCTTGTCGACTCGGCCGCCGCTCTCTTTGATGATCTTGAGATAAGTCTCAAGGCTTGGTGTGACTGTGCGTTCTTCAAGTTCTGGATC
>JBPCTE010000015.1:0-1180 GCA_051006495.1 Candidatus Planktophila sp.
GGCACAGGTCGCACTGATAAAACTTGGTTGCCATATTTAGAGCCATTTGGCGTCGCAGCAGCAACTGCGTAAACTAGGCAATCTCATGAACATGATTAATCAAGAAGATGGAACGATTGCTGGACCAGCTCTGAGCGCGTTAGAAACCGTGATTACATTTATCGTGGTTCCAACAGCGTTATTTTTAGTTATCTCATTAATAGCTTATGCAGCCACTGGGCAACGCAAAAAGAGTTCCAAATCTGTAATTACTCATATCGAGTAAACGAAACGGTTAAGCATCCTTTTTCTGTGCACGAAGTGATCGCGCAAGTGCGTCGCGACCTTCTGTAATAACTCGACGCAATGCGTTAGGTGCATCTTTTCCAGTCACATCAAGCCATTTTTGAGCCTTAGACAAAGTTTCCTCACTAACAATAAAACCAGGAAAGAGCATCGTCGCTGTTGTTTCAGCGATTTCATAGCCCTTTGTATTCCAAAGTTCGATAAGAATTGCGAAGTAGCGATCGATAAATGGAGTTAATAATTCAGATTGCAATGCAACATTGAATCCACGACATGTGTACGCGTGAATCGTGTTACTGAGATTCTCTGTTGTTATCGATGTGAATGCTCTCTCTTTTACCTCAGCTGTTGGAATAGCGGCGTAGGCGAGTGCTCCGTATTGCTTTCCATGGGCAGTGTTGTCTTTAGAAAGTTCTGAATCAATTTCTGTTGCACCAATTAGGCCGCGCTTGACTGCACAAATAACTAAGTGCCAACGGAGTTCGGCATCAATCGTTAATCCTTTAATTGAACCATTTAGAATTTCAATGATCTCTTTGCCTTGTTCTGGTGTGGCAGCTGATTCTGCAAAACCACGTGCGAATGCAAGTTGGTGATCACTTCCTGCGGCCGCAGACTTCAAGAATTTATTGAGTGCATCTGAAACCTTTGCTCGCAGCGCTTGGCGATGTGCTGGAGCAGCGTAATGCCAAATTGCGGTTTCAATATTTGTATTAGTTGCAGAAACAATTGAGATATCTGACTCTGATCCAAGGGCGTTTAAAGCAATGGCGATGTAATCAGAAGCACTGAGTTCGCCATCTCGAACAGAATCCCACAGTGATGCCCAGATGAGTGCACGGGCCAGTGGTTCATTTAGTCCACCAAGGTGTGATTTAAGAGTTGCAATCGAACG
>JBPCTE010000016.1:0-2978 GCA_051006495.1 Candidatus Planktophila sp.
ATGAATAACTTCTAGAACATCTTCAAGAGTGAGTGGTTCAAAATACAGTCGATCGCTCGTATCGTAATCAGTTGAAACAGTCTCAGGATTGCAATTAATCATCACCGTTTCATAATCGTTATCTTGCAATACAAAACTTGCGTGTACGCAAGAGTAATCAAATTCAATCCCCTGACCTATACGGTTAGGGCCACTACCTAGAATAATAACTGCCGGTTTGGATCTACTCTTTACTTCAGTCTCTTCTTCGTAACTTGAGTAATGATATGGGGTGAAAGCTTCGAATTCAGCAGCGCAAGTATCAACCGTCTTATAAACAGGATGAACTCCAAGATGGTTGCGAGTTCTGCGGACTTCTTCCTCGGATATTCCACGCAAAGTTGCTATCTGAGAATCGGAGAAACCCAAACTCTTCGCACTTCTAATCACATCGACATTAAGTTCGCCAGGTTGAGATATGGCTAGAGCTCGTTGATTGATAATTTTTATTTGTTGCAGATACCAAGGATCGATTTTCGTAGCTTCATAAACGGACTCCTCTGAAGCTCCTGCCCACATCGCTAATTGGACTTGTTGCAGTCGATACTCCGTAGGAATGCGCATTTTTTGAAGTAAATCATCGATTGGGATACTTGATTTATCAGTCGGAAAGGTGAATATAGCTTCTTTGCGTTCGAGCGAACGTAAAGCTTTCATCAAAGCTTCTGGAAAACTACGTCCAATAGCCATAGCTTCTCCGACACTTTTCATGGTCGTTGTCAGTCGGGGATCTGCATCAGCGAATTTTTCGAATGCAAATCGTGGCGCTTTTACTACTACGTAATCCAAAGTGGGTTCGAATGAAGCTGGTGTTACTTTGGTAATGTCATTTCTAATCTCATCAAGTGTGTAACCAATAGCCAATTTAGTTGCAATCTTTGCTATTGGAAAACCAGTTGCTTTAGAAGCAAGTGCACTCGATCTAGATACTCTTGGATTCATTTCAATTACGATTATGCGTCCATTAGTTGGATTTACTGCGAATTGAATATTACATCCACCAGTGTCTACTCCAACTTCTCGAATGATTGCCATCGAGAGATCTCTCAATTTTTGATACTCGACATCAGTTAGCGTCATCGCAGGTGCAACGGTTATTGAGTCGCCCGTGTGAACCCCCATTGGATCCAGATTTTCAATACTACAGACAATGACGACGTTATCCGTTTTATCGCGCATTACTTCGAGTTCGTACTCTTTCCAACCCAGAATTGACTCCTCGAGCAGTACTTCTGATGTTGGACTATGACGCAAACCCGCACCAGCAATCTGGTTTAACTCCTCTTCAGAAAAAGCTATTCCAGACCCAAGTCCGCCCATAGTAAAAGAAGGTCTAACAACGACTGGATAATTCAAAGTTTTGACTGCTTGCAAAACTTCTTGCATAGAGTGGCAAATAACTGATTTGGCACTTTCGCCGCCAACTTTTTCTACGATTGCTCGAAAGAGCTCGCGATTTTCTCCGCGTTTGATAGCGTCAACATCAGCACCTATTAATTTAACTCCGTACTTCGCTAATGTGCCTCGTTCAAACAAACCAATTGCAGCATTTAGCGCTGTTTGTCCGCCTAAAGTTGCCAATACTGCATCTGGTTTTTCTTTAATAATTATGCTTTCAATGAATTCTGGAGTAATTGGTTCAATGTACGTTGCATCCGCAAATTCAGGATCTGTCATGATTGTGGCAGGATTAGAATTAACGAGAATTACCCGAATTCCTTCTGCTTGCAAAACTCGGCAAGCTTGAGTGCCTGAATAGTCAAACTCACACGCTTGACCGATAACTATCGGGCCGCTTCCAATAACAAGAACGCTCTTAATTGAAGTATCTAGCGCCATTAGTTCATCCTCTGGGCGACAGGAAATTTCTGCATTAATTCAATGAAGCGATCAAATAAATAATCTGCGTCATGTGGTCCAGCTGCGGCTTCAGGGTGGTACTGAACGCTAAACGCGCCACGTTCTAAGAGTTGTAAACCTTCTACTACTCCATCATTGAGTGATACGTGAGTTACTTCACCGGTGCCAAAAACAGTTGAAAATACTCCATCAGTAGGCGCCTTCAAAGCGAAGCCATGATTGTGCGCAGTAATTTCAACCTTTTTTGTATTTTTATCAATAACTGGTTGATTTATTCCCCGATGTCCAAATTGAAGTTTGTAAGTTTCGAAACCGAGAGCTCTGCCTAGAATCTGATGACCAAAACAAATCCCGAATATTGGTATTTCAGCCATAAGAATTTCGCGCACTAAATCGATGGTCGCTGTCATTGTTGCCGGATCTCCCGGTCCATTTGATAAAAAAACTCCATCAGGTTTTATTGCCGAAATGTCGGCAAATGATGCGTTATATGGCATTACGTGCGTTTCTACTCCACGTAGAGAAAGAGCCTTGGGCGTTGCACCTTTTATTCCTAAATCAATTGCCGCAACAGTGAACTTCTTTATTCCTATGGCTGGCACTACATAAGTTTTCTTTGTAGATACATCTGCACTTAAATATGAACCAGACATCTGAGGTTGTTTGCGAACTTCGATAACCATTTCTTCTCGGGTTAAATCTTGTCCAGAAAAAATCCCTACTCGCATCGCACCACGATCGCGTAAATGCCTAGTCAGAGCTCGCGTATCGACCCCTGAAATGCCGACAATCTTTTGTGCAATCAATCGATCCTCTAGAGAGTTTTGACTTCTCCAATTACTAGTCATGGGGGAAGGATTTCTCACAACAAAACCTGAAACCCAAATTTTTTCGGACTCATCATCTTCCGAGTTCATACCTGTGTTACCGATATGGGGAGCTGTCATCACTATAACTTGTTTATGATACGAAGGGTCTGTCAATGTTTCTTGATACCCGGTCATTCCAGTTTGGAAAACAGCCTCCCCGAAAGCCGTACCTTCAAACGCCCATGATGATCCTTCAAAAATACGCCCATC
>JBPCTE010000017.1:0-4793 GCA_051006495.1 Candidatus Planktophila sp.
AAAGACGCACTTCGTGAAGCATTTAGAATTTCTCATGCCGTCGCAGAAGTTACAAATGTTTCATCTAGTGCACGTCAGCCTTACGTTGGAATTTCAGCATTTGCTCACAAGGCGGGATTACACGCAAGTGCGATCAAAGTAGATCCATCGTTGTACCAACACGAAGATCCAGAATCAGTTGGCAACGACATGCGGATGCTTGTTTCAGAGATGGCTGGACGTGCTTCTATTGAATTAAAGTCCGCCGAGCTTGGTGTTGATTTAGGAGGTGATCGCGAACTAGTCGGTCGTGTCGTGGATCGTGTGAAAGAACTCGAATCCCAAGGGTTTACTTTTGAAGCAGCTGATGCTTCATTTGAACTCTTATTACTTGAAGAAATATCGGGCAAACGTCCATCATTTTTTACAATTAAGCATTGGGCAACAACAACGGAGCGAACAACTAAAGATGGCATTACAACAAAAGCTGAAGTCAGCGTTGTGGCTAACGGAAAAGAATTTACGTGCAGCGGATCCGGAAATGGTCCCGTTAACGCCATTGATAATGCATTGAGAACAGGATTAAAGCAGTTCTATCCAGAACTAGAAGTGCTTGAACTTACTGATTACAAGGTTCGCATCCTTGAAGGCCGTCTCGGAACTGGGGCGATCACACGAGTGTTGGTCGAAACAAGTGATGGCAAGGGCGAGTGGAACACCATTGGTGTTCATGAAAACATTATTGCTGCATCAGCTATGGCACTTGAAGATGCATTGACCTTCGGGCTTCTGCGTCAAGGACGTAAACCCGAGTAATCTGTTCCCATGACCGCACATACATTCAATGATGTGCGCGTTGCTTTTGAAAACAACTTACATACAAAACGTGATCTTTCTCTTCACACAATTCGTGCTTACGTTGGAGATTTAGAGAGCTTTTTTTCTCACTTGGAAACTCTTGGAATCTCGGATCTTCAGACACTAGATATTTCGCATATTCGTTCGTGGCTTGCAAATATTTCAATCAAAGGCGGAGCCCGTACTACATTAGCAAGACGCGCAGTAACGATTAGATTATTTACAAAGTGGGCGCACAAAAATGCTTACCTACCAAAAGATATTGGGATCAGTCTGGCTTCTCCAAAGAGCCATCGGGTGTTGCCAGATGTTCTAAACATAAATGATGCTAGAGATGTAATGGAGTCAATGGCCATACGTGCAGGCGAGGAAGATTCTCCAATTGCAATTCGAGATAGCGCGATGCTAGAAATCTTGTATGCAAGTGGTGCTCGAGTTGCGGAATTATGTGGACTTAATTTTGAGGATATAGATTACGAACGCCAAGCAATTCGCGTACTAGGCAAGGGAAATAAAGAGAGATCTATTCCCATCGGAATCCCCGCAATGAAAGCTTTAAAGAATTGGATTGATAACGCTCGCCCACAAATAGCTTCTGATAAATCTGGTTCAGCACTTTTTATTGGATTACGTGGAAAGAGAATTGATCAACGTACGGTACGCACTGTCGTTTATGAAGCGCTCAGTGCAATTGAAGGATTAGAAAAGCTGGGACCACATGCACTGCGACATTCGGCTGCTACTCATCTTTTAGAAGGCGGCGCCGATCTTCGAACAGTGCAAGAAATATTGGGGCACGCATCCCTTGCAACAACTCAGATTTATACCCATGTTTCTACTGAGCGTTTACAAAAAGCGTACAAGCAAGCCCATCCCCGCGCATAAAGAGTGGATTTTGCACTCCTAATCCTCAGGTAAGATTTCACCCGCACCAGAGCAATCTGGTGACTTCTCAGCACTCATTCGACTTAGTCGAAAATCATTTCGGTCCAGTTCGCTGGTAGATGACGAGTGCGACGGGTTTAACAAATTGTTAAACCATTAACCGAGCGGGTTATTTTTGCCAAGCAGAAATAACCTATGAAGGAGCACGCCATCATGGCTGTTGTAACAATGCGAGAACTCCTCGACAGTGGAGTCCACTTCGGACATCAGACACGTCGCTGGAATCCAAAGATGAAGCGCTTTATTTTCACAGAGCGAAATGGCATCTACATCATCGACATCCAGCAATCACTTGCACTTATTGATAGTGCTTATGAGTTTGTTAAGGATGTTGTTGCAAAGGGCGGACACGTTTTGTTCGTCGGAACAAAAAAAGCAGCACAAGAGCCAATCATCGCTCAGGCTGCCCGAGTTGGAATGCCAACTGTTACTGAGCGCTGGCTCGGCGGTATGTTGACTAACTTTCCAACTGTTTACAAGCGCATTCAGCGCCTCAAGGAGCTAGAAGCTCTTGAAGCAACCAATGACATGTTGCTTACAAAAAAAGAACTTCTCGTACTCCGCCGAGAGCGCGAAAAACTGCACAAGAACCTAGATGGAATTCGCAACATGACTAAGTTGCCAAGTGCGATTTGGGTTGTTGACACAAAGAAGGAGCACTTAGCTGTTGCTGAGGCGAAGAAGCTCGGCATTCCAGTTATTGCAATCTTGGATACAAATTGTGATCCAGATGAAGTTGATTTCAAGATTCCAGGCAATGATGATGCGATCCGTTCAATTGGATTATTGACTCGCGTTATCACAGACGCAATCGCAGCTGGCCTTCAAGCTCGTTCTTCAGTTGTTAAAGAAGAAGCTAAGACTGAAGCTCCAGCAGTTGCCGCGGGTGAACCATTAGCTGACTGGGAAAAAGAAGTAATTGACGCAGCACCGACAACTCCAGTGGAGGCGTAACACGTGGCGTATTCAGCAGAAGATGTAAAGAAACTACGTGAAGCAACTGCAGCAGGAATGCTCGATTGCAAAAAAGCACTAGACGAAGCCAATGGTGACTACGACAAAGCTGTTGAAATCATTCGCGTAAAAGGTCTAAAGGGCGTTACAAAGCGCGAAGGCCGGTTAACTTCAAATGGTTTAGTTGTTGCAAAGGTTTCAGGTGAAGTTGGAGTAATGCTCGAGCTCAACTGTGAAACTGACTTCGTTGCGAAGGGTGATCGTTTTATTGCCCTTGGTGATGAATTAGTGGATCAACTTCTAACTTCTAAGTCGGATTCCGTTGAGGCATTTCTTGCATCAACGATGTCTAATGGCAAAAGTGTGCAATCTGTAATCGATGAAGGAAATGCAACACTCGGCGAAAAGATTGAAATTCGCAATGTTGCCGTAGTAAATGGTCCTGTTGGTTTGTACTTACACAAAACAAGTCCAGATCTTCCTCCACAAGTAGGTGTCCTAGTTTCTCTCGTAAAAGAAGCAGCAGAAGTTGGTAAGGATGTCGCACAGCACATCGCAGCATTTGCTCCGAAGTTCGTTAATCGCGAAGACGTCCCAGCTGACCTAATTGAAAATGAGCGCCGAATTGCTGAAGAAACAGCTCGCGAAGAGGGCAAGCCAGAAGCTTCACTTTCAAAAATCATTGAGGGTCGAGTCACTGGTTTCGTCAAGGAAGTAAGTTTGATCGAACAAGCCTTCGCAAAAGATGCCAAGAAGAGTGTGAAGCAAATCCTCGATGAAGCAGGAACCGCCGTGAAGGCATTCCACCGTTTCCGTGTAGGACAGTAAACTAACTTCTGGAATTAAGTAATAAGACAGAAAATTGTGAAAGGAGCACTCATGCCCGGTACTAGAGGTAAGTACGGGAGAGTGCTCCTTAAACTTTCTGGAGAAGTTTTCGGTGGAGAAAAAGGCATCGGCGTTGATCCTGATGTTGTGCAAGATGTAGCAAAACAAATCGCAGATGTTGTTCGTTCTGGAGTTCAGATCAGCATCGTTGTTGGTGGTGGAAATTATTTCCGAGGCGCAGAATTACAGCAGCGTGGCATGGATCGTGCTCGTGCCGACTATATGGGAATGCTCGGAACAGTTATGAACTGTTTGGCGCTTCAAGATTTCTTGGAGAAAGAAGGCGTCGACACACGTGTTCAGACAGCAATAACTATGGGACAAGTTGCTGAGCCATACATTCCACGTAGAGCTATTCGCCATCTTGAAAAAGGTCGCGTTGTAATTTTTGGTGCCGGCGCAGGTATGCCATTTTTTACAACAGATACTGTTGCAGCTCAGCGTGCACTCGAAGTTGGTTCTGAGGCGCTATTGCTTGCCAAGAGTGGCGTTGATGGCGTGTACAACGCCGATCCAAAGAAAGATCCAAATGCAAAGAAATATGACACTATTACATATGACGAAGTTTTAAGTAAATCTTTAGCCGTTGCAGATGCCGCAGCGTTTAGCTTGTGCCGTGAGAACAAATTGCCAATCGTGGTATTTGATCTCATGACTAAAGGAAATATTGGTCGCGCGGTTCGCGGTGAAACGATCGGAACCCTTGTCGCATAAGCGGTGAGGTTTATAAAGGAGTCCTGATGTCAGATATCGCTACTGCACTCAAAGATGCAGAGACAAAGATGAATAAGGCTGTTGAAGTTGCAAAAGAGGACTTTGGCGCTATTCGTACAGGTCGCGCTCACCCATCCCTATTTAATAAAATTATGGTGGATTACTACGGCACTTATACATCGCTTTCACAACTTGCCTCGATTCAAGTTCCAGAAGCGCGCATGGCTCTTATTTCACCATTTGATAAAGGTGCAATGGCATCAATTGAAAAAGCCATTCGCGAATCTGATCTAGGAGTAAATCCGGGTTCGGATGGGGTTGTAATTCGCGTTAACTTCCCACAGCTCACAGAAGAGCGCCGTAAGGATTACATCAAAGTTGCTCGCACAAAAGCAGAAGACTCTAAGGTTTCGATGCGAAATATTCGCCGCACAGCAAAAGAAACGATGGAGAAG
>JBPCTE010000018.1:0-4274 GCA_051006495.1 Candidatus Planktophila sp.
GAAGTTAATTTTTCAGCACCCGCTCATTTACTTTACGCAGCGATACGTGGCCGTCCCGCTTTACGTTTACGTTCGATCACAACTCCATCTTCAAATAATTCTCCGCCCCACACGCCACATGGTTCTTGGCGTGAGAGTGCACCACTTAAACACTTTGCACGAACAGGACATTCACCACAGAGTGCCTTGGCAGCCTTGATATCGGCTTCGGCGTCAGAGAAATAAGTTTCAGGGTTGGCGCTGTGACATGGAAGCGCATAACCGATAGCGCTCTCATAAGTTCCGGTGACATCGTTTAATCCGATCTTGTCCCCGGTTTCTGCCCATCCTGGTACTAGTAGTTCGCTGTAGAGAACGCTCATGGTTCTCACCTCTTCCCTCTCGTTGTTCTTCCTGTTAGTTGGTTAGTAGTTGGTTTTCTGGTGGAAATGAAAAAGGGCCCGAATCCTTTGTGGATTCGAGGCCCTTGGTTGGCTGCTATCGATTAGGCGATAGTGCCCCAAGTGGCCTCATCCACTGCGTAAAAAGCTGCGTAAAACGCTGGCTTTGTGGCAGCAGGCCAAGTTGTATAGCGCTTATTAGTCGCTGTACTTGAATGTGAATGGGCATGAGAAGCAGCGCTAACGCCTGAAGCGTTAACGTTTAGAGTGCGTGCCGTTGTTGACATCGCGTGCTCCCTTTTCTTATGCACATCCATATTTTGGATGAAGTAGAAGGGTAAAGCATGCCCCTGCATTGATGCAAATGGGTTTATTAAGAACTGGCGAGTAACCCAGATTCACGCAGGAATCGGCTCGGTTCTCCGCGATAACTCATGCGTAAATCCTTCTTCGCGCGCGTGATTCCAACGTAGAACAATCTGCGCTCTTCATCAATCGCGCTCTGATTATCTGGGCCAGTATTTCCTGAATCAAATGGAAGAATCGATTCACTAACGCCGATGAGAAAGACGCGTTCCCACTCAAGCCCCTTAGCTGCATGCAACGTTGCCAATGTGAGTACAGGCATTGTCGGTGGATTATTTTGTTGCACGCGATCTTCGACCTCACGTAGATATGAACGCAGAGTCTTTGGTGCAAAAGAATCATCAGCATCTAACTCGCGAGCAAGGTGGAGCAAGCCTGCAATTCCGTCAATACTCGAACCCGTTAAGAAAGGTTGCGCCAATGTGCGCAGTTCATCGAGCCAATACACACCTTCGGTTGGAATAACTGATGCGGTGCGAACGCCTTTAAGGAATTCGCGAACGTCGGTGCGGTCAAAGAATCTTTCATTATTGCGCACTTGATACGGCAAACCAGCTGCTGCAATCGCTTTTTCAATTGAATTTAGCTGATTGTTGGTACGAGCAAGAATCGCTACTTCTTGCGCTGGGGCACCTTCAGATAAGAGTTTGCCTACATCTCTAACAACACCTGCAATTTCTGCGGACTCATCTTTATACGCAGCCACAGTGGGTCTAGCGCCGTGATCATTTTGTGCAACGAGTTCTTGTCCCATCGCAGCACTTCTTAAAACCGAGTTAGCCATTAACGTGATTTCAGGAGTCGAGCGGTATCCGCTGGTTAATCGGATCACTTCGGCATCTGGAAAACGTTGCGTAAATGTATTTAGAAAAACTGGCGTTGCTCCCGCAAATGAGTAAATAGTTTGTGCAGGATCGCCAACAACGCAAATCTCCTGTCTACTTCCTAGCCAAGCATTAATAACTCGTTGTTGTAGGGGAGAAATGTCTTGATATTCATCGATTGTGAAATACCGATATTGATCCTGTACACGTTCGCGGACTTCGCGCTCTTCTTCGAGCATTGCAGCAGTTAGCAATAAAACATCTTCAAAATCCATGGCTCGCTCTTGCTTCATCAAAGACATATAGGCCGAATACACCTGGGCAATCTGTTCAGGATTGATGCGAGGTTTTTGTATCCGCTTTGATGATTCATTTACGTAATCTTCAGGAACAACTTGTGAAGACTTCGCCCATTCAATTTCAGATGCGATATCACGCATTAACTCTCTGGATGTAATTGATAGAGTGCCTTGCAAATCTGCGCGAGTAATTGCTTGGGTGATAAAGCCGGTCTTTGTAGTTAGCAAATCAGGTGCTCGACCGCCGAATACTTGTGGCCAAAAATAAAGTAATTGCTTCAAGGCGGCGGAGTGAATTGTTCTTGCTGCCACAGTTGGAACGCCTAATGACCGAAGTCTCATTCGCATTTCACCTGCAGCGCGAGCAGTAAATGTCAGAGCCAAAACTTTTTGTGGATCCATCACGCCGATCGAAGCCGCATAAGCAATGCGGTGAGTGATTGCTCTAGTTTTACCTGTGCCAGCGCCTGCGATTACACAGACAGGGCCACGACTAGCAAGTGCAACAGCGCGTTGTTCATCATCGAGGGCAGAAAGAATTTCCTCTGAATTTAACGCCATGATTCGCCGCCAGTTAATTTATCTGCACCTGGCCCAAACCACATCGAAATCATTTTTCGGGCAACGCTAATAGTTGGAGGCAATAACAATGAACCCTCTGCAACAGATTTTTTTAAATCTTCGCGACTAAACCATCGAACTTCTGAAATTTCTACACCATCTGCTTTGGCAGTACTTGGTTCGTCAACAACTGCAGAAAATGCAATCATGATTGATGCTGGAAATGGCCACGGTTGCGAACCGAGATATTGAATCTGACTAACTTTTACGCCAGCTTCTTCGAATACCTCGCGTTCCACACACTGTTCGAAAGTTTCACCAGGTTCTAGAAAACCTGCAAAGGTTGAGAATCGACCATCTGGCCAGATTGGTTGGTGCCCAAGCAAAATTCGATCATCTTTATCTTTTACTAAAACGATTACAGCGCTATCTGTGCGTGGATGGTGTTGGCTCTGATCTTTAACGCAGACTCGCACAGATCCACCTAGTGTTGACTCTGTTATCGCTCCGCACTTCGAACAGTGTGGGTGCGAGCGATGCCAGTTAGATAAAGCAATCGCGTGCATTGAAATTCCAAGGTGAAATTCATCCAGAGTTGCGCCAAGCTCTCGAAGAGATGCAACTCCTTCGGATTTTTCATCACCAGCGCTCTTTGCAACTTCATCGCAATCCCATGCGAAGTAAGCAATTTGAGTTGCCGAATCAATTCCAAGAAAATACTTTTCGCCAGCGGTAAAAATCTGTGCTGCAATTAATTTCTCTACTTCTGCGGCGTTAAGAAATTGAAGAGAAGATCCTTCGCTGGCCAACTTTGAATCTGAGACACGGATAATTTTTGCAGTGCTCCACACACGATCAAGTGCAGCTTCATCACTTCGAAGCTCACTTGCCCGATCCAGTGGGGCGCTAATTGGTTTGAGCGTGCTCATAGGGGGGCAACGCTACTAGCCTGTGCGGATGAGGCTGACATCGTGGAATCTCCTGCATGCAATGGCCATTCCGCCTGGCAGCAAGGCCTCATTGTCGAGTGCGATTAAGAAAATCGCTCCACAAGTTTTAGCCGTGCAAGAAGTCGATCAGTTTCTGCCACGGAGTAATTCAACCAACCAAATTCAAGAGATTGCCAGAGAAATGAAGGCAGTTGATTGGGCTTTTGCTCCAGCGATAATTGGGACACCTGGTGAAAAGTGGCGTGCTCTAAATGATAGTGATGAATCAATAATTACAGCAGCGAGTAAATCTAGAGCTGGTGCTTACGGAATAGCTTTCGCATCAACTATTCCAGTGACCGCCTTTGAGCGAATCGAACTCGGTCGCTCATTGGTTGGCATGCCGCTACTTGTTCCCGGCGGCGAGGATGGACGAGGTAAACCAAAGTTTATTTACGTACAAGATGAACCGCGAGTTGCACTGGTCGCCCACCTCGAAAATGGATGGAGCATTATCAGTACGCATTTATCTTTTGTTCCCGGATTAAACGTTGCACAACTAAACAAACTAAAGCGCTGGGCAGAAAAATCAGCAGCACAGACTGGAAACAAAGTGGCCATCATGGGCGATCTAAACTTACCTAAATCATTGCCTGTGCTGGGATCTAAGTGGAACTCACTTGCAACGCAAAATACTTATCCAAGTTGGGGCGCAAAGATTCAATTTGATTATATTTTGACAAAAGATTCTCTTAAGAAGTTAAAGGTGATTGAAACAACTGCAACTGGGATAAGTGATCACTTGCCAATTACTGTAGAGATTGAATAAGCGCGACCAACGCTGCTTCATCCAATAAATCTGCGCGCTTATCTGTTACCGAAGTTGGAACATAGTGAAACGCTGCACTCACCTTT
>JBPCTE010000019.1:0-1692 GCA_051006495.1 Candidatus Planktophila sp.
ATTGCAGCTCTCGTTGCTGAACACTCAAAGCGAATTGATAATGACGTTACTGCAGGAAAACTGAGTGCTGCTCAAGCAACAACTTTGAAAGCTGATCTCGTTGCACACGTGACGCAAGAAATCAGTGAAGTAAAAGATAAAGGCAAGCGCGGTCATGGTGGACCTAACGGAGCGCCAGCTCCGCTTGGAACACCTACAAACTAAATATTCGTACCTCCTCCTTACGGGTAGATAGACCCGCTACTAAGAAATTAGTGGCGGGTCTATCGTTTTTTGGTGTCTTACACATGAGAGTATTTCGCCATGCGCGTACATATTGGTAGTGATCATGCTGGTCTTGAATTAAAGAATGCACTCGTTGAACATCTAAAGAATTCGGGCCACGATGTAGTTGATCACGGTCCGCACGTTTATGACGCACTCGATGATTACCCAGTTTTTTGTATTCCTGCAGCTCAGGGTGTTGCAAACGAAAAAGGATCTTTTGGCATTGTCTTGGGTGGATCTGGAAATGGCGAGCAAATGGCTGCAAATAAAGTTAAGGGGATTCGTGCCGCGCTGGTTTGGAGTATTGAAACAGCAAAACTTGCTCGCGAACACAATGATGCCAATGTGATTGCAATTGGTGGGCGCATGCATTCAATTGAAGTGTGCAAAGAACTTATTGATGTTTTTCTAGCAACTCCATTTAGCAATGATGAACGACATATTCGTCGCATCGGTCAGGTATCAAATTTTGAAACTAAAGGTTCGATTTAGCTCTTTGCGACGTAATGAAAGTCGCTGACGCGATGATCTTTTGCCAATCCTTTGCCTTCAAACTTTGTGTACGGCCTCCAATCGGGACGATCTACTTCTCCCCCTACAAACTGAGTTGAAAGCGAGAATACGCCGCTAATCCACTCTGCATACGGAACCCAATCCGTCGCAATATTTATGTACCCGCCTGGTATGAGTTTGCGGTGAATTAATGCCAGAAATTCTGCGTTAACAATTCTGCGTTTATTGTGCTTCATTTTCGGCCAGGGATCTGGAAAAAATAGGTGAAAACCGTTTATGCAATGGTCGGTAAACATTGTCTGCAATATTTCTATTGCGTCGCCTTCAATTATGTGCACATTCGTTAATTCGTGCTCTTCAATCAACGAAAGTAGCTTTCCAATTCCGGGTGGGTGAACTTCAATCGCGATATAGCCATTTTCGGGATGGAGCTTGGCAATTTGCGCAGTGGCATCACCCATGCCAAATCCAATTTCGACAATTACTTCTTTGCTATTTGCAAACAACTCATTGATATTTACAGTATTTCCGAATTCAATTCCAAAGCGATCCCACGAACGAATTAAGGCAGCGTTTTGTGCTCGAGTCATACGCTTTCCACGTAAGCGAAAGCTCTTGATTCCTGAATTCTGGGTTTCTCGGTGTTCCATGGGACAACTCTTACATGATTAGATATCAACCTGAAATTACACACGTTTATCATTCTGAGGAGTTCTTGTGCCAGGAGTAAATCTGACCCGCGATGAAGCAGCTACACGCTCTACTCTAGTCAAAACACATAGTTACCGCATTGACCTGGATTTAACTACAAGTTCAGAAACGTTTATCTCAAAAACATCTGTGAAATTCTCCGGGCTAAAGCCTGGTCAAAGCACATTTATAGATGCAGTTGGAAAAAGAGTAATTTCTGCC
>JBPCTE010000020.1:0-2958 GCA_051006495.1 Candidatus Planktophila sp.
GGCCCAAATCGAGAAACGGTACTTAAAATTAAATACTGCCAACCAGGAACAGATAAAACTTTTCCATTCTGATTCTCTTTCCAAGCTTGCAAAACAACACGATCTGCGCTGAGCCACATAAATTGTGGTAAACCGTTCATGCGCATCCGGCCGCGTTCATGAAATTCTGTTCGCGTGAATCCCGGACAGAGAGCAGAAATTTTTACACCAGTACCCTTCATTTCCGTATTGAGAGACTCAGAGAGCACTGTCAGATAAGACTTTGAAGCGCTATATGTGCCGCCAGCAATCCATCCTGCAACGGATGAAACGTTAATTATTGATCCGCTATTTCTTTCCCTCATCTGCGGAATCACTGTATGCATCAACCGCATAGGAGTTCGCACGAGAACATCCAATAGTTGTTGTTCTGCACCCAAATCACTTACTGAGAATGCCTTATTAATTCCAAAGCCAGCATTGTTAATGAGTACTTCAATTTGATTCTCATGTAAGTATTTTTCAACTTTTGCGCAACCTTCATCCGTGGCCAAATCTGCTTGAACAATTGCAGTTTGAACCTTGAATTGTTTTTCTAGATGCGATGCTCGTTCTTTCATGCGTTCAAGATCGCGAGCAACTAGAACAATATTGAAACCATCATGGGCCAAGATGCGGGTAAAGCTCTCGCCAATACCTGCTGTCGCGCCTGTAACAAGGGCCCATTTGCTCATCTGCTCTCCTTAACTAGACTTGCAATTATGGTGCTAGCAGTGGACTTAGGGCAATCAGGTGCGCGTTTTCAAACACCTGATTCTCAATTTACAAGCAAGAGAGCCAAGCAAGCTCATGAATCAACACTTGAAGTACTCAGTGATTTATTTGAAGAGGCACGAGAAGACTTCGGATCATCTTTTCAGAGCGATGTTGTATCGCTAAGCATCACTGGTGTTTATGGTGATGTTGGCGATCCAAAACCTTACGGAGTCCTTGCCTCAAAATATTTCGGCGCTCAATCAGTTGCTGTAATTGATGATGGATTGGCTGGATACTTCGGTGCACTCGGAAATAGTGATGGCGTTGCTCTTTCAATCGGCAGCGGAACAGTTGCAATTGCAGGTCGCCGTGGAAGTTACTCGCACACAGATGGCATCGGGCATATTTTCGGAGATCTTGGCGGGGGATTCTGGTTAGGTAAAGCAGCATTAGAACGAGTTCTTGCAACTCAAGAAGGCAGAGATGACGCCACCTTTTTATCTGATTTTTTTGAATCAGAAATAAAAACTTATGAATCATTGAAATCGCATACTGATGCTAAAGCGCAATTACTCTGCATTAGCGCTGCCAAAACTCTACTTGAAGCCGCCGAAGCAAAGAACACAGATGCCATCACAATACGAGATAAAGGCGCGGAGTATCTAGCTAAAACAATCCGTGCAGCCTGGACCAATGTTGGCGGAATGCGCAACGAAGGTATTGCAATTGCCCTTCTTGGAAAACTTGCAGAAAACAAAGGCTATGTCGAAGCTATTCGCAGACGTACGTCTTCTTTATTACCGCAAATTACATTAGTTGAATCTCAAGGAAATCATTTAGATGGCGCCGCTTTTATTGGCGAACACGTTCCAGAAGATATTGATCCGTTACTTCGTTGGTGGCATAAGTAATTCACCAATTGCGCCCACAGGAACAAATGGTGCATGTGGAGCAACAGCGTTAATTCTTTTGTACTCACTATTTTGAACTGGCCGTGGATCTAGATCACCTTTGTTGGGCCAAAAAGAAATTGCACGTTCTGCTTGGGCAGTAATTGTCAGTGATGGATTTACACCGAGGTTTGCAGTTACTGCGGCGCCATCTACGACGTGCATTGTTGGGTAATTCCAAACGCGGTGATAAGGATCGATTACACCTTGTGAAATATCCGAACCAATCACGCATCCACCCACAAAGTGAGCTGTAAATGGCGCACCGATTAAGTCACCGATATGTCCACCAGCAAAGCCGCCGTACTTATTGGCGATACGTCGCACCGTTTCATTTGCAGCAGGAATATAAGTTGCATTTGGATTTTCAGAGTTGTTAGTTGAAGTTAATCCTAAACCCCACCACTTCTTCTTAGGTCTGACGGAAAGTGCCGAATCAACATTTTGCATTACCAATGCGATAACAGTGCGTTCTGACCATTGATGAACATTTAGAACACGCATTAATAAAGATGGTTTCTTAATAAATTCACGAACCCATTGGCGACGGCGATCTTTAGCAACATTTCCATCGGTCATGATTGTTTGCAATAAGCCCATTGCATTGCTGCCCTTGCCATAGCGAACTGGTTCTACGTGAGTATGTTCATCTGGAAAGAATGAAGATGTAATTGCAGCGCCCTTGCTGAAATCAATATCGGACTTCGGCATAAGAGCACCCGTTAACGCTTCGCTATTTGTGCGCGATAAATCACCGAGACGATCGGAGAGTTTCGACAGCTTTCCAGTCGCTTTCATGCGGTGCAGAAGTTTTTGGGTGTTATACGTTCCGGCGCTCACTATTAATTGATTTGCCGTAAAAGTAATAGTTCTACCGAAAAGTCCATTTGTTTTCTTGGCTTTAATAATCCATGAACCATCAGATGCTTGCTCAAAAGACGTGACTGTCATTAGTGGAAATACTTTTGCTCCTGCAGATTCTGCTAAACCCAGATAATTTTTCGGCAGCGTATTTTTTGAATTAAATCTGCAACCAGTCATACAGGCACCGCATTGTTGGCATCCATTTCGCGCAGGACCGACGCCCCCGAAGTATGGATCTTTGTTTGCAACTCCAGAACCTTCACCAAAATAAACACCAAGTGGAGCCATTTTGAATGTGTGGCCTACTCCCATTTCAATTGCAACATCTTTCATTGCTTGATCACTTGGAGAAAAGTATGGATTCTCTGCAACACCGAGCATCCGACTAGCTTGGTCATACCAAGGCAAT
>JBPCTE010000021.1:0-6963 GCA_051006495.1 Candidatus Planktophila sp.
ATCACTTACGCCCAATGGCATATGAGAATGTGGTTTCCGTCCTGGATTTAAATTATTCGTTTGCTGCGCGTGAACGATTAAGTCTTTCCACCGCTTCTTCAGCCAAATCTTGATCAAATACTTGATCGCGAGATGGAGTTGCAGCAGCGAGTGCTTCACGAGCTAAGCGCTCTTGTTCTTCGCTCCACTGTCCAGGAATCGTTAAGTCAATTGTTCGACGTGGTGTAACAGCTTTTGGTGCGTTTACATAAGTAGGAACTGGAATGTCATTTGGTTGCCACGCGCCACGATTTTCAGCTGTACCTTTTGGCAAAATTACAACACCAGATAGCTCACGTTCTGAAAGTGGAATCCAATGTTCTTTTTGTGAAGTGTGACTAACAACTTCTGAAAGGTTTGTACTTGAAGTACCAGATTGGCTCTTTTGTAGATTTTTAATCCTACGTTTATATAGCTTCTCACTAATTGTTTGTCGTCTAACGTGAGCTACATAAATAAGAATTCCAGTAAATGGAATAAGAGCAAAAGATATTTTCATAGTATTCATAAGACCGCCAACAATTGTTGTAAGGAGTGAAATGATTAATATTGCAAAAATAATTCTTCTCTGCATTAAACGTTGCGCAACTTTCGCTTCGTGATCTAAATCTGTATGAATAACTCCAGATCCAGAACTTCCACCGGGTGAACTATTAGCAACGACTCGAAGAGCGCTTTTATATCGTTCAATTGATTTTCCAGAAAATTCATTTCTATCGTGAACCCATCGTGGCAAAAAATAGGCAACCCACATTCCGATGATTGCCAAATAGATGAGTCCAGAAGTCATGATGTATAAAGATAGAGGGAGAAAACGGACCTATCGGGTATTTAAGCGCACATTTCGCCGTACTTTTTTTATTTAACTAAAGGGTTTTCTTTTACGAATGAAAGATGATCTCGCCAATCACCATCGATATGTAAATACCGTGGACGTTCACCTTCCAATACGTATCCCGCTTTTTCAGCCACACGACGTGATGCTGCATTTTCGGGACGAAGATTTATTTCGATTCGATGTAATGACAGAACAGAAAATCCATATTCGGTCAATAAATTTACGGCTTCTGTCGTATAGCCACGGCCTGCATATTCACGATCAATCCAATAACCAATATGGGCGCCGCGAAGGGCTCCAAGAATTATGCCGCCCATGGAAATTTGTCCGATCAAATTCTTTTGATGCCATATTGCGAAGGAAATTGAACGTCCTTCTCGTGATTCTCGATTGAGAGTTCTGACTAATTTAAAGAATGAAGGCAACTCTTTGCGTAAAGTTTCAGCATCAGTTCCAGGTATGAAAGGAAGTGTTGCTTCCCATGGAGACAGCCACTCTCTGTTTTCGGAGCGGACATTGAGCCACTTTTTTCTATCTCGCATACGAAGTGGTTTTAAATAAATATCTCTCCCGTGAAGTGTGATTGGCCAAGTATGTTCGCGCATTTATATATAGCGCCGCTCGAGAACGACAACGTTGACTGACGCTCCTGCATCAATTTTTTCATCTTTTTCACTTAAGGCAATAAATGAGTTGGCGTCAGAAAGAGTTGAAATTTCGTCTTGAATTTCTAACGCCCGAACAGAGCTAGCGTCTTCAGAAAGTATTGCGCGTATATAGGATCGAATTCCAGGTGTAGAGGTAATCGCCTTTTCCAGTTTTGCCTTAACAGATGGACGATGAATAGTTGCTACACCAAGCATGGTGCGAATCATTGGACGCACAAATAACTCAAATGAAATATAAGCACTAATGGGATCTCCTGGAAGTGTCACCACTGGCGTTTTATCTGGTCCAATCTGACCAAAATTGTGTCTTCCGCTATTTTCGATTGCGAGGTCGAGTGTCTTGATTTCTCCCATTTTTTGCAGAGTACGAGTAATTAAATCAAATGAATCATCATTTCGTTCACCGCTTATGACTATCAGATCAGCACGTACTAATTGATCTTCAATTACTGCAAGAAGTTCTTCTTCGTCATCGGGAATTGAGTGCACGCGATATCCAATTGCACCTACTTCGCGTACGGCTGTTGTGAGCAACCATGAATTAGTTTCGAACTCTTCGTCATCATTAAGCGTATGTCCTGGCTCAACTAAATCTGGGCCTGCCGACAAAATTACTACTCGAGGATGCGGGCGTGTAGGCAAGTGATCTAATCCAATTGATGCTGCTAACCCAATTTGCGTTGAACGAATTCTGCTATCAGCTCGTAAAACTAATCTTTCACCAGCATAAATATCTTGCGCCAAAGTTGCACCGTGTGCATCCAACAAAGGCAAGTCGAGAGGCTCAAGTGGATGGCAAATTCCCAGTAATGAACTGAGAAACTCATCGACTCGCATCTGCTCTGCCATAATCCCACCATACTTGTTCTGACTAGATATGTAGGGGATTTGCGATGAAAGCTAAAGTACTTATTCGCGAGCGATATCGCCGTGAAAGACAAGAGGCGTTCGTCCCTGCTACTTATTCAAATGTACTTTCTACTCCAGAAGTTATACAGGCCACAATTATTGCAAGCTACGTTTCTTACGGTTACGAGCCAAGTACTCTTGAACTTAATCGCGCGCTAATTCAATCTGGCAAAACTTTGTTGTTGCCACGAGTAAATAACGATCACATAGATTGGATTTATTGGGATGGCGATGAAAGCAAACTTGTAGAAAAGAAAAAAATTCTAGAACCCGTAGGCGAAATTGTTTCACCTTTGCCGAATATAGACATAGTTATTGTCCCTGCTCTTCGCATCGATCGAGACGGTTTCAGACTCGGGCAGGGCGGCGGCTTCTATGATCGTGCGCTTCCGATGATGTCTGGCTGGAAGATTGCGCTTGTACATTCGGGTGAGGTAACCAGCGAAGTATTACCACGTGAAGATCATGACATTTCAGTCGATGCCGCGGCTACACCAGATTTAATAGTTAGATTTAAAAAGTAATTAGCGGATAGGTAAATTACGCGCCATAACTATTCTTTGAACCTGGTTTGTGCCCTCATAAATCTGAGTTAGTTTTGCATCGCGCATCATGCGTTCAACTGGATAATCTGAAACGTATCCATATCCACCCAAAATCTGCACAGCATCTTGCGTAACTTTCATAGCCACATCACTGGCAAAACACTTACTTGAAGCAGAGAAAAATTTTAGATCCTTCTCGCCATTTTCACTCTTAACCGCTGCTGCATAAGTAAGTTGTCGCGCAGCTTCAATATTCATGGCCATATCTGCCAACATGAATTGCACTCCTTGGAAATCAAAAATTTGTTTATTGAATTGTTTGCGTTCATGTGAATAAGCAGTTGCGATATCGAGAGCGCCTTGAGCAAGTCCTAATGCTTGTGCCGCAATTGTGATTCGTGTGTGATCTAACGTATCCATCGCAAGTGAAAAACCCATACCGACATCACCGATTCGACGATCATCGGAGATTTCTACGTTATCGAAATAGACCTCGCGAGTTGGCGAACCGCGGAATCCCATTTTTTTCTCTGGTGCACCAAATGAAACACCTGCATCAGATTTTTCAAGAATGAACGCTGTAATTCCTTTTGAGCCAAGCGATGGATCTGTTTGTGCAATC
This sequence comes from Candidatus Planktophila sp., assembly GCA_051006495.1. Taxonomy (GTDB): domain Bacteria; phylum Actinomycetota; class Actinomycetes; order Nanopelagicales; family Nanopelagicaceae; genus Planktophila. The sequence continues at coordinate 3,622 of JBPCTE010000021.1, forward strand.
ACAGTATAGAAATCAGAAACTTCGGCGTTTGATATCCATTTCTTACTTCCGTTAATAACCCACTTGTCACCCTGTTTAGTTGCTTTTGTGCGAAGTGATGCAGCATCAGAACCCGCTTCAGATTCAGAGAGGCAATAAGAAAAACCTTTTCCTTCTGCCAGCGGAGTTAACCAGCGCTTTTTTTGTTCTGCACTTCCACCCAGAATTAATGGCATTGAACCCAATTTATTTACAGCAGGTATTAGAGATGAAGATCCACAAACTCGAGCAACTTCTTCAATGATAAGTACGACGGCCAGAGCATCAGCTCCATCACCACCGAACTCAGTTGGAACATGTGCCGCAGAGAGCCCCGCTTTAGCAAGTGCCTTTCCTGCTTCTATCGGGTAACGATGATCTTCATCGACAGCTTTTGCATGTGGTGCAATTTCTTTTTGTGCAAGTGCACGAACACTCTGGCGAAGTTCTTCGTATTCACTTGGCAATGAATAAAGTGAATCCATCACTAATTCGCCTCTCTATCTTTCTTATTTAAATTATTGAGATAAAGGTTGTACTGCGCAAGTTCGTCTGGTTGGCCAAGTGCTGCCATTCTGGCCGCATTACGGTCAATGCGTTTTGCTTCGTGTGAGTCATCACGCATCCACTGGATGAATGTAGCAACGAGGGCGATAAGTATTGGAATTTCACCCATCGCCCAACCAATAGCACCTCCTGCATGCTGATCTGCAAGTAAATCTAAGGACCAGGGACGTTGCAATGATTCAAAATATCCACCATCTATAAGTGTGCTGGTAGACATAAGGGCAACTGAGAAGAAAGCGTGAATACTCATCGCTGCGAAGAGAATGACGATTCGTACGATATGTGGGACTTTCTTTGGATTTGGATCCACTCCAACTATCACGTGGAAAAATAGAATTCCAGCGAGAATAAAGTGAACATTCATAAATAAGTGACCCTGGTGACTCTGCATCATTCCACTAAATAATGAGGTGAAATAAAGAGCGAATAGAGATCCATCAAAAATTGCTAATGCGACAACAGGATTAGTTAGCACCCGAGCATATCGAGAGTGAAGTGCCGTGATTAATAAAGCTCGAACGCCTAATTCTTCTCCGTTACGTGATTGAGGAAGCGTCCGAAGAGCGAGAGTAATTGGAGCGCCAAGAACTATTCCAATAGGTGCAATCATTCCCAGCACCATGTGCGCGACCATGTGCCAAGAAAAGGCAAAGTGTGCATATACACCGAGTCCACCACTTGTTGCGAAATCTATTGCAGAGATACCAAGTGCAAAAGAAATTGTGCGGCCAACGGGCCACTTATCTCCACGTCGTGAAAGAACAACGACCCCTTTGACATACAAGGCAACTGCCAAAATTAGTAAGCCAATGATTAAAACATCCGGGTCGTATTCAAAAAGAATTCGCTTAAATGTTGGGGCATCCGGCATTGAGATGCCTGCAACTGCAAGTGCTGCATTAAATGGTTTTTCTGCGCCTCGAGCTGGCGGTTGATTTGATGAAAGCCATGAACCGAGTGCAGTTACAAAAATCATAATTCCAGCTTCAATTGAAATTAAACGAGTCATAGAAACCCAATTAACGGATGGTTTAGCCGCTAAGTAATTTCTGTGTTTGTAACCAAAGAATAGAAGTAGCAAAGTGATGATGGATTTGATTATCACCACGTATGCATAACTAGTGGACCAGGCAGCAGCAAAATTAAGCCGAGCTGAAGCGTTAAGAACACCACTTGCCACAACAGCAATAGCTGCCCACAATGCAATATGGCTAAAGCGCGGGAGCGAAGATTTGCGGTCCTCTTCATTGAGTAATGAAATGGCAATCACGCCACCAACCCACAATGACAGCGCAATTACGTGAATAAATAAAGATCCAATCGCTAAAGCATGCGATCCGCTAGATGCGGAATGGCTTTGAAAAACAGGCGCCGATATTGCAATAAGTGAAATCAGTAGCAATACAGCCGTATATCCAGAAGAGGTTAATACTCGAGCCGTGACCGCAACAAATAAAGCAATCAGAGTTTGAAATAAAAGGTATTGGCCCAATGAGATCTGAAGTACAAAAGAACGAAGCACGGTTGGATCTAATACCGAAGAAACTGGTTGATTTAAGATGTTTGCAAGGGTAAATAAAATATTTAAAACGCTGCTGAAAAACCAGGCAAATGCTGAGATTGAAATAATGGATCTGATTTTGGACCCGCTCGTAGATAGTTTTCCATCTTTATCTAAAACTAAAAAGGCGAGAGCAAGCAAGGCACCGATAGTAATAAAACTCGAGAGAGTTGAAAAAAATTTACTGGCTGTCACCAGTGCTGAGATCATCTCTCTCTAAATATCTTTCTCGCATACAGTGATAAGAGAATTAGGACGAAAAACGCAACTACCAACATTCCAATCACAAATGCATTAGTTCCCCAATTGCTCACTTGCGCTTTTGGAGTTGCGCTTTCAACTGTAATTGGCTGTGGAGTTGAGATTTCACTTGGTGCGGCAAAGGTAAATCTAAATGAGCCCTCAAGTGGAACATCATTTTCTGCAAAGAGTGAATACGTGACTGTGTAAACACCAGAGGCTTTCAGAGTTTTCAATCCGATGACAGCACTCGCTCCATCAATTGCAAGCACCCCGTCATCCACGCGTTTACCTTGCGGGTCTGTAACTTCCATTGAATTGCCTGCATCAATAAGTGGAACTTGACCTGTAACACTGACCGCACTTGGTGCAACTGTTACGGTCGCGCCACTTAACGGATTGGTTGAAATAAGTGAGTTGGCATTTGCTGAGGGCGTAGCAATAAAAAGTGCTATGAATGCAATGCTTAATATGCGCACGATCTTCATTCTTACCCCTCTCCTCACCGCTTTAATTCGCATCTATCTTCCCACTTCTTTAGACTTGGTATCTACCCCCTAGCCGGGATAAATAATTGGTTGGGATTGAAATTAGGAAAGGAATAGTCAGATGCCTACGTATCAATATTCATGCGCTGACTGTGGCCATGAGTTTGAGGCTTTCCAAACTTTCTCTGAAGCATCACTGACCGCTTGCCCAGAGTGCAAAGGTGAAGTGCGAAAGATTTATTCAGCAGTTGGTGTCGTGTTTAAAGGCACTGGTTTTTATAAAACTGACTCTGCAAAGTTAAATACGACTAAAGCGCAACCAGCACCCACCCCAACGCCAAAAGCTGACTAATTAGTCATCGTGGTGCGGCGGCTTATCTGCTTTTATTTCAGCTTCACGTTTAGCATCTTCAAGGGCTTGTTCGTGATCAATTTCATCAGATGTAACTTTCGGCAAGATTTCGCTCA
>JBPCTE010000022.1:0-1613 GCA_051006495.1 Candidatus Planktophila sp.
CTCTTGATACTGTGCAGCGCTCCATCCGTGTCGCGTAAATGCGACGATTGATAACTCAGGTTCGTATAAGAGTTCAAGAAGTGGATGTTTTTTAATGAGATCTGCTGCATGAAGTGCAACATCCATGGTTGCTTGCATTGCATCTGCATAAGCTTCTGTTCCGTGAGCTGCAAGTGAGAACCAAAAAGGTAATCCTCGAACTCGACGCGTGAGATGAATTGCATAATCTGACGGATTCCACGAACCATCATGCAGAGTTTCTAGATAAGTGGCATGTTGTGTGTGAGTCTCGCGTGCTAACTCCGGATTTCGATAAATAAGTGCGCACGCATCAAATGGTGCAAATAACCACTTATGCGGATCTACGATGAATGAATCAGCTTTTTCAACTCCATTAAATTTTGCTCGCACACTCGGCGCACAAAGGGCTGCCAAACCATAAGCACCGTCCACATGAAACCAGATATTGCGAACATGAGCAGCATCGGCGACTCCACTTAAGTCATCAACAATTCCAAGATTGGTAGTGCCAGCCGTTGCTACAACAGCAAAAACTCGAGATGTACCTGTCGAATGCAGCGCATCAATTTCTCTAGCAACATCTTCTCCGTGCAATTTACGATCGGAACGTGTGGCGACTTTAAGCACATCTACATCCATGACGTTGGCAGCTGAAGAAATAGATGAGTGGGCTTCTTCGCTGCATGCGATCACCCAGCGCGTTGCATCTGGAAATTTCTTACGCGCTTCGGCGCGAGCTACAACGAGCGCTGATAAATTGCCAATCGTTCCGCCTTGTACAAATACACCACCTGCAGTACTTGGTAATCCCGCTAAATCTATTAGCCATTGCAGCGCTTGGTTTTCTGCAAATACAGCACCTGCACCCTCTTGCCATGAGCCACCATATAAAGCGCTAGCGCCAACTACTAAATCAAATAAGTTTGCTAATTCGCTAGGAGCCGAAGGAATAAACGCCAAGTAACGCGGATGATCAGTTGAAATACACGCTTTTGCTAACACATCTGTAAAAACTTTTAGTGCTTCGCTTCCACCGAGTCCGCGAGCTGTAATTGTGTTTCCTACTTCGCGAAATAAATCAGCTTCAGTTCGTGGTCCATCTAACGGGGGATCACTCTTTAATCGCTCAAGACTGTAGGCAAGAATTTCATCTGCAAGGTTTTCAACCTCTGGTGTGAACTCATGCATTTGCTTCGGCTCGCTTAACAATATTTCTGATCATCGTAGGAAACACGAAAGTGTGAAGTGGTGCAATCACATACCAATACATCTGACCACCCAATCCGCGCGGTACAAATGTCGCTTCTTGAATAATTCGTGTTTTACCTTGGTGTGTATCAACTCTAAATTCAAGCCAAGCTTTTCCTGGTAAAACCATTTCTGCATATAACTTCATTCGCACGCCGTGTTCTATCTCTTCTACGCGCCAAAAATCTAAACTATCGCCAACTCGTAAGTCATTAGGGTCACGACGTCCGCGCCGCAATCCAACTCCACCAAAGAATCTATCGATTACGCCGCGCCCCCACCATAGAAAATCTGATCCGTACCAACCATTGTCTCCACCGATACTTTCAATATATTTCCAGACT
>JBPCTE010000023.1:0-2417 GCA_051006495.1 Candidatus Planktophila sp.
TTGTCTTGTGCGCGCAGCTAAAGATGTCACTGTCGATGTGCCACCACTGACAACTCGTCCAAAGGCTGCAACCGTTGGTGTTGGTCGCCAAGTTATCTTGCGCCCGGCAGTTCAAAAGCGTTATGTCGAACTCCAAGAGCCAACTCTTCACGACCAGCGCACAGATATTGTGCGTTTATTCGATGCCATCGATGATATTGAAGCCACAGTCTCATTAGCTGCCATGCGCAATCTGCCTAAGGTTTTGCGTTCATCTTTTTTCAAAGTCACTGCAGTCTTTGTAGATCAAGAGCTCATCGATGTCGAAGCAGGCGACACAACTGCGCTTCGATACGGAATTGCTTATGACTTAGGCACAACAACAGTTGTTGCAACTCTCCTTGATTTAAATACCGGCACACCTGTGGCGGTTAAATCAATGCTTAATAAACAACAACCATTTGGCGCAGATGTTATTACTCGTATTTCAGCAACCATGATGGATCCAGCCGCCCTCGATCGCTTGCGCGGATTAGCTCAACAGACTCTCGCTGAACTCAGCGCTGAAGTCTGCGTCGAAGCCGGAGTGGACCCGCTTCATGTCTATGAAGTAGCACTTGCAGGCAATGCAACGATGACTCAATTAGCACTTGGTATTGATCCTGAACCACTCGGTGTTGCTCCATTTATTATGGCAAGTGCCGCTTTCCCAGATGTTCAAGCATCAGAGCTTGGAATCAATGTGCATCCACGTGCAAAAGCAGTGATCATGCCTTCACTCGGTGCATACGTAGGTGGCGACATCGTCGCTGGAGCTCTTGCATCCGGAATGGATCGTGACAAGCGACTTCGACTATTTATTGATGTTGGCACAAACTGCGAAATTATTTTAGGAGATGGCGAGAAAATTCTTGCTACTGCCGCTCCTGCTGGTCCTGCATTTGAAGCAGCATCGATTAAATGTGGAGTTCGTGCCGCATCTGGCGCTATTGAAACGATCAAAGTTATCGATGGTGATCTCGAAATTGGAACAATTGAAAATACCAAGGCAGTCGGTATCTGCGGCTCCGGACTAGTTGATGCCTGTGCATCGTTGGTGCAACTTGGTTTACTCGATAACTCTGGTCGCTTTGTTACGCCAGAGCAAGCTGCAATCGCGGCACCAAAGGTTGCTCACCGACTTGTCGAACGCGAAGGCGAACGAGTATTTGTCTTAACGTGGGGTGGCAAAGAGGGCGATCTCAATGATTGCGTATTTCTAACACAACGCGATGTGCGCGAACTTCAATTTGCAAAGGCTGCTATTGCAACTGGTTGGGCGCTTTTACTTGAAGAGTTCAAGGTTGCAGAGAGTGAAGTTCAACAAGTTCTTTTGGCCGGTTCATTCGGTTCTTATCTCTCCCCTGCTTCGGCTGTAAAAATCGGTTTAGTTCCGAAACTTCCAGTGATGCGTATCGTCTCTGCTGGAAACGTTGCAGGAGAAGGAGCCAAAATGGTCTTGCTCTCTGCTCAAGAGCGCAATGGTGCAATGGCGCTACTCGATGAAATTGATTACATCGAACTATCTGATCGCGCAGACTTTAACGATAAGTTCGTTGAGCGCCTTAGTTTTCCTGCATAAACCATGTCAGTAGCTGTAATTGCCTGTGGCGCAATTGCTACACATATTTCGCACATTGCTAACTCTGAAAAACTAGACGTGACTATCTATCCCCTGCCTCCACTTCTTCATAATCAACCTACCAAAATAGCTACCGAAGTTGAGAAGACGTATCTAGAAATCAAAGATAAGCACTCCAGATGCGCTGTGGCGTACGCCGATTGCGGAACTTATGGCGCACTGGATACCGTCATTGAAAAACTTGGGTTAAAACGTTTAGGTGGCAATCACTGCTACGACATTTTTGCTGGAAAAGAGAAGGTTCAGGCAATTATGGATTCAGATGCAGGAACTTATTTTCTGACTGATTTTCTTGTTAAATCATTTCATCGAAGCGTAATTGTCGAACTCGGATTAGATAAGCGCCCAGATCTTCGTGATGATTACTTTAAACACTACAAAAAGATGGTGTGGTTGGCGCAAAATCCAACCCCTGAGTTACGGGTAATGGCTGAAGCTGCAGCAGATCTAATAGGTCTAGAACTTGAAATTGATGTCGTCGGAGAAGGCTCTCTTAAAGAGCAAATCTTAGATTTACTTAACTGATTCCAGTTTCATAGCCTTTAAAACTATCGGGCTAAGTTTGCTTGGATCAACATCATTATGTAAACGCTCACGCATTTCTGGAGTCCAGAATTGAACAATGTGATGTGCAACCTCAATCTCAGGAGCGCTAGTTGTTGGAACATTGGCAGCAATTTGATTAGCCATGCGGATGATTGAATCAAGTTCGGAGTCTGCCGAAATCTCATGCTCGTGTATCGCACCAGGTCCTTTT
>JBPCTE010000024.1:0-15799 GCA_051006495.1 Candidatus Planktophila sp.
AGAAAATAATCAAGGAAACGACGGCTGGTGAAACTCGCTTGAGTGCAGCATTAAACATGTTGTGACCAAGAAGCTGAGCAAAAACCACTAATGCAATTACAAGCCACCATTCTTTAGGACTGAAGTTCCACAGTTGAAATCCACCAATTAAAACAAGTGGCAATGCGGTAATCGCGCACGTTGCATAACAGATTGCTGTGTACGTACTAGTTTCTAAACTCTGTTGTGCCTTTGAACCGATCATTACATAAATTGCTGCAAGGCCTGCGGACAAGATAGCTGCTAAATCTCCTGCAAAGGATTTTAGTGAAATACTTAAATCCACACCGGAAATTAAAATCACTCCAGAAAAACTAACGATCATTCCCAGCCAGGCACGAGATGGAATGTGGCCACCTTTGAGCCTTACAAATAAGGCGGTAAATATCGGTTGCAAAGCAACAAGGGCAGTGCCAGCTGCAACTGTAGTTAGTCGCATTGCCAAGAAGAACGCGATGAAGTGAATTGCTAGTACGAATCCACCTAATGCAGCCCATGCAACTGATTTGCGATTTGCTCGATGCCTTAATGCAAAAGGAGTCATTGCTAATGCACCGCCGAGATTTCGCCAGAAAATCAAAGTCACAACAGGCATTGTGCTTAATGCAATGAGAGGACCTGAAACACCAATGCCAAAAATCCCAATTATTAGCCGAACTGAATCAGCGCGTCCTGGCATCGCCGTATGACTATGAATGTGTGATTTTTCCGCTGACATAGGGCAAATCTATCTACTCAATGCAATTTAAGTGTGTGCATGCAGGTAGAACGAGCAGTTACCCTTATCCCATGAGCGGAAACTTGATTAATCGAGTATTTCTCGCCCGTCTTGCAGGTACCGCGGTCTTTGATCCAAATGGTGATCCAGTAGGAAAGGTGCGAGATGCTTTGGCGACCCTTCGTGCAAATAATCAACCACCACGTATCTTGGGTTTAATTGTTGAAGTACCTCTTCGTCGTCGCGTTTTTGTTCCGATTACACGTGTGACATCAATTGAAAGTGGAACTGTAATTATCACGGGATTGCTAAACATGCGCCGTTTTGAACCACGCACCGGTGAAGTTCTCGTCCTTGGTGAAATGCTTGATCGTTCTATTTCATTAGTTGAAAATGGCGAAAAAGTTGTTGTTGAAGATATGGGCATGGAACAAAATCGCAGTGGTGATTGGTTGATAACTCGTGTTCATATTATGCGTCGTGGAACAGGATTACGCCGTAAAGGTGCAACCTCAACTGTGCAGTGGGAAGAAGTAACTGGCTTTTCAATCTCAGAACACAACCAAGGTGTTGCCAATCTCCTCTCAACATTGAGCACTCTTCGCGCCGCTGACCTCGCATCAGTAATGCATGATCTCGCGCCAAAGCGTCGAGTTGAAGTTGCTCGTGCACTCAATGACGAACGTCTTGCAGATGTTTTAGAAGAAATGGATGAAGCCGAGCGCGTTGAACTATTGGCAGAACTCGAAGGTGAACGTGCAGCTGATGTTCTTGGTGAAATGGATCCAGATGACGCAGCTGACTTGTTACGTGAAGTCGGACAAGAGCGTGCACAAGCACTCCTTGAGTTAATGGAACCTGAAGATGCCGAAGATGTGCGTCGCTTGATGAACTATGAGGATTACACAGCAGGTGGCATGATGACGACAGAACCAATTGTTATGAATGCGGACAACACTGTCGCTGAAGCTCTTGCAGCCGTTCGGCAGAGTGAGATTTCACCTGCACTAGCTTCTCAAGTATTTATTTGTCGGGCGCCACTAGAAACTCCTACTGGTCGCTTTATAGGAATTGCTCACTATCAACGTTTGCTACGAGAAGCACCATCAAAACTTCTCGGTTCAATGGTTGATACCGATACTCAAGGGCTAAATCCCCAAGCATCCCTGAATGAAGTTTCGTCATACTTAGCCAGTTATAACTTACTGTCGTTACCAGTTATTGATGCAAATGAGCGTCTGTTAGGCGCAGTTACTGTTGATGACGTACTGGATCACTTGTTGCCCGAAAACTGGCGTCATGATCATCGTGATATTTCAAAGACAGCAAGTGTTTTGCAACAGGAAAAACTCCTAGGTTCAGAAGAAAGCGAGGGATAAAAAATGGCACGTAACAATCGTTTAGATACTCCTCGCGAAGCGGGTCGTACTTTCCGCCCAAACTTTGATCCAGAAGCTTTTGGACGTTTATCTGAGCGCTTCGCGCGATTCCTTGGAACTGCAGGTTTCCTTGTCTACATGAGCGTTTTTGTTTTGAGCTGGGTTCTCTGGAACACATTGGCACCTGTTGACCTTCGCTTTGACGATTACCCTTTTATTTTTCTCACCCTAATTTTGTCGCTGCAAGCTTCCTATGCTGCGCCACTAATTCTGCTTGCGCAAAATCGCCAAGCAGACCGAGACCGTATTCAAGTAAGTGAAGATCGTGCACGCAACGAACGTTCTATTGCTGATACCGAATATCTCACTCGTGAATTAGCGAGCCTACGAAATGCAATCGGTGAAGTGACAACGCGTGATTTCTTACGCAACGAACTTCGAGACATGCTGGAAGAGGTTTTAGATGAGTTACGTGGAAAGACCAAGCCTGACACCGAGAAGTGATTTCTTTCTAACAACTAATTGATCGACTACTGAGTTAATAGCTTTAGAGGCTGCACTATCAGGGAATTGAATAACTACAGGTGCGCCATTATCTCCACCCGTTCTTAAATCTGGACTAAATGGAATCTTTCCAAGTAGAGCTACATCTATGCCAGCGAGTTCAGAGAGTCGTTTAGAAGTTTCTTCTCCGCCTCCGGAACCAAATAGAGAAATCATTTCATCGCAATGTGGGCAAGGAAAATCAGACATATTTTCAATTACGCCGACTAAATGCTGTTTTATTTGGTGTGCAATGCGACCAGCTCTTTCGGCAACTTCGGCAGCGGCAATCTGAGGCGTTGTAACTACGAGAATTTCTGACGTTGGAATTAGTTGTCCAAGTGAAATCGCAAGATCGCCAGTACCTGGTGGTAAATCGATGAGCAATAAATCTAAATCTCCCCAGTATGCATCTGAGAGTAATTGCTCCAACACTTTATGCAGAAGAGGTCCGCGATAGGCCACGGCATCGGAGCGTTCTGGTTTAAACATCTCCATGGAGACAACTTTTACGCCGTATGACTCAAGAGGAATAAACATTTGATCGATAGCGGTCGGACGTTGTCCAATTAATCCCATCAGACGTGGAACAGAGTGTCCGTACACATCTGCGTCCAAAATTCCTACACGCAATCCTTTTTGCGCTGCAGCTACTGCAAGATTCACGGTAAGTGAGGATTTGCCTACTCCCCCTTTGCCGGAAGCAATACCGATTACACGTGTGAGAGATTCAGGTTGAGCAAAGGGAATAATTTTCTCGCGGCCATTTCGAAGCAATGACTTCAATTTGCCGCGTTGTTCTTCACTCATCACGCCGAAGATAATTTCAACTGATGAAATAGATTCAACTGCAGTAACTGCCTTGGTGATGTCGGTTCGCAAACGATCTTGCATTGGACAACCAGAAATTGTAAGCAATATCTTAAGTTGGGCAGTACTGCCATCAACATTTACAGACTCGACCATACCTAAATCAGGCAAAGGTCGATGAATTTCCGGATCCTCGACAGTTGCCAGTGCAGCGTGGATTGACTCGATAACGGTCATAACAAATCTGGATCAATCTTTGGTTGTGCAGCATTGCGCGGAGTTTCTTCATCGAGGGCGCCTGCAATTTGCTTTTTGATAAATGTTTTTGGATTCAAATCTGACGGTTGTAAATCCTCAAATCCAGGTCCGAGGTTTTCTCGAAGTTCGGCAGTGGCAGTATTGGCTAAATTCTTTACCTTTTTAAGAAACTTCGCTGCATCTGATGAAAATTTAGGTAATCGTTCTGGGCCAACAAAAATTATTGCAATAATTGCTAAGCCAATAAATTCACCTGGGCCAATACCGAAAATCATGTTTTAAGCCTAGTGCTTATCGCAGATTAGTTCTTGCCGGCAACAAGGACGATTGTCGTTGATCGTGTGCTGCTGCCACGTTTGAATTTAACTTCAACACGGTCGCCAATATTCTTTGCACGAATTGCAACAATCAGTTCATCCGCAGTAGTTATTGGTTTACCGGCGAATTCAATAATTACATCTCCTGGTTTAATCCCAGCCTTTTGTGCCGGTCCGCCAGGAAGAATTGCGCCATCTGCAGTTGTTACCTTCGCACCTGGCCCAGCAAAATTCATATCAATTGAGACGCCCATAACCGGATAGGACGCTTTGCCTGTTTTGATCAATTGATCTGCGGTTTTTCTTGCCTGATTAATTGGAATGGCAAAACCCAATCCAATCGAACCAGCCTGCGAGTTAGATGCTCCACTGAGTGTTGCAATAGCTGAGTTAATTCCAATTACTGCGCCCGTTGTGTCAATTAATGGACCGCCAGAGTTGCCCGGATTAATTGCCGCGTCTGTTTGAAGGGCATTAATAAATGAACTCTCTCCAGCAGATCCACCTGCAGTAACGGCTCGATCCTTAGCGCTGATAATTCCAAGAGTTACTGTTCCCGATAGTCCAAGTGGTGAACCGATTGCAATAACAGAATCTCCCACCGCAACTTTATCGCTGTCGCCAAATTGAAGTGCTGGTAATCCAGTTGCAAGAATCTTCAATACGGCCAAATCGTAAGAAGCATCTCTTCCTATAATTTTGCTCTCGAACTCTTGACCATTGTTGAGAGTGACGACAATTTTTGCATTTGCAAGAGCCGCTTCCTCCACAACGTGATTATTAGTCAGTATGAATCCAGAACTGTCGATAATAAATCCTGACCCTGAACTTCCAGCTGCTGTTGTAATTGAAACCACTGAAGGCAGTACGCGATTGGCCAAACCTGCAACTGAATCCGGTTTACGTTCAATCGAATTCGATGCTGATACTAAATTTGCTTTACTACCCAAGAAGCCGCCCGAAGCATTTACGCCCAGGACTCCGCCAACAATTCCAGCAATGATTGCGAGAACAACTACAGCTCCAGGTGTTACACCTTTATTTGAACGTGGAAATTCTTGAGAGTTCCACCAAGGTGCATCTGCGTGCGCTCGAGATTTGCGGGAAAGAAACTTCATAGTCCCTATCTTGCTACAACTTAGTTGCGATTAACAAACCATCGCCAACGGTTATGAGTGTGCTCACCCAAAGATCTGTGGAGCTTCTGACTGTTTTGCCTGCTTCACGAAGTGCGATTGTTCGGGGATCCCTCTGTGAAGGATCACTTACTTTGCCGCCGCCAAAAAATCCATCGATAACCATTACTCCACCACTGCGCAATATTCGGTGAGCTTCTTCAATTGTGTATGTGAGATCTTCAGGGTTGTGGCGTAATACAACCAAGTCATAAGCACGATCAGTTAATTTCGTCATGACATCCATAATTGAATTTGTAATAAGGCGATAACGCGATGGAGCAATTTCGGCGTCTTGCATAGCAATTCGTGCAATTCGTGAGTGCTCAGTTTCATCATCGATTGAAGTAAGAGTTCCGCTTGTGATCATTCCACCCAAAATCCAAAGACTTCCAACTCCAGATCCCGTTCCTACTTCTACAACGGATTGTGCTGAGAGCTGATGTGCAAGGGCTCGAAGGTAAGCGCCAACTCCTGTTGTTGCATCATTAGCTCCGACTTCTACGCCTCTTGCCCGCGCACGAACTTGAAATTCATCTTCAGCAATAAAACTTTCGGCATATGTGTGTGGATCAATTTTCATCATAAACTCATAATCCAATCGATAAGAACTCGTACGCCAAAGCCAGTACCGCCTTTTGGAGATTCTCCTGAATCGTTTTCACTTCGTGCCGTACCTGCAACATCTAAGTGAACCCATTTTCTTTTTCCTGTAAATTTTTCAAGAAATAAAGCTGCTGTCACTGATCCTGCGGAGTAATCACCCTTATCTGCAGTGTGATTAAAATCGGCAATTTCGCTCTCGAGTGAATCTTGGTAATCATCTACGAGTGGCATATGCCAGAGGCGGTCTCCGGAAGATTCACCAATTGCAACTAATTGTGCTGCTAATTTTGAATCACGTGTGTACATAGCTCCATATTGCCGACCAAGCCCAAGTGTTGCCGAACCTGTTAATGTCGCAATATCAATTAAATAATCGGGATCGAGCTTTGCATCGGCGTAGGCTAAGCCATCTGCTAAGACCAAGCGTCCCTCAGCATCTGTATCGAGTACTTCTACTGTAGTGCCACCAAAGTGTGTGATTACATCACTTGGCCTTTGTGAAGTGCCAGAGAGTGCATTTTCTGCACACATTAAAAGTGCCGTAACTTTTACACGCGGTTTCAATTCTGGAAGTACTCCAACAACGTTTAAAACAGCAGCGGCTCCAGCCATGTCACTTTTCATCGCCACCATAAGATCGTATGGACGTTTGAGTGAAACTCCGCCAGTATCAAAAGTAATGCCTTTGCCGACTAAAACAACGTGGGGAATTTTCTTACCTGTTGCTTTCGGTGCATAAGAAATCTGAATAAATCGAGGGCCGGGTTTCGGAGATGAATTTCCTACTGCCCGTAAACCGCCAAATTGAGCTAGCTCTTTTCCAGCCAATACCTTGATTGAAAGTTTGCCCTCTTTGGCAATTTTCTGTGCTTGTTGAGCCATCCAAAGGGGATTCTTGATATTTGATGGGGTGTGAACTAAGTCGCGAGCGCGACAGATTGCGCTAGCGATAATTTGCGCCTCTGCAATAATTTTTTCGCTTTTACAGACAACATTAAATGTTGGTTGATCCGATTTGGATTCACTTTTTAGAGTCCACGTGTAAGAACCTAAAACCGTAGATATTGCGTGCGCCCGGAGATCTTCTGGATTGGTTGCCAAGAGAGTGGAAACAATAAGTTTTTTGCCCCGTAACTTTCGCCCGAGACTTGCCGCTGCTAAACGGTGTGACTGCGTGCTTTGATCTCCGAGGCCAATTGCAAATACACGATCAGCTTTCGTAGCCTTTTGACTTATTGGAATCTCTAGAATTTCACCGGGTTTACCCGCTGGTTGAAAAAATGCTATTTCATCAATCAAATCAACTTCAAAGTATTTCTCGAGTGTGGCGATTGCATCAATATTGCCTACTAATTCATAACCTAACTCTTCAGATTTAATGAATCCAACTGCGATTGCATCTGCACTGACGATATCTTCAGTTCGTGAAGAGATGCTATTGAGTTGGGCGTAAGGCATAGCGCACAGGCTAACTAAAAAAAGAAGAAATACGCTCTATTTCTTAACGAGTGAAACTGCGGCATGTAATGCAGCGCTGAGGTTGTTTGCTTCCTCAGCATTCATCTCAACTACGAGTCGACCGCCGCCTTCAAGAGGAATACGCATCACGAGTGATCGAGCCTCTTTTGTGACCTCCATAGGACCATCACCAGTGCGAGGTTTCATAGCTGCCATCTGGGGGCTCCTTAGGGAAGTGAATTGAAGTGCGTTCTATAAGGGGTAAGTATCTCGCATCTGGAGCGAATATATGAAATCGAAAAAACAGGCCTATAGCCCCAAGGATTTGCTCAGACGAGCCTTACCGACGGCAATCACCGCGGCAACAGAACGCTCAGGAACGCCCAATTTTTGAGCAATCTCACTCGGTGACATGGATCGCAAGTAATGCATAACCAAAATAATTCTTTCTTCTTCTGGGAGCGCAGCCAGAACTTCCGCCAAAGTTTTGGATTCGCTCATATACCTAAGTTTACTGTGCGAATGGCCTGCAATCCCCCGTACAGAGCCAACTTATTGTGAGAGTTATCTTAGAGTTCGAGCGAATCTACGCAGAGAAATCCATACTCCAACGTAAAGAGCAGGTTTGAGAATCATAAAAATTGCACGTGGTGCCCAAATGATTTCTGACCATTTAAATTGAGAAGTTGTAGCACTTGTTTCAACAACTTCAAATCTACCTGTGCCTTTAATTATTTTTCCAGTGTGCAATACATCGCAGATGTGCGGAGGATGCCAATTCGTTACGACCATGGTGTCCAAAATTCCAAAAAAGCTAAGACGTGGAAAAAGTTTATGAAATGGTCCGGTGAACGCTGCGATTTCTGTTCCAGGACCGACTTCTATTTCTGACGTTAGCCACACTGAAGTTTGCAACATCCATGAACCTTGTTTTTCCCAGTTTGTAACTTCATTCCATGCGCGTTGTGCGCTACATGGCAACGCAAGTGTCAAAGCAATGTGATTATCGGCCACCGCAGATGTCCAAAGCTTGATCAATAGTTGTGCACCAATGAAGTAACTCACGTTGACCAGGTTTCACAAAACCCTCAACTTCTAAGTGATCTATGAGTGTTTTAAGTGGATCGTATAAGCCAAACGGATCAAGTACCACGACTGGTTTTTGATGAAAATTTAAGAATCGTCCAACCCAAATTTCAAATAATTCTTCTAATGTCCCTAGGCCACCAGGAAGTGCAATAAAGGCATCTGCTAACTCTTCTATCTTGCCTTTGCGCTCGCGCATAGATCCAACAATTTGAAGTTCATGGCTATCTTTATCTGCGAATTCAATATCGACAAGCAATTGTGGGATTACTCCGATTGTGTGACCACCAGATTTTCTGACACCGCGGGCAACAGCTCCCATCATTGATATATGTCCGCCACCTGAAACTAGATTCCATGAACGAGCGCCTATTGCTTCGCCAAGTTCAAATGCTAAATCCTGATATTTTTTATCAATAGTTGGAGAAGATGAGCAGTACACAGATATACGTAACGACATGGGCGTAACAATAGGCGTTAGGCTTAGCCCATGTCACAACGCATTGCATCGGGTCACGGAATCGCCACAGCGGCACTCAGTGGAGCCATTTTAGATACATGGTTTCCAGAACCTGTATTGGGCAACCTCTCAAATCCAGTACTCCCATTTTTATCTGCACTCGCCGGCGTCGATGAAATCCGCGGAGTAAAGCGTGAAGTTGTTTCAATTGAAATTGATTTGGATAAAGCTCCTGAATCAGTTAGCGATGCATACCTTCGTCTTCACTTAATATCTCACAGAATAATTAAACCTCATGAGGCTAACATCGAAGGAATCTTTGGAATTTTAAATAATGTCGTTTGGACATCTGTTGGTCCATGTCCTGTGGAAAATTTTGAAATTATCCGCGCGAATCTAAAGCAAAAATACGGCGCAATTACAGTGTTGGCTGTCGATAAGTTCCCACGAATGGTTGATTACGTGATTCCTTCTGGAGTGCGAATCGCTGATGCGGATCGAGTTCGACTTGGCGCACACTTAGCATCTGGTACCACTGTTATGCATGAAGGTTTTGTTAACTTCAACGCCGGAACACTTGGAACTTCGATGGTTGAGGGAAGAATTTCAGCCGGCGTAATAGTTGGTGATGGGACTGATATTGGTGGCGGAGCTTCAATTATGGGAACTCTCAGTGGCGGCGGAAAAGAAATTATCTCCATTGGAGAGAAATGCCTACTAGGCGCCAACTCTGGACTTGGGATTTCCCTGGGCAATAACTGTGTAATCGAATCAGGAACCTACATAACTGCTGCAGCGAAAATTCGTCTACCTGATGGTGAAATAGTTAAGGCTTCTTCACTTTCAGGTGCGCACAATCTTCTCTTTAGACGTAACTCACTTGATGGTTGCTTAGAAGCGATTATGCGAACAGGATCATGGGGCGGCTTGAACTCAGTTTTGCACGCTAACTAAGTTAAACCATGCTGATGGCAACGCCGTTCTACTTCTAAAAGTTTCTCCACGTAAGGTAGATGTCTTTCCATCACTTGCTGTTGCGGTAATTGTTGCAACTGTGCCGGTCGAATTTCGAGAGTCAATATTTAAAGTCACCACGTCACTTAGAACAAAAGCTTTTGCTAAAACTTGTTGAGGTAATGCACGACTCCACGTGAAATACCGTGGATTCAGAATTGGATCTTGGCTATAGGAATCAACCACGCTTACAGTGAAACTTCTTTCTTTGCCCCAGGCATTCACACTTGTTTCTGTCTGGCCACCACTAGATGAAGTGAAAAAGGCTGTAATCGGAGAACCATTTACGGTGATCACGTCTCCGGTACTTTCGGAAGTCGCGCTGGCTTGAACCGCAGCTTTCCACAATTTTCCATAAATAGGTTCTATCTCTTTTGAAAAACCTACAAAAGATTGATCAGAAATATTATTATAAATATTGCAGTCACACGCTGTTTTCGGGACACCTAATTTACTTAAAGCATAGGATCGAGATGCAATTGCTTGTGCAATTAGCGCTTGAGTTGGCCATGAAGACGGAACTTCGCTGATTCCATATAAATATTCATCATGTATTTGAAGAGTGTTTGTCACTTCCATTCTGTGACCAATAACTGGTGCTCTAACCGATTTTATTTGTATCTGTCCGTATCGGTACTTCACACTCTTTGAATTCACTTTCAATGAAACTGTCGATGCGATTCCATCTAAATATCGTGTTCCAGACCAACGCACACTCCATGTTGAATTTGTGCCAACTAGTACTGAAGTCTTTCCTGTAACTACAAAAGCTGAAATGATTGAGCCATGTTGCACAAATGATATTCCAGATTTTGATGTCAGAGATGCGACAGGAATCGCGGAGTAATTTTCACCTGCATCTCCCAAATAAAGATTTACTACCGAATCTTTCGTTCCGGATTTGAGAGTTGCTTGTGTTAACAGATGGCCAATGTTCACTCTAATATTTTGATTATCGGTTAGCGAAAGTATCTGTGTTCCACTGTAGTAGTAAGAAAGAATCGAATGCGCTTCTTCGCCATTTTGTGCCTTACCACGTGCACCGATTTGGCTTAATCCCACACCATGTCCATACCCGCTACCTTGAAAATTAAATTCGGCTGGAATTTCTGAAGCTTGCGCCGGAACGATTGTAAGTAAAAGTGAAAAAATTAAGAGAATAGACCTAGAGATCCTCATCAATTACAGAGCTCTTTCCTAGGTGCAAGAAATCCTGATAAGCATCAATGACCTGATCGGGATTGCCACGTGAGACTAATTTTCCCTTGTGTAACCAAGCAACGTCATTGCATATTTCTCGCAGGGTAGCCATTGCGTGACTCACGAGAATCAATGCTCGGTCCTCACTTCGCAATTCTTTTATTTTATTAAAGCTCTTCTCTTTAAAGTGAGCATCGCCTGTGCTGAGGGCTTCATCCACAATTAAAATATCTGGTTGAACAGTTGCTGCAACTGAAAATGCTAAACGTGCATACATTCCTGAAGAATAAGTACGCATTGGAGCATCAATTGCATCGCCAAGCTCAGAAAATTCAGCAATTTCATCGAAGTGATCTTCAATTTCTTTTCGAGACATTCCAGCTGCTAAACCGCCAAGATGAACGTTTGCTCGACCAGACATCGCCGGATTAAATCCAACTCCGAGCGCAAGTAATGTGCTCACGCTTCCAAAAACTTCAATTCGACCTTGGGATGGCGGGATGATTCCTGCAATGGTTCGCATAAGTGATGATTTACCAGCGCCATTTGTTCCGATCACTCCAAGAACTTGACCATACGTTACGTCAAGATTGACATCATCTAGAGCTCGCACTAAACGCGTTTGTTTCGTTCCACGGCCTAAAGATTTAACCCGAGCCTTGAGCGTTGGCCTACGATCAATTGCAGTTGTGTATGTCAGGCCAAGATTTTGCACTGAAACTGCAAGATCTCCAGTTTTATGGTGTGTGTTAGAGGCGGACAGCGAACTCACGCTCCCTTGATAAGAAGAAATAACTTCCAATTAGCAAAACTCCGAAAGCCCACGCGCATGCAGAAAGCATGCTAGATAAATGAGGAGCCTGTGCGTGAACAATCGATAGCGACCATGATTCAAGAATCGGAAAGAGTGGATTGAAATATTCAAGAATTTTTAGCTCTGGTTTTAAAGAGGAAGCTTCATACAGAATCGGCGATAAATAAAGCAAAGTTCTAATTAAATAAGGTAAGAAGCTTGCGATATCTCTGAAATATACATTTACTGTTGAAATTAAGATGGCAACGCCTAATGAAAAAATTAATGCAATAAAAATGATTGGAATGGCCCACAACATTTCCCAACCAAAAGAGAGACCAAGCACGGTTCGCATAATCATGAAAACCAAGAGTGTTGGGATGAACTTAAAAAATGCAATTACTGTGGCTGAAATAGGCAACATCATTCGAGGAAAGGCGGTATTTAAAATCAATCGTTGACCGGCAGTTACGGACTTAACACCTCCACTTAGGCTGTTACTCACTAAATAAAAGAGAAAAAGGCTTGCGGTTAAATGTCCATATCGAATTACTCCGCCAGATCCACCAATAATTACAATCAACAAGAAATAAACAGCTGAAAGCATTAGTGGGTTCAGAATTAGCCATAGTTGTCCAAATATAGAATCAAAGTGTTGCTCGCGTAATTCAGATCTAGAGTACTCAGAGATAAATGTTCTGCGGGACCACAGTGATCGCCAATATTTACGAAGTGGTGGCAAACCTGCTCTAAATGGTTCGTATACCTGCAGTGGCGCGCTCACGGTGTACAGGCTACATCAGCCCGAACTTTCTTAACCCTCCGAAGGGGCAAGAGTCTTAGGCGATGTGAGAAATCCAAGGCCCCAAGACATCTGCATGGTGAATAGAACGATTGGTAAAAGAAATTTTTCCACTATTCCATTTCCAGTAATCAATGAGGCAATAATCAAAAACATTCCGTAAATTCCTGCAGGAATTATAAAAATCGAATGAACTGTAAGTGCAAAGATAATAGATAGAGCTGTGCCTACGAGAGCAAAAGGTGGTGCTAAGTATCGATAATTGATACTGCCTTTATGTCTGCGAGAGACAACCCGGCGCCATCTTCCATATTCAAAATATTGTTTTGCTAGGGCCTTAACATTAGAGCGAGGACGATACGTAACGTGTAAGCGTGGATCAAAAAATATTTTTCCACCTTTCTGACGAAGACGATAATTTAACTCCCAATCTTGGGCGCGGATGAATCTTTCATCAAAACCACCAACTGCAATCACCGCCGAACGCAGGAATACGCCTAGGTAAACCGTGTCTACGAATCCTGCCTCTCCCCCTGTATGAAAGCGTGAAGCCCCTACACCTAAGGGACTTCGCATTGCAGTTGCAACTGTTTTTTCAAAGAAAGACACTCCTTCTGCGCCCATAATTCCACCGACGTTGACCGCACCGCTTGATTTCATTACTTCAATCGCAAGTGAGATGTAATTACTTTGTAATTCAGAGTGAGCATCAACTCTGACAATCACAGGATTGGAAGATTTATTTATGGCTAAATTCAAAGCAGTGGCAGTTCTTCCACTTGGGTTTTTAACCAATCTGATTCTGGAGTCAGATGAGGACAATCTTTGTGCGATTTCATCGGTCTTATCTCGCGAAGGGCCTAGCGCCAGAACGATTTCGAGTTCACCAGAATAATCTTGAGAAAGAATGGATTTAACGGCGTTAGCTAAATGTAATTCTTCGTTAAGGACAGGAAGTACGACAGAAACAGCAGGCAACTCTGATCCCGGTGAGAGAGATAACTCAATTCCTGATGTCGCCATAACCCCTACACGCTATCGTCCAAGTACGCTCTACCCGTGAATACTACGCGAGGAATTCGAGCGCTCACTGTTTTATCAGTCAGCGTTGTTCTCGTATCTGCAATTTCTTGGTTGGGGCTTGGGCATGTCAGCGCTTCAATAAAGAGGATTGATGTCTTTGGAAAATTGGATTCGCGTCCCGAAAAAACTTCGAAGGCGCTTAATTATTTATTGGTCGGTTCTGATACGCGCGAAGGATTGACCAAAGAGCAGATGAAAGTTTTGCGCGTTGGAAGCACGAAAACAGCTGCCGGCGGTCGCTCAGACACAATGTTGCTTGTACATATCAGTAAGTCGCGGGACAAGGCGATGATTATTTCCCTGCCACGAGATTCACTCGTAACTATTCCTGCGCACAGAAGCACCGATGGCACAAAAGATATTGGTATCAGTAAATCAAAAATCAATGCTGCCTTTGCATGGGGTGGAGCTCCGCTCCTAATTCAAACCGTAGAACTTGCCACTAATTTGCGAATCGATCACTACATTGAAATTAACTTTGCTGGATTTGCAGGCATTGTTGACGCACTCGGAGGAATTCAGGTGTGTACAAAGAAAGATATTGATGATCCGAAGAGTCACTTAGTACTTGCCGCAGGCATTCATACACTCAATGGAATTGAATCCCTTAAGTACGTGCGAACTCGCGACTTCGATGGACTCGGCGATATCGGACGTATGCAACGTCAACAACAATTCATGAGTTCGGTTTTGCGTAAGGCTACAAGCACTGGAGTTTTACTAAACCCCATTAAGCTGGTTAATTTCTTTAACGCAGCTATTTCAACAGTCAAAACAGATTCAGGTTTAAGTGAAGCAGATTTAATTACGCTGGCAAAGCAGTTACGTAATTTATCTGCAAGCAAAGTTCGAACTCTTACAGTTCCTCTCGGAAATCCAAATGCATATGAGCCTGGTGTAGGTTCTGTTGTCACTTGGGATTCAGTTTTAGCACCAGAACTATTTCAAAGATTGCGCGATGATCTTGCGATAGTTGATGAGGTAACCCCTTCACCTAGCGCTTCAAGTACTGCAAAGCCAAAGGCGACAATCGTTGATAAATTCAAGACACGTACCGCTGATGAAAATCCATGCGGTGAACTGAAATAGGATTACCACTATGGCGCTGAAACTCTCTGTTGTTGGTTGTGGTTATTTAGGAGCCACACACGCAGCGTGCATGTCTTCTCTCGGGTTTGAAGTAATAGGTGTAGATACCGATTCCGAAAAAATTGCAATGCTTGCAAAAGGGCAACTCCCATTTTATGAACCAGGGCTCGACTCTCTTCTTGCAAGTGAAATTAAAACGGGCAGACTCACATTCACAACTGATTTTTCTGCCGTTGCCGATGCAGATGTTCACTTTATTTGCGTTGGAACTCCGCAAAGTAAAGATGGGCTTGCAGCAGATCTCACATACGTGAAATCTGCAGTTGCGGCAATTGCTCCGCACTTAAAAGAGGGCTCTCTTGTTGTAGGAAAATCAACGGTGCCTGTTGGAACTGCACAAGGTTTGCGAGATCAATTAGCACAGAGCGCTCCTCATGCGGATTTAGCCTGGAATCCCGAATTCCTACGAGAAGGATTCGCCGTTGAAGACACTCTTACTCCTAATCGGTTGGTGGTGGGTGTAGCAAATGATCGCGCCGAAGAGATTCTCAAGGAGGTTTACAAACCTGTTATTGATCTCGGCACTCCATGGATTAGAGCAGATTTGCCAACATCAGAATTAGTCAAAGTTGCTGCTAACTCATTTCTTGCAACCAAAATTTCGTTTATTAATGCAATGGCTGAAGTTTGTGAAGCAGCCGGAGGCGATGTAACCGTTCTTGCTAAAGCTATTGGTTACGACCCGCGCATTGGAAATCGATTCTTGCAAGCAGGAATTGGATTTGGTGGTGGGTGTCTTCCCAAAGATATTCGTGCATTCATGGCCCGTGCCGAAGAGTTGGGCGCAAAACAAGCTCTTGAATTCCTACGTGAAATTGATGCAATTAACCTTCGTGCTCGCCAACGTGTAATTGATGTTGTGCGTGCTGAACTAACAGATGATCTGACTACATACAAAATTGCTGTTCT
>JBPCTE010000025.1:0-4725 GCA_051006495.1 Candidatus Planktophila sp.
CGGTGTAAGTAGATCGATAACCTTAATACCGGTTTCAAACATCTCAGTCTTTGATTCCAACTGATCGAATGCTGGTGCATCACGGTGAATTGGCCAACGCTCTTTGATGTCGAGTGAAGAGGTTGGAACATCGAGTGATTCGCCAAGTGTGTTGAACACGTGACCCTTTGTTACATCGCCTACAGGAACTGAGATCGGTGTTCCTGTATCTGAAACCTCTGCGCCACGGACCATACCGTCAGTTGGCTGCATCGAGATTGCGCGCACGAGGTTATCGCCAATGTGCTGAGCAACTTCAAGTGTCAAGGTACGAGTAGTACCTGACATGGTTGTCTCTACATGTAGCGCATTAAAGATCGCTGGCATTGAATCGGCTGGGAATTCAATATCCACCACCGGTCCGATAACGCGAGCTACGCGGCCCTTTTTTGAGTTCGACATCATTCACTCCCTGCACTAGCTGAGGCCAACGCGTCTGCGCCGCCAACAATTTCACTGATCTCTTGTGTAATTTCGGCCTGACGAGCCGCGTTCGCAAGTCGTGTGAGCGACTTGATTAAATCATCAGCATTGTCAGTTGCTGACTTCATTGCGCGACGACGAGCTGCATGCTCTGAAGCCGCTGATTGCAACATTGCGTTAAATACTCGAGCCTCGATGTAGCGTGGAAGAAGAGCATTGAGTACAACTTCTGCATTCGGTTCGAATTCATACATTGGCAATAAACCAGATGGAACTGGCGCATCGCTTTCGACGACTTCAAGTGGCAACATGCGCTTTGCAAGTGCGTTTTGAGTCAACATTGATTTAAATTCAGTAAAGACAATGTGAATTTCATCCACACCATTTTTATCTGTTTGCGCATCAGCCAAGAAAGCCTGAATAAGCGCATCAGCAACATCTTTGGCGTTTTCATAAGTTGGCGTATCAGAGAATCCGCTCCATGAACCAGCGATAGCGCGGTTACGGAAACGGTAGTAATTAACTGCTTTTCGTCCGACTAGGTATGAAGAAACTTCTAAGCCACGTGAGCGAATAAGGGCTGCGAGTTGTTCGCCTTCCTTAATCGCGTTATTTGAGTAAGCACCAGCCATGCCGCGGTCTGCAGAAATAATTAATATCGCTGCTCGCTTTGGATTTTCTGACGCTGTTGTCAACGGATGATTAGTAGATGAATAAGTGGCAACTGCGGATACCGCACGGGTCAACTCATTTGCATAAGGAGTTGAAGCTGCGACTCGTTGCTGCGCCTTGACAATACGAGAAGCGGAAATTAACTCCATTGCTTTCGTAATTTTCTTGGTCGCTTTAACGGATCGCATCCGTCGGCGATAAACGCGAAGTTGGGCACCCATTTTTTACTTCTTCACCGCCGCTTGGGAAGGTGGTACGTGCTTAGTGATTTGTTCGGCGCCTTCACCCTCTAGAGCTTCTGCTTCTGCTTCATTAACTGCAGCTGCAACGCTTGGAACGAAGATCTTCTTAAATGCAGCGACTGCTTCTTCGAGTGACTTAACTGTGTCATCTTCTAGTTGCTTAGTCTCTGAAATTACATCGAAGATTGCTTTTCGTTCGCGCGCGATGTAATCAAGAAGTTCTGCTTCGAAGCGACGAATATCAGCAACAGCAACATCATCGAGCTTTCCAGTAGTTCCAGCCCAAATAGATGCAATCTGACGCTCCAGTGAATATGGTGAGTACTGACCTTGCTTAAGTAGTTCAACCATGCGAGCGCCGCGCTCTAGCTGTGCCTTTGATGCAGCATCTAGATCAGAACCGAAAGCTGCGAAAGCTTCGAGTTCGCGGAACTGTGCAAGGTCAAGGCGCAAACGACCAGCAATCTTTTTCATTGCCTTTGTCTGAGCGGAGCTACCTACACGTGAAACAGAAACACCTACGTTAATCGCTGGACGTACGCCGGCGTTAAAGAGATCAGTTTCAAGGAAGCACTGACCATCAGTAATTGAAATTACGTTTGTAGGAATAAATGCTGATACGTCATTTCCCTTTGTTTCAATGATTGGAAGTCCGGTCATTGAACCGCCACCCAACTCATCAGAGAGTTTTGCGCAACGCTCGAGAAGACGTGAGTGCAAGTAGAAAACATCTCCTGGGTACGCTTCGCGACCCGGTGGACGACGAAGCAACAATGAGACTGAGCGATAAGCCTCAGCTTGCTTTGATAAATCATCAAAGACAATAAGAACGTGCTCACCCTTATACATCCAGTGCTGACCAATTGCAGAACCGGTGTACGGAGCGAGATATTTAAATCCTGCTGGATCTGATG
The DNA here is from genome assembly GCA_051006495.1 of Candidatus Planktophila sp. Classification (GTDB taxonomy): domain Bacteria; phylum Actinomycetota; class Actinomycetes; order Nanopelagicales; family Nanopelagicaceae; genus Planktophila. The sequence continues at coordinate 2,291 of JBPCTE010000025.1, forward strand.
CAGGAGATGCAACAATGGTTGTGTATTCCATTGCGCCAGCTTCTTCAAGTGCACCTTTAACGGAGGCAATTGTTGAACCCTTTTGTCCAATAGCAACGTAAATGCACTTTACTTGCTTCTTTGGATCTCCAGATTTCCAGTTTTCACGTTGGTTAATGATTGTGTCGATTGCAACAGCTGTCTTACCAGTTTGGCGGTCACCGATAATCAACTGACGCTGTCCACGACCAATCGCAGTCATTGAGTCAATAGCTTTGATACCAGTTGCAAGTGGTTCCTTAACTGGTTGACGTTGAACTACAGAGGGAGCCTGTAATTCAAGTGCACGACGTGCATCAGCTTTAATTTCACCTTTGCCATCTATTGGGCGACCGAGTGGATCAACAACGCGACCAAGGAAAGCATCACCAACTGGAACAGAGAGAACCTCACCTGTTCCGCGTACTGATGTTCCTTCTTCAATACCTTCGTAGCCACCCAAGATAACAACACCGATTTCGCGGACGTCGAGATTGAGTGCAAGGCCTAGCGTTCCGTTCTCAAACTTTAAGAGTTCGTTCGCCATTGTTGAAGGCAGACCTTCGACGCGAGCAATACCGTCACCAGCTTGGCTAACAGTTCCTACTTCGTCTCGAGCTGCTACGCCTGGATCGTATGACTTAACAAAATTCGCGAGTGCATCACGGATTTCATCAGGTCGGATCGTTAGCTCCGCCATTTTTTTCTCCCTTTTCCTTTTTCTTCTCTAGTTAAATCTTCTTTACGCACTCTTACCAGCAAGTGTGCGACCTGCTGATGCGATGCGATTAACGAGTGTTCCATCAACTAATTCATCGGCAAATTTGACTGATAGACCACCGATTACCGATGGATCAATTTCAACATTTACGCGAACCGGTTGGCCGAGTTGTTGTGTCAGTGCTGCTACCAAACGTTCGTACTGTGCAGAGGAGAGCGCAACTGCTGTGCGCGCAACTGCGATGAGGCGGTTACGTCGTGCAGCAAGTGCATATTGGTAATCATCAAAAGCGGCTTCAACACTTCGTGCGCGCCAGTTATTGACAACGTGGTTGACGAGTTTGATTGTCGATGAGGATGAGTTCTTTCCAAGTAAGTCTGCGATGAGAGCTGACTTAGCTTTTTCTGCACCGGCGGTGATCAAGGCGCTACGTAATTCAAAAGATGTTGAGATAGAGCGAGCAACAGTAAATATCTCGCTTTCTACTCGATCTAATTCATTAGCGATGTTTGCAGCTGATGCTTCCGCTTCGATTGCTAGTTGTTCCAGTACTTCAACAAGATCGGATGAGGCTGACCAGCGCAACTCACTCACGCCAGTGATTACGTTAAGTGCTGAGGCGCCAACGCTCTTTCCGAAAATTTCCTTAAGCAGAACTGACTTTGATTTGGCATCGCGAGAAGGATCATTGATCGCTCTGCGCAATGAGATATTTGAATTTAAAACAGATGTGATGAAAAAGAGTTCGGAGGATAGTTGCGATGCAGCATCGGTTGTTGCGCCTTTTGCTGCAGCATCAATAAAGCCGCGTGCAATCACAAGTGATTGACGGCTTCTGCCTCCGAAGTGATTTCTCATCGCTTACTTTGACTTCTCTAAATCATCTAGGAAGCGATCCACGATACGTGATTGACGGGCCTGGTCTTCTAGTGCTTCTCCGACGATCTTTGATGCAAGTTCAACTGCAAGAGTTCCAACTTCATTACGAAGTGAAGTAACTGCTTGTTGACGCTCTGCTTCAATGGATGCGTGTGCAGCTGCAGTAATGCGTGCTGCTTCTTCCTGAGCTTTAGTTCGAAGTTCTTCAACAATGGCTGATCCTTGTGCGCGCGCTTCTTCGCGAAGATTTTGTGCTTCTTCGCGTGCTTTAGATAACTGTTCGTTGTATTGAACGAGTGCGCGCTGTGCCTCGAGCTGTGCTTTTTCTGCACGCTCAATGCCACCTTGAATCGCTTCAGTGCGTGCTAAAAATGCTTTTTCAAACATTGGCACAACTTTGCTCTTCAAAACAAGGAAGAGAAGAGTGAATGCAATCGCGCCAACGATTAGTTCTGCTGTGTGCGGAACGAGCGGATTGATTTTATCTTCTGCAGCCAAGATCACTGTTTTAACCATTTTTACTCTCTTCTATTAGCTCTATTGATAGGTAGTTTGCTATTAGAGAACGAATGCGAGAACGAGGCCGAAGAGTGCAAGAGCTTCAGCAAGTGCGAACCCAAGGAACGCGATTGGCTGTAGAACGCTGCGTGCTTCTGGTTGACGTGCAACGCCGTTGATATATGCGGCGAAGATAAGTCCAGTTGCAATACCAGGACCGATTGCTGCGAGGCCAAAACCGACCAGGTTAAGTGTGCCTTCCATTTTTTTCTCCTTTTTTCTTTTCTTTAGGTGTGTACCTAATTAGTGCTCGTCGGCA
>JBPCTE010000026.1:0-1137 GCA_051006495.1 Candidatus Planktophila sp.
GATTCTTCGGTTGCTAGAACTTCCTTCATAATGAAACGAGCTAAATCAATATTTATTTCCTTTGAAGCAGCAACAAGTGCCCGATAAATAATCAAAGCAGATTCCCTGTCAGATAGACGAATATTTCTCGACGACAGGGCTAAGCCATCAACGTCGCGAATAGTTGGTGCTGCAACTATTTTGACTTTTGATTTCATGGATTTTATTAGTGTCAATTGTTGAAAATCTTTTTCGCCGAAGATAGCCCACTCTGGGTTTACTAACTCAAATAATCGAGAGACCACTGTAAGCACGCCATCGAAGTGACCTGGTCGATTTACACCTTCATAAATATTACCGAGTGCACCTGCAGATATCTTTTGGACTTCGTCTGGATAAATTTCATTGCTCTGAGGTAGCCACAAATGTGTTGCCCCTGCTTGTGAGGCGAGCTCGATATCGAATTCGGGTGTGCGCGGATACTTTGCTAAGTCATCTTTATTTTCAAATTGCAGCGGGTTAATAAAAATGCTGACAACGACAGTGTCGCTATATTCGCGAGCTTTCTTAATTAGGGAAGCGTGACCGGCGTGCAATGCACCCATTGTTGGAACAAATGCGCAAGCGCCATCGACTGCTAACTCTTTAGCTGTTACTGCGATCTTCATCTTGTGGCTCCAGTCCTTTCAGGTACCGGGCGATGATGGATTAATTCTAAAGCGTTGGTGGCAATTGCTCCAAAAGTTGATCGATTCTGCCGTGCGTAAGCAATACAGCATCCCTATCTATCTCATGCCACGGTTCTAAAACAAAACGACGTTCATGCGCACGGGGATGTGGCAACGTTAACTCTTCACTCTTAGACAAAAGCGTTCCATATTGAATTAAATCAAGATCGATTACTCGTGGTCCCCAATGCACATCGCGAACACGGCCCATACTCTTCTCAATTCCCTGAAGTAGCGATAACAAATCTGAAGCTGGTAATTCGCTTTCGAGTATGACAACTGCATTGATGTAATTATCCTGTTCTGGGCCACCCACAGGAGTTGTCTCATACAACGATGAAATTGCAATCACTTCAGTTGATTGCTTGAGTAATTCGATTGCTAATTCAATTGCTCTGCGTGGTTCCTCAAGGTTTGCACCGAGTGCAAC
>JBPCTE010000027.1:0-13753 GCA_051006495.1 Candidatus Planktophila sp.
GGAGTAGGTCCCAAGGGTTGGGCTGTTCGCCCATTAAAGAGGCACGCGAGCTGGGTTCAGAACGTCGTGAGACAGTTCGGTCCCTATCTTCTGTGCGCGCAGGAAACTTGAGAAGGCCTAACCCTAGTACGAGAGGACCGGGTTGGACGAACCTCTGGTGTGTCGGTTGTTCCGCCAGGAGCACCGCCGATTTGCTACGTTCGGAAGGGATAACCGCTGAAAGCATCTAAGCGGGAAGCTCGCTTCGAGATTAGGTTTCCCACTGGTTTACCAGGTAAGGCCCCCAGTAGACGACTGGGTTGATAGGCCGGAAGTGGAAGAGTCGCAAGACTTGGAGCTGACCGGTACTAATAGGCCGAGGATTTAACTACAAAGTTGCTACGCGTCCACTGTGTGGCTCTCGAGATACGGTCTCGAGATCCACGATCGAAACAAAGGTTTTGACCCCTTTGTTTCTAGACCGAAAACTCAATAGCGTTTCGGCGACCATAGCGAGAGGGAAACACCCGGTCCCATTCCGAACCCGGAAGTTAAGCCTCTCAGCGTCGATGGTACTGCAAGGGTGACCTTGTGGGAGAGTAGAACGTCGCCGGACTTCTTTTATAAAAGGGGGCACTTTCATTAGTGCCCCCTTTTTAATTTTCTATTCAAATAACTTTAAAATTTTATAAACTTTTATCTTGGAGTGGAGGTAACGTGAACGGGTCTGAGAAAAAACCGTATTCAGATAGAAACTCACGTTCAACTTCGCCATCAACAAAGCGTGCCGGTTCGCCAAATCGATCTGGAGCTCCGCGTCAAGATTCGCGAGGTTCACGTCCGGCTCCTGTTGATCGAGACATGACTCGTTTGCGTCCACGTATTTTTGAACCAGATATTCCTGAGGAAGTTACTGGTGAAGAGTTAGAAAAATCAGTTCGCTCAGAATTGTTAAGTTTGTCTGCTGAGAATGCAAAAGTTGTAGCCAGACATTTAGTCTGTATTAATTTAAATATGGATAGCGATCCAGAACTCGCACACAAGCACGGTATAGCTGCAGCGCACCACGCTGGTCGCCTAGCTGTTGTCCGTGAAAGCGCCGGTTACGCGGCTTACCGCGCAGGGCATTACGAAATTGCTTTGAAAGAGTTAAGGGCTGCCCATCGAATTTCAGGCGACGTTTCTATGTGGCCCGTTATGGCAGATTGTGAACGTGGCCTAGGAAAACCTTTAAAAGCACTTGCTTTGGCTGGCTCACCCGAAGTTTCGCGTTTAGAAAAAGCCGAAGAGATAGAGATGAGAATTGTGGCATCAGGTGCCCGCTGTGATCTTGGAGAGTTTGACGCTGCAGTTATTACATTGACGTGCAAGGAGTTAAAGAATGAATCGGAGGAGTGGGCGCTGCGATTGCGCTACGCCTATGCGGATGCTTTATCTAAAGCTGGTCGATTAGAGGAGTCAAGAAAATGGTTTAAAGAGTGTGCAAAACTTGATGTTGATGACGTAACTGACGCGTCTGATCGTTGTTAAAATTTTTTTGAACTATCCACACCTTACAAAGATTTCCGCTAAATTGTCACTGTCCTAAATCATCATTACCGCTATCTGAACATTTCAGAGTAAGTGCAAAAATGAGGACGTTATGGTGTCAACAACTAAAAAGAAGAGCAAAGAAACGAATGAAAAGGTCCAAAACCTAGAACCGGATTACTCACTCAACGATGTGATGTTGCGAGGAAGAGTGTCAGATGTCGCTGTTGAAAAAATACTGCCCAGTGGGGATAAGGTCGTTGAATTTCGCTTGATTGTCACTCGTCTTGAATTAACAGGCGTTGATACTCTAGATATTGCAGCATGGAGCGCAAAGAGTCGTCGCAGTGCGTTATCTCTCAAAGCAGATGAATGGATTGAGATCTCTGGTGCCATTCATAGGCGTTTCTGGAAAGCTCCAACTGGGTTAGCCAGTCGTTGGCAGGTTGAAGCAGCCGAGATTTCACGAATTTAGGTACGCTAGAGCCGTACTTCATCCGGTTAATGAAAGCGGTAATCATGGCAAATGACCTCTTCGCATCTCTTCGCACTTATCTCAATAAGGTTACCGAAGGCGAACGAACTCCGGCCGAATTGGCAAATGCCTTGAACAATTGGGTAAAGCAGAGCGGTGATGTTCTTAAATCCAAAGTTGATGAAGAAGTTCATAACACTGTGACGCGAATGGGCTTCATAAAGCGAGAAGAGTTTGATGAACTTAAAGCTCAATTTGAAGAATTTAGAAGCTCTCAAAGTCCAAAAGTAGTTAAGCAGAGCGCTGCTACCCCAAAAAAGAAACCAGCCGCTAAGAAAACAACCACGCAGAAAAAGAGCTCTCGATGACCAATGATTTTGAAGGTAACCAATCCGAAGCTGCAATGGTTGAAGGTGTTAAGCAGGAATTAAATGAGATCGATATATCTGATCTCTCCGAACACGCACATCGGTATGAAGCTTTGCATCAGAAATTACAAGAAACGCTCTCTGAAATAGATGGCCTTTAATTTTTTTCATGAAAACTCGACTCGATGCAGAACTTGTTCGCCGTGAACTGGCGCGTTCTAGGGAAGCAGCCGCTGATCTAATTGAGTCTAGAAGTGTTTTAGTTAATGGAATACCTGCCACAAAATCGGCAACACAGGTTGATGCAGAAACTTCTATAACTCTGCAAGGTGATCGAGATGATTTTGTCTCCCGCGGAGGTCACAAATTAGCGGGCGCATTAGATGCTTTCCCAGAAATAAATGTGCAAGGAGTTCGTGCTTTAGATGCTGGCGCTTCCACCGGAGGCTTCACAGATGTTCTCCTTCGCCGTGGAGTAAGAGAAGTAGTTGCAGTAGATGTTGGCTATGGTCAATTAGCCTGGGAATTACGCCAAGATCCACGCGTTCGCGTATTAGATAGAACCAATATCCGTCATCTCACTGGAGACATTGTCGGTGAACCAACATCATTAGTTGTTGCAGATCTCTCCTTTATTTCTCTCACATTGGTGTTACCAGCGCTTTCCGCGGTTTCTACACCTGATGCTGATTTCTTATTGATGGTAAAGCCTCAATTTGAAGTTGGTCGTGAACGATTAGGCGCAGGAGGCGTTGTAAGAGATCCAGCTCTACGAAAATCAGCTGTTAAGGATGTCGCAACTAGTGCCTATGACGTTGGTTTAGGAACTAAAGGTGTTGTTGCAAGTTCCTTACCTGGACCTGCAGGAAATGTTGAATATTTCTTATGGCTAAAAAGAGGCGCGAAAGAAATTTCCGAAATAGATTTAGAAAAAGCAATAGAAATAGGACCGCAATGAGTGCACAGAGATCTATTTTGCTTTTAGTTAACGCATCTCGTGAAGAAGCAAAAGGTGCAGCCGATACTGTTTCTAAAATTCTTACATCTGCCGGATTTAAAATATATACGCAGACAGACACCGATGATGTTGAGAATGAAGTTGTCTTAGTACTAGGCGGAGATGGCACCATTCTTCGCGGCGCAGAATATGCGCTAAAAAGAGGGATACCTTTACTCGGAATTAATTTGGGACATGTTGGTTTTATGGCCGAAGTTGAATCATTCACATATGAAGAAGTAGCTCATGCAATTATAAATAAAGATTATGTTCTTGATCCTCGCATGCTCTTAACATTTCAAATAAGCCGAGAATCAAAAATCATTGATAAAGGTTGGGCACTCAACGAGGTGAGTATCGAGCGAAAGAGCACAACTATGTTGGAGCTCTTCGTTCAAATTGATGACAGACCATTGTCTAGATGGGGATGCGACGGAATAATTTGCGCCACTCCTACAGGTTCTACGGCTTATGCATTTTCAGCTGGCGGACCAGTTCTATGGCCAGAGGTTCAAGCGATGGTGCTGCTTCCTATTGCAGCTCATGCACTCTTTTCCAAACCCATGGTCATTGCACCAACATCGACTATCGGCGTAACCATTGAATCATCCGATGCAGCTCTGTCAGCAGATGCGCTTCGAAAGATTGAGCTTGAAAAGAATGATCACATTGAAATAACCAAGAATTCAGATGAAGTTATTTTGGCGCACCTTAAATCAACGATTTTCACAGATAGATTGGTTGCCAAGTTCAGATTACCAATTGAGGGTTGGCGTGGTGAGTGATCGAACTTTTCTAGAAGAAATCAATATAAAAAATATTGGAGTCATTACCCAAGCCAATGTTGAGTTTGACAAAGGGTTGACGGTTTTAACTGGTGAAACCGGTGCAGGTAAAACTATGGTTCTTACCGCTTTAAATCTAGTTCTTGGTGGAAAAAGCGATAGTTCACTAGTACGTAGTGGAGAAGAGAGGTTAACCGCCAGTGCCCTCTTTAGTATTCCAAAAGAGAAAGTTGTATTGCTTGAAACTAAAGGGACCGAAATTGAAGATGGATTATTATCAATTTCTCGCAGCATTACTAAAGATGGTAAAAGTAAAGCTATCGCCAGCGGTGTCAGTGTTAGTGCTGCCGTTTTAACTGAAGTAAGCGAACATTTGGTCGAAATTCACGGTCAAAGTTCGGGATTAAAACTAACAAAAGGATCAAGGCAGCGAGAGTTACTAGATCGGTACGCAGGTTTAAATCTTCAACAAAAACTATTGAAATATCAGCAAACTCTGACCGATTACCAGAGTATAAAAACTAGAATAAGTGATTTGAAGAAGAGTGCGGCCGTTCGCGAAGAGTCCCTAGCGCATCTCAAACTTTTTGCTCAAACATTTTCAAAATTGAAACCATTACCAAATGAATTAGAGTCAATTGAGGATGAGATCTCTAGATTGTCATCCGTTGAAGATCTGCGGATTGCTGTTTCACATGCACTCGACGCTCTAGGGGGTGAAGATTCAGGTGTGATCACTGCATTAGCTCAGGCCAAGAAGTCATTGGATAGTGCAAAAATAAAAGATTCTCGGGTTGAGAAATTCTCTGACGATTTTAATGAAGCATTCTTTGTTCTGGCAGATGTACTACCTAGTTTGACATCTTATTTGCAAACCCTTGAAGCAGATCCGCAGAGATTGGATTTCCTTCAAGAACGGAAAGCATCTCTCAACTCTTTCATAAAAAAGTTCAATCCGGAAGAAAGTGGTGATAAAGGACTTGCGGATTTGATTCAAAGACATAAATCTGTTTCAGATTCACTAGATGATCTCAGCGGTGGTGATGAAAGATTAATGCAGTTAGAAAAGGATCTGGCGGCAGTAAAAGAGCAGCTTGTTTTGGCAGCAATGGAATTGACAGAAATCCGTAAAGAAAAGGCTAGTGATTTATCGCGAAGAGTTTCCGAGGAAATGCATTCACTTTCGATGCCTCACACCAATCTAATTTTAGATATATCTACTCCCGATTATCACTCCGGTTTAAAAGAGAGTGATTTCACTTCTTTTGGTTGTGATTCTGTCGGAATGTATTTGCAAACTCACAAAGATGGTTCCTTAGTTGCGTTAGCCAAAGGAGCATCCGGTGGAGAAATGTCACGTGTGATGCTCGCTTTAGAAGTTGTTCTTGCTGCGTCTAATCCTGTTGGAACATATATTTTCGACGAAGTAGATGCCGGAGTAGGTGGATCCGCAGCAATCGAAGTTGGTCGTCGACTACATTCTCTTTCAAAAAACGCACAAGTGATTGTTGTTACTCACTTGCCACAAGTCGCTGCTTGGGGTGATCAACACTACGTGGTGGAAAAGAGTTTTGATGGAACTGTTATTTCCAGCGGAGTAAAAGCGGTTGATGGAGAAGAAAGAGTTTCCGAGATAGCTCGAATGTTGGCTGGTTTACAGGAATCTACTAGCGCCAAAGAACACGCTGCAGAACTGTTAAATATGCGCCTTCAAGGCTAAAACAAGTTTTAGTGATAGGTTGTCCTTCCATGGGCCAACCTCATGTAACCAAGCATTTATTCGTAACAGGTGGGGTCGCCTCTAGTCTTGGTAAAGGCCTTACAGCTTCTAGTCTCGGTAGATTATTGATTTCACGCGGTCTACGCGTAACTATGCAGAAGTTAGATCCATATCTCAATGTTGATCCAGGAACAATGAATCCATTTCAACATGGAGAAGTTTTCGTCACCGATGATGGCGCGGAAACTGATTTAGATATTGGACATTACGAGAGATTTCTAGATCGCAATCTTCATGGATCTGCAAATGTAACTACAGGACAAGTGTATTCGCGAGTTATAAGCCGCGAACGTCAAGGTGAATATCTCGGTGAAACGGTTCAGGTAATTCCACATATCACAAATGAAATTAAAGAGCGTATTCGCGCGATGGCAGCTGCGGATATTGATGTAGTTATAACAGAAATTGGTGGAACAGTTGGAGATATAGAATCCCAACCTTTTCTTGAAGCTGCGCGACAAATCCGGCAAGAAGTTGGACGCGACAATGTTTTCTACCTTCATATTTCACTGGTTCCATATATTGGTCCGTCAGGTGAGTTAAAAACTAAACCAACTCAACATAGTGTTGCCGCTCTACGAAGTATTGGTATTGCACCTGATGCTGTTGTATTGCGTTCAGATCGACCAATTCCAGAGAGTATTAAACGCAAGATTTCGCTTATGTGCGATGTTGATCTTGAAGCGGTTGTGGCTGCGGTTGATGCGCCGTCAATCTATGACATTCCAAAAGTTTTATACGCTGAAGGTTTAGATTCATATGTCGTGCGAAGATTAGGCTTGAAGTCCCATGATGTTAAGTGGGGAGAATGGGATGACCTTCTTAAAATCGTTCATAACCCAAAACACAACATCACGGTTGCACTCGTTGGTAAGTACATAGATTTACCAGATGCATATTTGTCAGTATCTGAAGCGCTACGAGCTGGTGGCTTTGCGAATAATGCAAAAGTAGAGTTAAAGTGGATTGCTAGTGATGATTGCGCTACGCCTGAGGGGGCAAAAGCCGCTCTAGAAGGCGTTGATGCTATTTGTATACCTGGTGGATTCGGGGTTCGTGGAATCGAAGGAAAACTCGGCGCATTGAAATTCGCACGAGAAAGAAGAGTTCCAACTCTTGGATTATGTTTAGGATTGCAATGCATGGTGATTGAAGCGGCGAGAAATTTGGCCGGAATTAGCGATGCCAACTCTGCAGAATTCTCATCCGAATCAGGTACTCATGTTATAGCTACGATGGAAGACCAGAAATCAATCGTTGCTGGTAATGGTGATATGGGCGCAACAATGCGATTGGGTTTGTATAAAGCTGATCTCAAATCCGGATCTATCGTTGCACAGGTGTACGGCAGCAAAGAAGTGTCTGAAAGACATCGCCATAGATACGAAGTGAACAATCAATATAGAGATCAGATTGCTGCTGCTGGATTAGTTTTCTCCGGAATTTATACAGAAGAGAACTTAGTTGAATTCGTAGAATTGCCTGCCGATGTGCATCCTTTTTATGTGGGAACTCAAGCTCACCCAGAATTAAAGTCGCGACCAACTCGACCACATCCTCTGTTTGCAGGATTAATCGCATCTGCCATTGCATTGAAAGGTAAAAAATGATTATTGGGGTGCCTCGCGAAATTAAAGTTCAAGAGTACCGAGTGGCATTAACTCCAGAAGGAGTTACAGAATTTGTTAAATTTGGCCACACAGTTTTAATTGAGAAGAATGCTGGATCCGGTTCAAGTATTACTGATGAAAGTTACGTTTCTGCTGGCGCAAAAATAATTGATTCTGTTGAGAAGTTATGGCAAGAATCAGATTTAATCTTGAAAGTTAAGGAGCCGATAGAAGCTGAATTCTCGCGAATGCGTGAAAATCAGATTCTTTTCACTTATCTACATTTAGCGGCGTCAAAGGCTTGCACTGATGCTTTGATTAACGCGAAAACAACTTCCATCGCATATGAAACCGTAGAAGTAGATGGCGCCCTTCCGCTATTGGTACCTATGAGTGAAGTTGCGGGACGCATGGCTACACAAGTTGGAGCCGACGCATTGCTAAAACCCAAAGGTGGGCGTGGCGTTCTCCTGGCGGGCGTACCGGGAGTTTCTCCAGGAAAAGTGGTTGTAATAGGTGGTGGGATAGCCGGACTAAACGCTGCTGTCATAGCACTTGGAATGGGTGCAGATGTAACAGTTTTGGATCGTTCGGCAAAACGCCTTGCCCAAATTGATCAAATGTACAGTGGGCGAATCAAAACTTTAATGTCGAGCACTGCAAGTATTCAAAAATCTATTTACGATGCTGATTTAGTTATTGGCGCAGTTTTGATTCCAGGTGCTCGAGCACCAAAGTTAGTAACTAATCAAGATGTGGCAAAAATGAAAGCTGGTTCAGTTCTAGTTGATATTGCTATTGATCAAGGCGGATGTTTCGAGGATTCAAGAGCAACGACACATGAAAATCCAACGTATAACGTTCACAACTCTGTTTTCTACTGCGTAGCCAATATGCCCGGGGCTGTACCTGTAACATCAACTTATGCATTAACCAATGTCACTCTTCCATTTGCACTGCAGATTGCAAATCTTGGATGGGAGAAAGCGCTCAAACAAAATACTGATCTGGCCAAAGGTTTGAATACTCATGCAGGAAAAGTTACTTATAGAGCCGTAGCTGAAGCACACGGTTATGAATTTTCACCAGTCTTCTGATCAGTTCCTCAATTTTTCGCGAATTGAACGCGGGCTATCCAACAACTCTTTATCCGCCTACACACGCGACCTACAGAGATTCGGAGATTTTCTATTACAAAATTCTGTTGATTTTCGCGAATTCAATCAAGGCCACTTGGATAATTTTCTAGGCGATTTATCCAGCGCCGGATTGGCCACAAGTACAGTGAACAGAGTCCTTTCAACGCTTCGTTCATTTTACGCATACCTCGAACGTGAGCATGGAGTGAGTAACCCTACGAAAGAGGTAGAGTCCAGGAAGATTCCGCTGAGGTTGCCAAAAGCTCTTAGCGTTTCTCAAATTACTCAATTAATTGATGGATCATTTCATGAAGATGATTCAATATCTTTTCGTAATCGAGCGATACTTGAACTCTTGTACAGTACGGGTGGTCGCGTCTCTGAAATAGTTGGAATTAACTTAAGTGATATTTCTATGGTGAATACAGAGAGTTCTCAAGTTCGAGTTCTAAAACTTCGAGGTAAAGGTAATAAAGAGCGAATCGTTCCTATGGGTAGTTTTTCAATTAAAGCCTTGGATGATTACCTAGTGAGAGTTAGACCTGATTTGGTGCTTAAGAACTCCAAAGGCAAGAGCGATGCTCTTTTTCTCAATCAACGAGGTTCCAGAATTTCTCGCCAAAGCGCATGGCAAATCGTTGTCGATAGTGCTAAAAAATGCGGTTTATCGGGTGGTATTTCCCCGCATGTTTTTAGACATTCCTTTGCTACACATCTTTTAGATGGTGGCGCAGATATTCGTGTTGTTCAAGAGTTGTTAGGGCATGCATCAGTGACAACTACACAAATATATACATTAATTACGATAGATAAGATTCGAGAATCCTATTCATTAGCTCACCCAAGAGCTCGTTCTTAATCTATTGTCCTCGTAAACGTCGAGCGAGAATGCTTTGATCACCCTTAGCTTCTAGATCAGCAATGATCACAGCAACTGATTCACGAACAATGCGACCGCGATCAACAGCTAATCCCAAATCTCCCCGGAGTTGTAAGCGTGCTTGATCAAGATCATAGAGTTCATCGGGGGAGAGATAAACGGTAATTTTTTCATCGTGTTTTTCACGACCTGAAGGTGATTTATCAACGCTTGTAACGCGGCGACGTTGAATTGCTCGTACACCCTTTTTAGATGGAGATGTTGTTGGCGCTGCAATAGCCGGCGCTACTAAAGGTTTAGCTGGCTCGACGTCGTTCTGTTTTACAGATGTGAGCGCAGGAGAAGTTGAACGAAAAAGTTCATCTGCACCAGGAAGACTTGCTCTACGTGTCATCGTGCGCCTCCTCGGGCAATTAATTCGCGTGCTAGACGTCTATAGGAAGCCGCTCCACCTGAAGATGAAGCGTAGGAAGTAATAGGTTCACCAACAACTGTTGTTTCGGGAAAACGAATTGTCTTGGCAATGATGGTTTCAAAGACGTCTTCGGGATATTTTTCTAAAATTGCACCCAGAACTTCACGGTTATGAAGGGTTTTACGGTCATACATAGTTGCAAGAATGCCAATTAACTTCAACTCGGGATTGAGAAAATTCTTAACTTTATCCAAGTTGCCTTTCAATTCAATAAATCCATGAAGTGCAAAATATTCACATTGCAAAGGAACTATTACTTCATCTGAAGCGACGAGTGCGTTAATCGTTAATTGACCCATAGTTGGCTGGCAATCGATGAGTATCACGTCGTAATACTCCTTCAATGGAATTAAAGCTCGTTTTAAGTACTGCTGTCCGCCAATTTCAGCACCTAGCGTTGTTTCTGCGGTACCTAAATCGCGGTTTGCTGGTAGAAAATCCAATCCTGCAACACTGGATTTCAGAACAATCTGATCTATGTCAGCCGTTGGGGTCATAAGTGCGTAGTAAACAGTTTGTTCTAAAGGCAAAGAGTGTGCGTTTACTCCAAGACCCAAAGAGAGTCCGCCTTGTGGATCGAAATCTACGAGTAGAACTCGACGACCAAGTTCGGCCAAGCTTGCGCCAAGGTTAATTGTTGACGTTGTTTTGCCAACGCCGCCTTTTTGATTAAAGATCGCGATTACCTTGGCGCCGCCGTGCTCGCTTATCGGAGCAGGTGTTGGAAAACTCAAGGGTGCTCTGTTAAGTAGAGCAGAGGTAGTTGCTACATCTTCTTCAAATGTCGATTTAACGTTCAAGCGAGAAACCTCTTTCTTCCTTTTTGGTGACTCTACGCATAAGCCGGCCTCTAGGCAAGTGAGGCACTTCGTATATTTGAAGGGAAAAGTAAAGTACGGTTCGCGGATGGATACTCAGATTCCCGGCGGCGATGAGGTAATCACCCCTGAAAATCCGGGTTTTTCTGTTCACTTAAGTAACTTCGAGGGTCCTTTCGACCTGCTTTTGCAGTTGATATCTCGGCACAAAATGGACATCACTGAAGTGGCTCTCAGCGCGGTTACCGACGAATTTATATCATTTATCCGCACCCTTGAGCTTTCAGGTGAGGGATGGCGCTTAGATCAAGCCACGGAGTTCCTAGTTGTGGCTGCAACACTTCTGGATTTAAAAGCAGCCAAATTACTACCTAGTGGTGAAGTTGAGGATGAAGAAGATTTGGCGCTGTTGGAAGCGAGAGACTTACTCTTTGCGCGACTCTTGCAGTACAGGGCCTTTAAAGAGATCGCTGCTACCTTCAATCAGCGAATTGAGTTATTTGATAGATCCTTTGCTCGGGTTGTCTCCCTTGATCCTGCACTGTCATCTCTCTTGCCGGAAGTGCTTATAGGTGTAGGTCCATCTCGTTTTGCAGCCATTGCGGAACGAGTTCTGACTCCCAAAAGCGCTCCTGTAGTAGCCATTGAGCATCTGCACTCTGCCCTCGTGAGCGTTACGGAGGAGTCTAAACTTGTGGTTGAAGCTTTACGTAAGGGTCGAACGCTCAGTTTTCGCTCTCTGGTCGCGGATGCTTCGTCAACTCTTGTGGTTGTGGCTCGTTTTTTAGCTTTATTAGATCTTTATCGACAAGGCGCTCTTCGTTTCAACCAAGTAGTTGCCTTGGGGGATTTACAGATAAGTTGGACTGGGGCAGAAACTGGGGAAATCGAAACGACAGATGAGTTCGATATTCCAGTACTTTTAGAGAGTGATTCAGGTGTGAAAAACGAGGATGGGGAGTAAATAGGGTGGAATTAAAGGATATTCATCGGCACATTGAGGCGATTTTAATGGTCGTTGATGAGCCTGTGAGCGAATTGACCCTTGCAACTGTCCTGGAGAGCACCGAAGATGATATTTCGGCCGCACTGAGTGAACTTGTTGATAGTTATGCGGAGCGAGGCTTCGCTCTTCGGCGCGTGGCGGGCGGTTGGCGTTTTTACAGCCACCCAGATAGTTCAGCCATCGTAGAAAAATTCGTTTTAGATGGACAACAATCTCGCCTAACTCAGGCAGCTCTGGAAACTTTGGCTGTCATTGCTTATCGCCAGCCTGTATCCAGGGCGCGTGTTTCGGCCATTCGAGGCGTCAACGTTGAAGCAGTCATGAAGACTTTAGTTACTAGGGGATTGGTTGAAGAGCACGGTATTGAACCTGAAAGCGGCGCTATTCTCTATAAAACGACCAATTACTTCTTAGAGCGTTTAGGTTTGAACTCACTCGAAGATCTGCCTGCTCTTGCCCCATATCTACCTGATTTGGAACATCTTGATGAGGTCTTGGACTCACTTGTAGATTAGAAATCTCTTAGGAATTACCATCAAGTATCAACTTCTACTGTAGACTTCTCTTAATCGCTCAGAAATTGAACGCGAATAATTAACGTTGACTGTCGAGAATGGATAGCCACACATGGATTTAGTACGCCTTAATAAGATCATCGCCGATGCTGGTATCACAAGCCGTCGAGGAGCTGACGAATTAATCTCTGATGGTCGTGTAAGTGTCGATGGATTGGTCATTCGCGAACTCGGTGCCAAATTTGATCCTTCAATATCTGAAGTAATGGTTGATGGTGAGACAATTACACAATCATTGACCAAAACTTATCTTGCACTCCATAAGCCTAAGGGCGTTCTGTCAACTATGTTTGATCCCGAAGGTCGCCCCTGTTTAAGTGATTTTATAGATCTGCGCAGAGAGCGACTCTTCCATGTTGGGCGCTTAGATAAAGATTCAGAAGGGTTAATCCTGCTGACAAATGATGGGGAATTGACCTTTAGGGCAACCCATCCTTCATATGGGTTAGAAAAAACATACATAATAGAATTTGAGGGAAAATTACCTGTTGGGGTCGAGAAAATACTTACCAAAGGCGTTGAGTTAGAAGATGGGATGGCGCGAGTTTTAACCTTCAAAGAGTTATCTTCTTCCTGGTTGGAGGTAAGTATTCACGAGGGCAGGTATCACATCATCCGTCGCCTTATGGCAGCTGTCGACATCGATGTACTGAGATTGATACGAACTAAGTTCGGTCCTATTTCATTAGGAGAAACAGCAGAAGGTCGATGGCGTGATTTGAATTCAGGAGAGTTAATTAATTTACAAAGAGCTTTATCTATTTAAAGGTACATGTATAAAGCAGTTTATTTCGCTTTTAGCTCTTTATTAATAAATCGACACAATCTTGGAATCCCATCGATTTGTCGATAATTCAGCTTGATTTCAGCGTGGTATTAACGATTTATCGATAATCTACTGAGGATCTCACATGTGGAATTTCTCTATTGTTATTGGTTAACAAAACAAATTAACCATAAACTGGTAAATCAATAAAGAGGTTAACTTATTATTACCTTCCCACGCCTCTGTGTCTCTTAGCGTTACCCTTAGCCCATGAACATTCGAGCGATTCGCGGAGCTACGCAGGTAGATAGAAACGATGCTGCTGCAATTGGCGAGGGTTCTAAAGAGCTTCTCGCAGCGATATTAAGAGCCAACGGCTTAACGGTAGAAAATGTCATCTCTGTATTACTTACGTCAACTCCTGATCTCAATGCTGCTTTCCCTGCAAGCGCCGCCCGGGATATTGGATTTGCCAGTGTGCCGCTCTTATGTGCTCAGGAGATCGATGTTGCGAATTCACTTCCTAGGACCATTCGGGTCATGCTTCACTGTCAAACCGAGCGCTCCATG
>JBPCTE010000028.1:0-19569 GCA_051006495.1 Candidatus Planktophila sp.
CTCTACCCTGTTGGACTACCCCAGAAATAACATCTCCAACAGATGCCGTAAATTCACCAACAATGTCTGCATCATTTGATTCACGCATTTTCATTTTTATTACTTGGCGAGCAGTCGTCGTTGCAATGCGCGTAAAGCCTTCCGGTTCGTCGCGTTCTTCTGAGACTTTCTCACCTAGTTCATTAAATTGTGGGACCAAGATTTGAATCTCACCAGTTTGTCTATCTAAGTAAGCTCGCGCATGGCGTTTTGCTTCTGGAATTTGATTGTAGGCGGTTAATACGCCGATTTCGATCGCACTAACTAATTGTTCAAAAGAAATCTCTTTTTCTGATGTCAGTGCAGTCAGCGCCGCAATCTCAACATGCATCAGAGGTCACCCTTACGATTAAACTCTATTTCAACAGTTGCGCGTTTGATATTGGAATAAACAACATTATGTTCCTTGGATTTACCTTTAATATCTTCAATTAAGATTACGTGCGACTCTTCTACAGAAGCAATTCTTCCGTTAACTACCGAGCCATCTTTATTTACAACTTTTACCAAGCGATTAAGGTTTTTGTACCAATGTCGTGGCAGCGTTAGCGGACGGTCTACTCCCGGAGAGGTTACTTCTAATGTAAATGCTGAGTCATCCATGAAATCTGCGGAATCTAATATCTCCGAAATTTCTCGAGAAATACTGGTTACTTGATCTAAATTTAATGGGCTCTGTCCATCGACGATGCAGGTAATGATTCTATGTTTGCCTGGAGATACAACCTGAACATCTTCAAGAAAGAAGCCAGCTTTTTCTACCGCCGGATGTATGAGCTCAGTAATTTTATCGCTGAGAGACATAAGAGTCTTCTTTCTATTAAGTTGTACGCAAATAATAACCCGAAAATTCTAAACTTACCAATTTGATAAAGTATCGATTCCTACTTTTATTATTAGCGCAACGGTGACAATTAGAAAAACCTTTCTTATCAAGGTGGAACCGCCGCGAATAGCTAATTTTGCGCCCAGTAATCCCCCAACAATGTTCGCTGAGGCCAACACCAGCGCCACCTGCCACAGGATTGCCCCGTGGAAACCAAAGACAAGAATCGCACCAAAGTTTGTTGAAACATTCACAACTTTAGCGATTGCTGATGCGCTCAAGAAAGCAAAGCCTAGATAAATCAATGTAAGCATTAAGAAAGAGCCCGTGCCTGGACCGAAAATTCCATCGTAAAACCCGATAACAAATCCCGCTATTGCAGCAATGACAAACCGTTTCTTGGTTTCGTGACGAAGTATATCTATTGCACCTAGATCAGGTTTATTCCACGTATAAATCGCTACTGCAACGAGCAAAACGAAAACAATGGGCCGCATGGATTGTGTAGGAATAATGGATGCACTTAATGCGCCAAAAACTGATCCAAAGAATGCTGGCAACGCCATGGTTACTAAGAAAGGTGCATCAGTTTTTACACTTTTTCTATAAGTCATTGCTGATGCGCTTGTGCCGAAAATAGATGCCACTTTGTTTGTGCCCAATATTTCAACAGTAGTTGCTTGAGGCACTCCAATTAAAAGTGCCGGTAGTTGCAATAAACCCCCACCGCCAGCAATTGCATCGACAAGACCGGCGCTAAAGGCTGCAAGAATTAAAAATAAAATTGTTACTTGAGAAATATCCCCAAACATGGATCAAGAGAGCTTTGAAAGAATGGATGCAACTTTTGAAGCGGCGCTAGCAACTGTACTCTCTGATTTTTCTCCACTCTTACGAATGCGAATTTCAACATTGCCTTGTTCGAGTGCTTTTCCAACAACGATGATCATTGGAATACCGATAAGTTCAGCGTCTTTAAACTTCACACCAGCACTTGGGTCGCGCCGATCATCAAGCAGGACGCTAACACCCATATTTTCTAATTCCGAACCAATTTTTTCGGCAACTTCATATGGCTTATCTTCTTTTCCTGTTGCAACGATGTGAACTTTTGCAGGTGCAACTTCAATCGGCCATGAAAGACCGATTTCATCATGCGTTTGTTCAGCAACGGCCGCAACTGCGCGTGAAACCCCAATTCCGTAGGAGCCCATTGTTACAACTTGCGATTTTCCATTTTGATCAAGCACAGTTAGATTTAAAGCTTCTGCATATTTACGCCCCAATTGAAAAATATGTGCTATTTCAATTGCACGATCGATAATCACTGGAGCTTTGCAGGACGGGCAGGCATCACCCGCACGAACTTCGGCAGATTCAACATAAGCATCTGGTTTGAAATCACGTCCATTTACAACATAACGTGCGTGGCTATTTTTCTTATTGGCACCAGAGACCCAAGCAGTACCAGGAGCAATTCGCGGATCAGCAAAAATCGTGATGCCGAATTTTTTTGCATCTTGCGGTCCAATGTAACCTTTTACAAGTTGAGGGTGCTTTGCAAAATCTTCATCTTCAAAAATTCTCAATTCGGATACACCAACTAAGTTAGCCTGCAAACGCTTTAGATCTACTTCGCGATCTCCAGGTACTAAAACTGCAATTGGCTTATCATCAGCCATTAACATTACATTTTTTAACGTATCTGCACCTGTGTATCCACCACCATATTGCGAATTCAGAACTTCTACTAATGAATCGATTGTTGGAGTATTTGGCGTATCGAGAACTTCTAGCGCAGGAAAATCTTTAGCATTGGGTGTTTCAATATGTGTTTTCATTGCCTCAACATTTGCAGCATATCCGCATTTTTCGCAGAGTACGTATGTGTCTTCGCCCGTGGGGCATGGCGCGAGAAATTCTTCGGACTTTGATCCGCCCATTGCACCCGCCATTGCACTGACGATGTTGTAGCTCAATCCTAGACGTTTGAAAGTTTTAACATACGCGTCACGGTGTTTCTTGTATGAAATATCTAATCCAGCATCATCGAGATCAAAAGAGTATGAATCTTTCATTACAAACTCGCGTCCACGAATAATTCCGCTGCGTGGTCGTGGTTCATCGCGATACTTAGTTTGAATTTGATAAAGCGAAAGCGGAAGATCTTTATAGGAGGAATACTCACTCTTAACCATCAGAGTGAACATCTCTTCGTGTGTTGGGCCTAATAGATAATCAGCGCCTTTTCGATCTTGCAATCTAAAAAGTTCAGGTCCGTATTCACTCCAGCGCTTGGTCTCTTCGTAAGGTTCTTTAGGAAGCATTGCCGGAAAGTGAACTTCCTGAAAACCGGCTGAATCCATCTCTTCTCGAATAACTCTCTCGATGTTTCGAAGAGTGATGTATCCAAGTGGTAACCAGGAATAAATACCTGCCGCAATTCTTCTGATGTAACCGGCGCGTACTAAGAGTTTGTGGCTTGCGACTTCAGCGTCAGCTGGATCATCGCGCAATGTGCGCAGAAAGAGTGAAGACATTCGCAACATGGTGCGAGCCTACCTGAGGGATGCCGAGAGTTGTGTGAGGTTAGTGAACATCAACGGAAGGTTCGCCCGAAGAAACTCCGGCTGCTTCCATCTCGTCGGCCAATCGCATTGCTTCTTCAATCAATGTTTCAACAATTTGTGCTTCGGGAACAGTTTTAATTACTTGGCCCTTAACAAATATTTGTCCCTTGCCATTTCCGGATGCAACACCAAGATCGGCTTCGCGCGCTTCACCTGGACCGTTAACAACGCAACCCATCACTGCAACACGCAATGGAACTGTCATTCCTTGTAAACCTGCCTGAACTTTTTCAGCCAACGTATACACATCGACTTGTGCTCGTCCACATGAAGGACATGAAACTATTTCAAGTTTACGTTGACGCAAGTTAAGAGATTCAAGAATTGAAATACCGACCTTTACTTCCTCCACTGGAGGCGCAGATAGGGAAACGCGAATTGTGTCGCCAATTCCTTCTGATAATAGAATTCCGAACGCAGTTGCAGATTTTATAGTTCCTTGGAAAATTGGACCCGCTTCGGTAACACCTAAGTGCAATGGATAATCGCATTTTGCGGCCAATAAGCGATAAGCATTTACCATCGTGACAGGATCGTGATGCTTCACAGAAATTTTAATGTTTGAAAAACCGTGCTCTTCAAACAAACTTGCTTCCCATAGCGCTGATTCAACGAGCGCCTCTGGTGTTGCTTTCCCATACTTCGCAATTAATCGCGGATCTAAAGATCCAGCGTTAACTCCAATACGAATTGGAATTCCCGCATCTCCTGCAGCTTTTGCTACTTCTTTAACCTTGTCATCGAATTGCTTGATATTTCCTGGATTAACGCGAACTGCTGCGCAGCCTGCATCGATTGCGGCAAAAATATACTTTGGTTGAAAGTGAATATCTGCAATAACTGGAATCTGAGATTTTTTTGCAATCTGTGCAAGCGCATCAGCATCGTCCTGACTTGGAACCGCGACACGAACGATCTGACATCCGGATGCAGTTAGCTCAGCGATTTGCTGAAGTGTTGCGTTCACATCTGCCGTCAAGGTCGTGCACATAGATTGAACAGAAACCTGCGAATCGCTTCCAACTCCAACGCTTCCAACTTTTAACTGCTTCGTCTTTCGACGTGGCGCAAGAGTCGGTGGAGGCGTTGATGGAATTCCGAGATCGACCATACCTTTATTCTGCCCTACTTCTTTTTGAGTTGCGACATGAGATCTATAAGTTGACCTGAACTGGATTGAGAATATCCGCGGCCAAGAGAAGAATGGTCAGCGCTGCGAGCAAAACAAAGACCACCATTGTGACTGGCGCTAATTTATTTACATTTATTCCTTCTGGGCGAGCTTTTCCACGAATGCGAGCAAAGAACGCACGAATTTCATCAGCAATTGCAACTGCCATATGGCCACCATCTAGTGGAAGAATTGGCAGTAAATTAAATACACCAACAAAGAAATTCAAACTTGCAATGATTAGTAAGAATGTTTGAATGCGCTCGGAGTTACTTAAGCCTTCAGTGCTAACTGCTTGGCCAGAAACTTGGGCAACGCCGACAATTCCAACTAATCCATTTGGATCGCGTTCTGTACCTGAAATGGTTGCACCCCAAAGGGCTGGGATTTTTGATGGAAGCGAAATAATCGCTTTCGCGCTACTGGAAATGAAATTCCATGAAACCAGCGCGGAATTCTTGATCGAAGTAAACGGCGTATCTCTCACTAAAACATATTCGTTTATAATTCCAAGAAATCCATATTTTTTGCCTTCGACGATGCGAGTCGCGGCAATAACTGAAAGGTTTAATACTTCACCATTTCGTTCAATTTCAATTGCAATCTCTTTACCAGCTGATGATCGAATTATTTCTACATCTTTAGACCAATTATTTACTGGAACTCCGTTGAGGGATGTAATCACATCGCCTGTCTGTAATCCAGCCAGTAGTGCAGGAGATTTAGGATCGCCTTGCTTGCATGCAGAATTAGATTGCGGAACGCATTTGGATATTTCAGAAATAGTACTGGTTGGTTTGGTTGTTCCAATTCCTGCAAAAATTACGAGCAAAATTATGAATCCCAAGACAAAGTGTAAGAAAGAACCAGCACCAAGAACCACAAGTTTGCGTCCCGACGTGGCTTTAAAAAAAGCACGGGATTCTTCTCCGGCTGGCATTTCATCCGTGACCGTCATACCTTCAATACGACAATATCCTCCGGCAGGAATTGCTTTTATTCCAAACTCTGTTTCTCCGCGTGTAAAGGACCACAATCTCTTTCCAAACCCAAGAAAGAATTCACTGACACGCATACCGTATTTTTTTGCTGTTATGTAGTGACCAAATTCGTGGATCATTACAGAAACTAGAAGCGCGATAACAAAAGCTAGAATTCCAATTATTTTCATTAAGAGACCATTCTTTGTAATACTTCTTGAGCGACTGTACGTGCATCATGCTCTATTGCACTGACATCGCTTAAATCTCGAATAGCGCTTGGATTTGATCCACCGAGTTTTTGTACGCTCTGCTCTACACACTCCATGATTGAAGTAAATGCTATAGAGCCTTTGAGAAAAGCATCGACTGCAACTTCATTGGAAGCATTAAAAATTGCTGGTAATCCTCCCCCAAGTTCTCCACAGCGCTTAGCTAACTCAATTGCCGGAAATCTTTCATGGTCCACCGGCTCAAAGGTCCAAAGATGAGATTGCTTCCAGTCGATTGCCGGCGTTGCTGATTTCAAACGTTCAGGCCAATTAATGGCGTATGAGATTGGACCCTTCATGTTCGGAGGGCTTGCCTGCGCAATTGTTGCTCCATCAACAAACTCCACCATCGAATGAATTACTGATTGCGGATGGATAATTGCTTCTATTTGTGAATACGGCATTTGGTAAAGGTGATGAGCTTCAATTATTTCGTGTGCCTTGTTTACAAGGGTTGCAGAATTTACTGAAATTACTGGCCCCATTGACCAAGTTGGATGAGCCAAGGCTTCATCGACAGTTACAGAAGATAGGTCAAGCCTTTGTCTAAATGGACCACCAGAGGCGGTTAGTACTAACTTAGAAACTTCATTTCGTTCTCCAGACATCAAGCATTGCCACAGTGCGCTGTGCTCGGAATCAACCGGAATTATCTGGTTTGTTTTTGCAAAAGACATGACTAGATCGCCAGCGGCTACTAATGATTCTTTGTTGGCAAGAGCTAATTTATTTCCAACTTTGAGTGCGTTAATGGTTGCTGCCAAACCTATTGACCCCGTAATTGCATTGAGTACAACATCACAAGTGATAGACGCTACTTCTGCAGCAGCATCTTTCCCATCGATTACGCTCACACCGGGCAGAGCATCACGGATTAGATCGGCATTAAAAATGGTGCCGACAACTCCAACACTAAATTTCTTCGCTTGCTCAATTACATCTGCAGGGTTGTTTCCTGCAGATGTGATGGCTACAACACGAAACTTTCCCGGGTTGGTTGCGACTAAATCGAGGGCTTGCACCCCAATTGAACCTGTTGAGCCAAGAATCACCAGGTCTCTCATGTGGTCATCTTCTCATGGCCAAAGTAGACTGGCGAAATGATTACAACCATTGAGTCAGTGGAACAGAAACGAAAAGTCGTCACTGCAATCCCAGGTCCAAAATCGGAGCAGATTATTGCGCGCCGGGCTGCTGCAGTCTCGGCATCGCTCGGAATGGCTATGCCTGCTGTCATTGAACGTGCAGCTGGTGGAATTCTAGTTGACGTCGATGGCAATCACATTATTGATCTTGGTGCAGGAATTGCAGTTGTAAACGTCGGAAACAGCGCGCCACATGTGGTTGAAAATGTACAAAGGCAAGTGGAAGCATTTACTCACACATGTTTTATGGTTGCTCCTTACCTTGGTTACATCGAAGTGTGCGAAGCCCTCAATCGTTTAACTCCAGGAAAATTTGCAAAGAAATCAGTACTGCTCAACTCAGGTGCAGAAGCACTTGAAAATGCAGTCAAAATTGCTCGTTCATTTACAAAGCGTCAAGCTATCGTTGTTTTCGAGCACGGATACCACGGTCGCACAAACTTGACTATGGGTATGACTGCAAAAAATATGCCGTACAAAGATAGTTTCGGTCCATTTACACCTGAGATTTATCGAATGCCAATGGCTTACCCATATCGTTGGGAAGGTGGCGCAGCCGCATGCCAAAAAGACGCACTCGATGTTGTCATCCACAAGTTAGATAAAGAAGTTGGCGGAAAAAATATTGCCGCAATTGTTATCGAACCAATTCAAGGTGAAGGCGGTTTCATTGTTCCGCCTAAAGGATTCTTACCCGGCTTAGCGAAGTACGCAAAAGATAATGGTGCGCTATTTATTGCTGATGAAGTTCAGACTGGTTTTGCACGCACCGGACAGATGTTTGCATCTGAGGATGAAAATCTTGAGCCAGATTTAATAACAACTGCAAAGGGAATTGCCGGTGGTTTGCCACTAGCAGCTGTTACAGGTCGCGCAGATGTCATGGATTCGATTCATGCAAGTGGTTTGGGTGGCACCTACGGTGGATCACCAATTGCATGTGCAGCCGCTCTTGGTGCAATACAAACTATTGAAGAGGACAAACTGATTGATCGTGCCAAGAAAATTGGCACGATCATGAGTGATGAACTCAATAAAATGAAAACTAAGCACGCAATAATCGGTGAAGTTCGTGGTCGCGGTGCAATGCAAGCCATTGAACTTGTGATTCCTGGCGGCACAGAACCAAACACTGCCGCTCTTGGAAAAATCGTTAAATTCTGTCAGGAAAAAGGTGTGTTGATTTTGACCGCTGGAACTTATTCAAACGTCATTCGCTTGATTCCACCTTTAGTTATTCCTGAAGATTTACTTCGAGAAGGTTTATCTATTCTCGATGAAGCTTTGGCAACTATTTAACCTCTTAACGGTCTAATAAGTTCTGAGTTGGCGAATACGGTTTACCAGATCTGCGTTTAGCAATCGCGCTCAACGCTTCAAGAACTACACGATTGGCAAGAATTGCAGTGATATCTGCGCTATCAAATGGTGGCGCAACTTCAACAACGTCAATGCCAACTACTGGAAGCTCGAGGCAAATTCGACGAACAGCTTCAAGAAGTTCGCGACTCGTCATTCCACCTGGTTCTGGCGTTCCTGTTCCGGGCGCCATGCCTGGATCAACAACATCAATATCAACAGATAAGAAAACTCCATCACATTGATCGGTAAGCGTTGCAAAAGACTCGTCTAATACAACATTTAATCCGCGGTGGTGAATTTCTGTCATTTCGTAACTGCGCATTCCTTGATCGCGCATCCACTTCAGTGTTTCATCTCCTGGCCAATAACCACGTAACCCAAGCTGCAAGAAACGATCACCACGAACAGCACCAGATTCGATAAGACGACGCATTGGTGTTCCGTGGCCTTCAAGTGCTCCGAATTGAGAGTCTCCTGTATCTGCATGTGCATCAAAGTGAATCATCGAAATTTTCCCAAGACCACGGTGCGCAGCAATTCCTGCGACGTCGGCCGATGCAATGGAGTGGTCGCCACCAAGAATGACGGGAATTATTCCAGCACGTGAAATTTTTTCTGTTGCAACTGCAAGTACTTCAAGGGATTTCTTCAAATCTCCCCCAGGCATCAATAAATCACCTGCATCTAAAACTTTGAGATCCTTTAAACCATCCGTGCGAAGCGCCATGTGTGGGCGCTCTGCGTCATGCGGCAGATAATCTCCACCGCGAATTGCTTGTGGACCAAATTTTGCACCAGAACGATGCGATGTCCCGCTATCAATTGGTGCACCCAGAATAATTACATCGGCGCCTTGATACGTCTTTGGATCATCGAGATCGCACTCACCAATACCAAGAAATGTGAATTTCGGACCATACATATTCCCAAGGTTTGCCATGGGTTAAGAATACGTCTAATTAATTAGGAATCGAAACCTAAACCAAGGCGATCTAAGAGTCTAAGCCAGAGATTTCGCTTACCTTCGTGCTCATCAGCATAATTAATTGACCATTGAGTCAGTCTAATGAAGAGGAATCTAAAAGGTTCTGGTGGAAATGGCAGCGGCTTTCTGCGCACCATTTTTAATCGTGTTCTCTCAGTATCCAATCCATCTACAAGATCTAGCAAAACTTGTGCGCCAAAACGAGTTGATGCAACACCTAGACCAGTAAAACCAAGAACATAAGCAACGCGCTTGCGATAAGCACGACCCCAAAATGGTGAGAATCGTGAGCATGTATCAATTGCTCCACCCCAACCATGAGTGAATTTAATTCCCTTTAATTGTGGAAATGTTTCCAAGAAATCAGCCGCAAGATAGGCATAAGTTTCGGCATCAGTTTCATACTCTTGGCGAGCTTTCCCACGGAAGTGATAGATAGCGTCATAACCACCCCACAAAATTGCACCTTCAGAAGTAACTCGATAATAATGAAATTGGTTTCCAGCTTCGGACATTCCTTCTTTGCCAGTCCATCCAATTGCATTCCACTGTTCTTGTGTAAGCGGTTCTGTTACAACTTGGAAGTCATACACAGGAACGACATACTTACGTGCGCGCTTAATTAATGATTTAAATACATTTGTAGCGAGTGCAACTTTGTCTGCGTAAACGCTTCCATACGCGGTGTGAACAATAATTCCGTCGCTTGTACGCTCTAACCATTCAACTTTACTGTTTTCATATATTTTTACACCCAGCGAGAGACATACTCGTTCTAATCCCCACACCAATCGAGCGGGATCTACAAGTGCTGTTCCATCTGCATCCCACAAGGCGCCTTTATAGATTGGTGAATTCACTCGTGCCTGAACCTCGGCTTGTGACAAAACTTCTACATGATCACCGTATTGGTTGCGAAGATCCGCCTCTTCCTTCATGCCATCTAGTTGCCACTCTTTTACAGCTACGCGTAATTCACCTGTTCGTTGCCAATCACAATCAATCCCATACTTCTTAATGGTCTCTTCGATTTGATCAAGGTTTTCACGACCCATTCGCTCTATTGCAGAAATATCATCTTTGAATCGGCGATAACCATTAATAAATCCATGCGTAAGTGAAGAGTTGCAGAAACCACCATTTCTTCCGGATGCACCAAAACCCGTCTCTCGCTGTTCAACAATAATGACTTCGCGTTCTGGATTGCGCTCTTTTGCGAGTAACGCGGTCCACAATCCGGTGTAACCAGCTCCAACAATGCAGAGATCCGTCGTTACATCTCCAACAAGAGTCGGATGCGGTTCTGGTTCAAGAGGATCTTCATCAAGCCAATAAAGTTCTGGCTGCATTACTGAAAGGTGTTTAAGAATGTGAGGGTCGATGTCTGACATCGCGCTATCCGGCCTTAACCGGAATCACCCCTTCAATCACAAATCGTAGTTGGCCCGGGTCCTCCGGAGTCCTAACCCCATAGTGCAGATTATTGATTTCTATCTGTGGTTCGCTATGGCTTATTGAAAATACTAGCGGGCTTTTCTCCGACTTACAAGTTGGCCCGCTATTACTATAAATAAAGCCAAGAAAAACATTGCCGATCCGATGACATTTGCTTGAGGAGGTATACCCCGTGCAGATGCGACATACACAAATTTAGGAAAAGTTGTCAGTGTTCCAGAGTTAAAGTTGGTAATAATAAAATCATCAAATGAAAGGCTAAAAGCAAGGAGTGCCGCACCAGCAATTCCTGGTGCTACTAATGGCAGTGTAACTTTTCTGAAAGTTTGGAATTCATTTGCGTATAAATCCATTGCCGCTTGTTCAAGTCGGGGATCCAAACTTGCAATTCGTGCTTTTACTGTTACAACCACAAAGGAAATACAGAACATTACGTGGGCTATAACAACTGGCCAAAATCCAGGATTAATACCTAAATTCAAGAACATTGCTAATAAGGATGCACCTAAAACTACTTCAGGTGTTGCCATAGGTAAAAAGATAAGTAAGTTAGTCGTTGCACGCCCTTTGAATTGATGGCGACCAATTGCAAATGCAATTAAAGTTCCAAGCATTGTCGCAACGATTGTAGAGATCAAACCAACGCGAATGGAGTTTCCAAGGGCAACACATACATCTGGCGCTCCACAAGGATTTTGCCAGTTTCCTAAGGTGAAACCTTTCCAGACCAAGTTACTCTTTCCGCCATTGTTAAATGAAAAAGCGAAGGTGTAAGCAACTGGAATAAAGAGATATGTAAAACCAAGCACCATATATATACGAATTAAGTTCTTGCGAAACCACCAAATGAGACTCATACGAGTTCCTCGGTACCGGCTTTGCGAATATAAAGCGTAACTAAGACCAAAATGGCTGCCATTAACGTAAATGAAAGTGCTGCAGCTGTTGGATAGTCCACAATTTTAAAGAAGCGGGATTCAATAACATTTCCGAGCATCTTTGTATTTGGGTTTCCCAAAATTGCGGCATTCACATAATCACCAGCCGCTGGAATAAAAGTCAGCAAAGTTCCAGCTACAACTCCTGGCATCGATAGTGGAACTGTTACTTTTCTAAAGGTTGTAAATGCATTGGCATAAAGATCTCCAGCGGCTTCCATGGTTCGTGGATCAATTCGTTCAAGGCTTGCATAGAGCGGAAGTGTCATGAATGGTAAAAAGTTATAGGTCATACCGGTTACCACTGCAAAAGCGCTTGCCGTCAGGGAGGTGTTTTCACCGATGATGTGAATACCTCGAAGAATAGAAATAACTGGTCCTTCTTCTCCCAATATTTGTTTCCAAGCAATTGTTCGGAGCAAAAACGAGGTAAAAAATGGTGCCACAACGAGAACTAATAAAAGGTTTTTGTACTTTCCAGATTTAAATGCAATTCCGTATGCCAATGGATAGGCAATCGCTAAGGCAAGTACAGTTGCTAAGAAAGCGTAGATAAAGGATCGGCTGAACTGCTCTTTATTAGCAACAAATGCATCAACGTAATTTGCGAAACGAAATGTCTGAACATATGAACCTGTATCGCCATTAGTGGCTGGGGTTTGTGTTGACGTTTGAGCAAGATTAATGATTGGCAAAATAAAGAAAGTAAAGAGCCAGAGAATTCCTGGGGCAAGTAATAAATAAGGAAGTAAGGATTTCTTTTCTTTGAGGGAGCTGACTTTAGATCCCGCTGCGTGCAAGAAAGCCATTACTCTTCATCCGCATGCACTTCAGATCCTGCGAATGCATCTTCACGTCCATCGAGTGCGAATGTAAATACTGGTTCCCATGAAAGTGTGACAGCGTCACCCTTCTCAAGCGGTGGAACTCCATCATCATTTTGTTCAAAGACCATGAGCTCTTGCTTCCATGGCATTTCAACTTGGTATTGCGTACTGACGCCAATATATGAAGCATCAGAAATAACGCCACCTGTTAAAACATTTCCTGATGTCACCTTGCCAGCTGGATGAATACGAATTTTTTCTGGTCGAATGCCCGCGAGCACTGATGAATCCTTAGCATGGCTGCGGTTTTTGTTAATTTTAATCTTTTGACCGAAAACATCGACTACAAAGTTATCGCCATCATTTGAATCAATGCGACCTTCGATTAAGTTTGATTGTCCTAGGAAGTTAGCAACAAATGCCGTTTTTGGATTGTCATAAAGATCCGCAGGTGTTCCCATCTGCTCAACTTTTCCTTCATTCATTACTGCAATCGTGTCAGCCATGGTCATGGCTTCTTCTTGATCATGTGTAACGTGAACGAAGGTGATTCCAACTTCTGTTTGAATCCACTTGAGCTCAATCTGCATTTGACGTCGTAATTTAAGGTCAAGCGCGCCCAAAGGCTCATCCAAAAGCAATAGCGCTGGGCGGTTAACAATTGCACGAGCCAAGGCGATACGTTGTTGCTGTCCGCCGGATAATTGAAGAGGTTTGCGCTCAGCTAAATGAGGCAATTCAACAAGGTTTAAAACCTTATCTACAGCTTCCTTTACATCTTTAATACCACGACGGCGTAATCCGAATGCGATGTTTTCATAAATTGATAAGTGTGGGAACAACGCGTAATTCTGAAAGACTGTATTTACAGGTCGCTGATATGGACGTGCATGTGTGATGTCAGTGCTGCCAATGTAAATACTTCCTTGAGTTGGTTCTTCGAGCCCTGCAATCATGCGAAGAGTTGTGGTTTTCCCGCATCCAGATGGACCAAGAAGAGCAAAGAAAGAGCCTTCAGGAATTGTTAGCGTCAGATCATCAACTGCAGTGAAATCTCCGAATGATTTTGTGACGTTAACAATTCGGAGATCACCACGAGTCGATGATGAAGCATCAGCCATTAGTTGCCGGCAGCTTCCTGGAATGCAGTTGTAAATGAAGTTTCTTCAGCAGGAGTTAAGGGGCGGAATACCTTTACTTGCTTAAGAGTTTCATCCGTAGGGAATATAAATGGACTTGTAGCTAGAGCAGGGTCAATCTTTTCCATCTCTGCTTGAGCGCCTTTAACTGGACAAATATAAGTCACATAAGCTGCAACTTCTGCAGCTACGGCTGGATCGTAATAATTGTTAATTACCTTCTCAGCATTAGCTTTATTATTTGATGTTGAAGGAATAAGTAAGTTATCGCTCCAGAGCATTCCACCTGATTCAGGAATAGCGAATTCAAACTTTCCATCATTTTCGGATGCGAGTTGGAATACATCGCCAGACCAACCGATTACAGCAATAGCGTCACCACTGATGAGATCTTCTTTGTAATCATTGCCCTTAACTTGGCGAATGAATCCGTCCTTGATCATCTTTGCTAAGTAATCAACTGCGTTCATGTATTGATTTTCAGTGAAATCTTTTGAAGGATCTACGCCTTGGTACTGCAGAATAATTCCAATTGTGTCACGAAGTTCAGAGAGAACTTCAACTTTGCCTTTATTAGCTTTTGAAAAGAGCTGATCAAGAGATTTGATTCCGCCAGGCACTTTTTCTTTATTCCAACCAAATCCACCAAAGCCGGATTGCCAAGTTAATGAAGATTTACGACCTGGATCAAAGTTAACATTCGCGAGCGCATCAAGGATATTTACCTTGTTTGGAATATTCGCTTCATCAAATTTTTGTGCGTATCCCATGCGAATCCACCGACCAGCCATCCAGTCAGTTGGTGAAACAATGTCGTAGCCGATATCTTCGCCGAGTTTAAGTTGACCCTGGACTTTGCCCCAGAACTCGTCGTTGTCGTTGTAATCTTCCTTGTAATCAACATTAATTCCTGAATCAGCAATAAATTTTTCAAGCGTTGGGTAAACCTGCTTATCTGAGTCGTAATCTAAATAAAGCGTCCAGTTTGCCCATCGAACTGTTCCCTCTGAAGCCGCACTTGTACCGCCTCCACCACATGCAGTGAGTAAACCTGCTGCACCAATTCCACCAGCACCAGCAATAAGTGCACGTCGTGAAATTTGTGAATTAATTATTGAACGCGCTTCTGGTGAGAGTGAACGCTTTGAATCCATTCGAGTGTGCTCCTTTGTGCTGTGGGTCGGGTGTGTACTTATGCGCCTAGATTAGTCATAACATGCTTGATTCGGGTGTAATCCTCGAAGCCATATTGGGAAAGATCCTTGCCATATCCCGAACGCTTGAAGCCACCATGAGGCATTTCAGAGACCATAGGTATATGAGTGTTAATCCAAACTACGCCAAAATCTAAAGCCTTGGACATGCGCATCGCCCGCCCATGATCCTTTGTCCAGACGCTTGATGCCAAGCCGTATTCGACGCCATTACCCATAGCGATGGCATCACCTTCTTCCTTAAATTTTTGGACTGTAATAACTGGTCCGAAGATTTCACTTTGAATCATCTCGTCATCTTGTTTGAGATCTGCCACGACAGTAGGCGCAAAGAAGAATCCTGGTTGTTGCAATTGGGAACCGCCAGCCATGACGCGAGCATGTGAAGGTGTGCGCTCCAAGAATCCCGCAACTCGCTTGAGTTGGTTAGCGTTATTAACTGGACCTACTAATACATCTTGATCGGGCATCCCAATTGCAATGTTGTTCTTAGCTTGATCAGCTAGGAGGCCGACGAACTCTTCATAAACACCCTCTTGAACAATTACGCGAGTAGCTGCCGTGCAATCTTGTCCTGAATTGAAATATCCAGCGAGAGCAATTGCTTCGGCTGCCGCTGCCAAATCTGCATCATTGAAAACCACAACTGGAGCCTTTCCACCTAATTCAAGGTGTACGCGCTTTAGTTGTTTTGCTGCTGCGCCAGCAACTTCCATACCTGCTCGGACGGAGCCTGTAATCGAAACCATTGCAGGAGTTGGATGATCTACAAGTGCTGCGCCAGTTTCGCGCTCTCCACAAATAACGTTGATTACACCTGCTGGTAAAAATTCACTCATTAATTGAGCCATCCATACAGTTGATGCCGGAGTTGTGTCACTCGGCTTAAGTACAACTGTATTTCCTGCCGCGATTGCAGGTGCCCATTTCCATACTGCCATCATCATTGGATAGTTCCACGGTGTTACTTGTCCGCATACTCCAATTGGTTCGCGGCGAATAAAAGAAGTCATTCCGCGCATGTACTCTGCAGCAGATTTACCTTCAAGATTTCGTGCCGCTCCTGCGAAAAATCTAATTTGATCTAACATCGGAGGCATTTCCTCGGAGGTCGTAATTCCGATTGGCTTTCCCGTGTTTTGACTCTCGATTTTTACCAATTCATCTGTTCGAGATTCAATTGCATCGGCAATTTTTAGAAGTGCGCGTTGACGCTCTGATGGCGTTGACTCGCGCCAGATAGGAAAGGCATCAGCTGCGGCTTTCATCGCCAAGTCAACATCGGCTGAATTTGAATTTGGTGCGGTTGCAAAAACTTGTCCGGTGGCAGGGTTAACCAAATCTGTAGTCTTGCCAGATTTTGAATCTACGCTCTTGCCATTGATGAAGTTACTCAATTTTTCCATGGAGCGAGATTACGCCCTGAGGGCAAAAAAGTGTAGGTATTTT
The DNA here is from genome assembly GCA_051006495.1 of Candidatus Planktophila sp. Taxonomy (GTDB): domain Bacteria; phylum Actinomycetota; class Actinomycetes; order Nanopelagicales; family Nanopelagicaceae; genus Planktophila. The sequence goes on from JBPCTE010000028.1 coordinate 16,433, forward strand.
AATGTGACATCTAGAATGCACGTGTGGGAAATCAGGCAGAAGCAAGCGTTTGGTGGAGTAGTGCAGAGCACCCAACCTTTAATCCCGGTGATTTACATCGCCACTGGGACGTTGTCATCGTCGGGGGTGGTTTTTCTGGAATGTGGACTGCGCATCATCTTCTTAACTCATCACCAGATTTAAAGATTGCCATTCTTGAAGCCCACCAGGTTGGGTCTGGAGCTAGTGGCAGAAATGGTGGGTGGGCTTCGGCGCTATATCCAATTGATGACAGCGCTTTAGCAAAACATTCGAATGAAACAAACATCGCAGATCTACACCGCGAACTCGAAAAATCAATTGATGAAATTAGAGAATTTGCTGAAAACGCTGAGGACTCTGTTGCATTTGTTAAGTGTGGTTCACTTACTATTGCACGGAGCGAGCCACAATTTCTACGCATAAAGCAAGGTTTACTCCCACGCGAAAGTGTTCTTGACAAAGAGCAAACTCTGGCACGTATACGAATGTCGCGAGCAATCGGTGCATCATTTAACCCTGATTGCGCCACCATTAATCCAACACAACTCGTGGTAGCCCTTGCAAAATCTTTAGCCCAACGCGGAGTTCATATTTTTGAAAACACATTTGCCGATGTTTCCAAAGATGGAAAAATAATTGTCGATCGCAAAACAATTGACGCTCAATTTGTAGTGCGTGCAACAGAGGCATATTTCGAGAAAAACAGAGAGCAAATTCCAATTTATTCTCTAATGGTTGCAACCGAGCCACTTCCCGAAGAGTTTTGGGCTAAATATGGTTTAGATGGGCACGAAACTTTCCACGAAAATCGACACCTGGTTACCTACGCGCAACGTACTTCGGATAATCGAATTGCCATGGGTGGTCGTGGAGCACCATATAAATGGGGATCTGCACGCAGCAATAAATCAGAACAGCACGAGAAGATTCACAAAAAACTCCGCAAAACTGCAATCCAGTGGTTTCCTGAATTAAAGAATTACAAATTTACTCATGCATGGGGTGGCGCAGTAGCAATCAAACGTGATTGGGCGCCTTACCTAAATTGGAATGGCCACTTTGGATCTTTTGGCGGTTACGTCGGTGATGGTGTAACGCTTTCATACCTTGCCGCAAATTCTATGGCCGATTTAATACTTGGAAAAAATAGCGTGCGTGCTTCATTGCCATATGTCGGCTGGAAGAGTGCCAAATGGGAACCAGAACCCCTTCGTTGGCTCGGAGTGAATTTAGGAATCAAACTCTCAGCACTGGCTGACATTGAAGAGAAAATAACTAAGCGCCCAAGTATTGTTGGAAAACTTATTGAAAAACTATTTTAAGGTAAACCCTTGATAGCGCGTTCAAGTTGTGCACCATGATCAAGTGGATGATTTGAATAGGCTTTCAGCCAATCGCTCACAGTGAATTTGCCACGTTCGGTGTGTGTTCCAAATTTATCTAAATCAGATGGTGACATTCGAAGAATTAAATCTGCTGATGCATTTCTTACTGAGATCGTCACCTTAAATGAATTAGAGATATCTAAATCTTCGTAACCTAGATTCTTCGATTGTGCCCAAGCGCTCTCGTCGTATCCTTGAATTACTGAACCCTCTGGTTCTGCAAGCAATCTACGCAATCTAGCGTATGACTGCGCTTCACTATCTGCCATATGATGAATTATTTGTCGTGCAGACCACTCTCCTGGTGCTTTAGTGTCTAAATCACTAGGTTGAAGTGATTGAACTAATTTTTCAAAATAATTCGTTGCCTCCTGATACTTATTTGCAAAATCTTTAATGGAACTCATCTTGATCTCCCCTTTTCTGCAGCTGCCAACTGTCCGCATGCTCCATCAATTTCACGTCCCCGAGTGTCACGAACTGTTACTGCAACGCCATATCCTTCAAGTATTCGAACAAACTCTTTTTCATCCTGCGGCCTAGATGCCGTCCACTTGGAACCCGGAGTTGGATTTAGTGGAATCAAATTCACGTGCGCGTTGCGATTCTTAAGCAATCTTCCTAATAAATCTGCTCGCCAAGATTGATCGTTGATATCTCGAATTAAGGCGTATTCAATTGAATAGCGGCGTCCTGTCTTCTTTTCATATGCATCGGCTGCGGCGAGAACTTCTTTTACTTTCCACCTTGAATTAATCGGAACCAATGAGTCACGCAATTCATCATCCGGCGTATGCAGTGATACTGCCAAGGTGACTGAAATCCCTTCTTCTGTGAGTTTTTCAATTCCATTTACTAATCCGACGGTAGAAACTGTTACGGATCGAGCGCTTATGCCCAATCCATCAGGATTCGGTGTTGTGATGTTGCGAACTGTGCGAAGAACTGCGTTGTAATTCGCAAGCGGTTCGCCCATTCCCATAAAAACTACGTTAGATAAACGAGTTGGACCCCCTGGTAATTCTCCATTGGCACAGGCACGTGCTGCAGCAACAATCTGTTCTGTAATTTCAGCAGCACTTAAGTTTCGGGTCAAACCTGCTTGACCTGTCGCACAAAATGGACAGTTCATACCGCAACCAGCCTGAGATGAAATGCATACTGTTGTGCGGTCTGAATAACGCATCAGAACACTTTCAACTAAAACTCCATCATGTAATTTCCATAAATCTTTTCGTGTCATTCCGTTATCGCACGTGACCGAACGAACTAATTCGATCATGGTTGGAATGAAATGTTCACGAATTTGTTCATGCATCGAAGTAGGAATGTCTGTCCAATCACTTGGATTGCTAGATAAATGCGTGAAGTAATGATTAGCAATTTGGTTTGCTCTAAATGCCGGTAATCCTAAACCTGTTGCAAGTTCTCGTCGATCTTCAGGTGAGTAATCAGCAAGATGTTTGGGTGCTTTTTTTCTTTGTACTGGCTCATCAAAGACGAGCTTGATTTCGGTCATGAGAATTGCTTAACGAGTTCGAATGCTAAATACAGAGCAGGTGCTGAGAGCAAAACTGAATCTAAACGATCCAACATTCCTCCATGACCTGGAAGAAGTGAGCCCATGTCTTTTAATGATAAATCTCGCTTCATTGCACTTTCAATAAGGTCACCACTTGTTGCTGTAAAAACAATCGTGATCCCTACGAGTGCTCCGATCCACCAATTTTT
>JBPCTE010000029.1:0-1996 GCA_051006495.1 Candidatus Planktophila sp.
TGTTGGTGGAGAGCATACGCCTCGCAACCTTTTGATCCGTGCGACTAAAACCGGAGCTAAGCCAGATGCAATTGAAATCACCAGATATAAAGAAATGCTTGCAGAGTGGAAAGTACAGCCCGCTCTTGCGCAACGCCTTGCAAAAGAATTAGGAGCAATCTAGTCCGTAGCACCATTAGACTTCACACATGTCCAAGGTTCTAGCATCACTACCAATCGGTGAAAAAGTTGGTATCGCATTCTCTGGTGGCTTAGATACTTCCGTCGCAGTTGCGTGGATGCGAGATAAAGGCGCAATTCCATGCACATACACCGCAGATCTTGGTCAATACGACGAACCAGATATTGATGGAGTTCCTGATCGTGCAAAACAATATGGCGCCGAGATTTCACGAATAATTGATTGCAAAGAGGCTCTGGTCGAAGAGGGCTTTGCGGCAATTGCTTGTGGAGCTTTTCATATTCGCACAGGTGGTAAACAATATTTCAATACAACCCCGCTAGGCCGAGCAGTTACAGGCACACTACTTGTTCGAGCAATGCTTGAAGATGGTGTCGATATTTGGGGCGATGGCTCAACCTATAAGGGAAATGACATTGAGCGATTTTATCGTTATGGATTACTTGCTAATCCGAAATTAAAAATTTATAAACCATGGCTTGATGCGGAATTTGTACAAGAACTTGGCGGACGCAAAGAGATGTCGCAATGGCTCGTCGAACATAAACTCCCTTACCGCGACAGCGTTGAAAAGGCATATTCAACTGATGCCAACATTTTGGGCGCAACCCATGAAGCAAAGACTTTGGAAAATCTTGATGTTTCACTCGAAACAGTGGAACCAATCATGGGTGTTCGCTACTGGGATCCGCAGGTAGAAATTAAATCCGAAGATGTTGTTGTCGAGTTCGTTCAAGGTCGACCGCACACAATTAATGGCAAGACTTTTATCTCTTCAGTAGATTTAATCCACGAAGCAAACACAATTGGTGGTCGCCACGGACTTGGAATGAGCGATCAAATTGAAAATAGAATTATTGAAGCAAAGAGTCGTGGAATATATGAAGCACCGGGTATGGCTCTCCTCTTTGTTGCTTATGAGCGTTTAATAACTGCGATTCACAATGAAGACACAATTGCTAATTACCATGCTGAAGGTCGCAGACTCGGACGTTTACTCTACGAGGGTCGCTGGTTAGACCCACAGGCACTCATGCTCCGTGAATCATTGCAACGTTGGGTTTCATCAGCTGTCACAGGAAAAGTAACTATTCGTCTTCGTCGAGGCGATGATTACTCAATAATTAATACCGAAGGTTCCGGCTTTAGTTATCACCCAGAAAAACTCTCAATGGAGCGCACAGAAAACGCGGCCTTCGGTCCGACAGATCGAATCGGTCAATTGACGATGCGCAATCTTGATATTGCAGACACCCGTGAAAAACTGGAGCTCTATCGAAATCAGGGCCAACTTGGAGCTGGGCACTTTAAACTAATTAACGAATTAGAATAAAGAAAATTTAACGCCAGCGATTATTAAAACTGCTCCAAGTGCACGTTTAACTCCCACGGATGAGAACCGAGATATTCCAAGGCGCGTACCAATTAATGCACCAAGGATGACCGCACCAAGAAAAAGGGGCAAAGTATCTGGTAGCGATGAAGTTGATTTGTAATTACCAAGAAGTCCGGCAACCGAGTTCACAAAGATAAAGGCGGCAACAGTTCCACTAGCCTGTTTTACGTGATTCCATCCAAGCCAGATAATCAAAGGCGATAGGAAAATGCCACCACCTGTACCGGTGATTCCGGCGAGAAATCCAATGGAGGCTCCCATAAGAATTGCCAGGAAGTAATTAACTGGCTTTATCTCACGATCACGAGACGCTGCTAAAAAGATAAATCTAAGTCCCGAAAGAATCAGAAGAACACCCACCACTGGTTTATATATTTCACTTGGTAGATTCACATGTCCACCAACAAATGCTGCTGGAA
>JBPCTE010000030.1:0-4239 GCA_051006495.1 Candidatus Planktophila sp.
GCAAGATTGCGCAATACCAACACAGGTCCCCGTAGCTCAGTGGATAGAGCAACCGCCTCCTAAGCGGTAGGTCGCAGGTTCAACTCCCGCCGGGGACGCGAGAAGTTTGGTTTGAAATAGGACTACTAAAAAGATATTGCCAAGAAGAGTTCATGGGCGTTTAATTCAGTCAATTGGAAACATAAATTTAGAACTGACTGTAGCCACTGGGGTGTAATCGATGAAATCTTTACTTAAATACACAGGCTTCATCGCTGCTTCATTTCTGGTTTCCCAATTGATCGCACCTTATTCTTCAAACGCTTCATCAAATAGTAAAATTGATTATTCTCATTTAAGAATTCTTGCATTTTCAATCTCACAAAGTTCCACTCCTTCTACAATTGCAAACGGCTCTGGCTATCTTTATTCACCTCGCATTGTTCTAACAGCTGGACATTTTCAAGATGCACCCCTAGGAGCAAATTTTTTTGCATTACAAAACAATTCCCGATTAACGTTCGAACTGCAATCCGCTAAAGTAATTAAAACTTTTTACCCACAAAATTATGACAAAAAATCTTTAGCAAATGATTTTGCTGTTTATGTATTGGAAAAACCTCTGGCACAAGTTTCTACAGCTAAATTAGCCACTCCTGAAATTATTGAAACAGTCATAAAGAATAAAGCAATACCAGTTGTCACTGGTTACGGAGCCTTCCAAGCCTTGTGTAAAAGTTCAAATCCTCAACCAAATTGCTCCTCCGGCGAGAACTTTCAAACATCATCAGAACCCAGATCTATTCAAATGTCGCTACTGTCATACGAGCAACTGAAAGATAAATATGGAACTAATTTGTCTTTCTTAAATGAAGTGTCTGATCATCTTTTTTTTGAATCTGATTTTGATACAAGCCCATGCCCTGGGGATTCCGGTGGTGCGACAACAGTGACTATTGAAGGAACAGAATATTATGTTGGAACGACACCTACAGGTTTTTGGTACGGATCCAATTGCGGTGCGACTCCAGGATCTGGATTGCAAATAACACTTGGTTATACAGCGCCTGTTTTCAAATTTCTAAATCTTATTCAGCAAGCCCAAAACTTTGTTGATAGCAATCCTGTTCTCGCCTCGACACCTACTAAAACAAATCAAAATAAAACCGTACCCAAGGAACAGAAAAAGAACTCAGTGATTTTTTGCACTAAGGACAAAACCACAATTAAAATTAAAAAAACTTCGCAAATTTGTCCGAAGGGTTTTAAGAAAAAATTAATCTGACGTTGAGTGCAATTAATGCTTGAGAGTGAAGCACTGCAAAGATTTTTTGGGGCTAACCGTTTGAGTTTGCCAAATAAGGGCATCCTCGCAGGTACTAATAGATCGAAAATTAGGGTTGAAAGGACTTCTACTCGAAGTTTATCTGGTCAAATAAAGCATGCCAGGTAGCTTGTCCTCTACCTGGCATGCATAGTGATCTGAGAGTTAATTCAGATTCATTAATTTATTTCAATTTGTCGTGGTCGTTTTTCTTCAGGGACGTCACGCTCTAGATCAATTGTAAGAATTCCATCCTTAAGTTCGGATCCAAGAACTTTTACATGATCAGCGAGTGCAAATGTTTGCCGGAATTGACGTCCAGCAATGCCACGGTAAACATACGTACCCTGTTCGGACTCATCAATTGACTGTTTAGCGCCCTCGATTGTTAATTGATTATTGTGTAATTCAATTCGCAAGTCGGACTTTGAAAAACCCGCAACCGCCATTTCAATTTGATAGCGATCCTCTGAGTCTTGCTTAATATTATAAGGAGGATATGAAGAAGTTCCCCCCATCAGCCTATTTTGCAGTTCCTCTAAGAGTCGCCATTCGCGATCGAATCCAACTGACCAGGATTCTAGATTTGGAAATAGGTTTGAAATTGACGGAAACTGTCTTTCTTTATTATTTCTTACAAGTGTGTATGACATTAGATGTCTCCTTTTGTTAGCGAGATACCTACAGGCAATATCCCAGAGAAGCTATGCGCCAACTTTCCAGTCCATGGCCTTCGGTGGACCCCCATTTGGCAGGTCCGTCCACACCAACAGTAAAGGCACATTATTTATTCCCGAGCGTAAGGATCCGGACGGCCGAGCAAGCGTGGCCTTGAGTTCAGTGCTTCAAAGTAAATCTTTGCAAAGATTTTGGTGCCCACCAATTGCGTTCGCCGAATAAGCGCATCAGCGCTGGTACCAATAGTGCACGAATAAGAGTTGCATCAAGAAGAACAGCAAATGCCACTCCAAATCCGAGCATCTTGATTGAAGTAACACCACTTGTCATAAACGCTGCGAACACAACTGCCAGTAATAGAGCTGCTGCCGTAATGATGCGTGCAGAGCGCTGTAAACCTTTAGCAACCGACTCGATATTGGATTTTCCTTCGAGGTGCTCTTCGCGAATACGAGAGAGTAAGAAGAGTTCGTAGTCCATCGATAAACCAAAGACAACTACTGCAATCAAAATAATTGATCCGGTATCAACTGTCCCGGTAACTGTGAAGTCACCTACTAACCATTTCAAGTGACCATCGATGAATATCCATGTAACCGCACCCAAAGTCGCAATGAGTGAGAGAGCATTAAGTAAGACTGCCTTGATTGGAAGAATTATTGAACCAGTAAAGACAAATATAAGAATTAATACAGTCAGGGCGATCCAGCCAAGTGCCCATGGAAGTGCACGTGCAATTCCATCCTGTGAATCTGTGAAGTCAGCTGCAGCACCGCCGATCAGTGTTCCATTTGGAACTGGCAGCGCGCGAATTTCATGGATTATCCGTTCGGCTTCGACTGTACGCGAAGGTTCTTTAGAAATAACCTGTACGCGGACGTCATTTCCAAAGTACTCAATTTGTCCGACGCGTGAAATTCCGTACACGCCTTGGACGCGAGCCAAGAAATTGTTTATTTCTATCTCTTTGCCGGCGCCATTTGGAATGACAACTTCAATTGGACTTCCTTCAAGTCCGGTAAAACGCGAATCAATTACAGCTGATGCAACCGCCGCGGGATCATTTTTTGGAAGTACTCGTGCATCAATTTGTGCAAAGGCAATGTTGGTAATTGGTGCTGCAAGAATTCCTAAAACAAGAAGTGAGCCAATGACGACAGGAATTGGGCGTTTCATAACGTTGCGCGCAGTATGTGCCCAACGCCCATCTTCTTTGGGAACTATGCCAGCTTTGCGCACAACGCCCTTATCAACTTTATGACCCAAGATTGCAAGTAACGCAGGCAGTGGAATCAAAGCGCCCAATACCGCTAATGAAATTACCGCAACTCCTGCATAACCGAATGATTTAAGAAAATTAAGCGGGAAGAGAAGTAAAGAAGCAAGCGTTACAAAGACCGTAAGACCTGAATAGAAAACTGTTTTCCCTGCAGTTGCAACTGTTGCAATAACTGAGTCATCGACGCTCTTTCCTGCGTGCAGTTCTTCGCGAAAACGATTAACAATGAGAAGTGCGTAATCGATACCGAGGCCCAAGCCCAAACCCGTGATGAGATTGAGAGCAAATACTGAAACATCGGTAAAAAGAGTGAAGATAAAAATAATTAAGAATGCACCAAGAATTGCACTTACACCCACCACCAATGGCATAGCAGATGCAACCATTGTTCCAAAAACAAACGCAAGCAAAACGAAAGTTAAGGGAATGGCAATTGATTCAGCAATCGCTAAATCCTTTTGAATTTTGCTATTGATTGCATGCGTAATAACGCCACCACCTGAAGCATGAATGACTAAATTTCCTCTTTGACCATCGAACTTCTTTTGAATTTCTTCACCAATTTTGCTTAGCGATGCCCAGTCATTTGATTCTGGCTTGGAATAAATAAATAGAAAGGCTGCTTTATCATCTGCAGCCTTCATTGCAGGTGCACCACCAGTGCTCCAATAAGAAAGCGTACGATCAACATTTGCTACAGATTTAACCTCTTGTTCAAGTGCAGCGGCTTCACTGATAACAGCAGGATCGTTCACATTGCGACCTTTAGTATCAACCACGAGGATCGCAGCAGGTTCTTGAACTTTAAACTTCTCAGTTAAATACTCGTACGCCTTTGCAGACTCACTGCCAAGATCCGAGTAACCGCCGCTATCCAATTTGGAAAATGCAAGAGAACCGACGCCTCCAGCTGCGAGGATTCCGATGATGAAAATAATCAAGACTGATTTCTTGCGACGAACTATGAATTTACCCAACG
>JBPCTE010000031.1:0-16340 GCA_051006495.1 Candidatus Planktophila sp.
TCTTTTGCGCCCCTAGAACTGATAAGAGCCTTAACTCTCCCGACGTGCGGGGAATTAAGGCTCTCAATCATGAGTTCGATTTAAGCAGATGCGAGACTCTTACGAGCCACATCAACAAGTGCTTTGAATGTCGCTGGATCATTCGTCGCTAACTCAGAGAGAATTCGACGATCAATTTCGACTCCTGCACTCTTTAAACCTTGGATAAGACGGTTGTATGTCAAACCGTTTTCGCGACTTGCAGCATTGATTCGCTGAATCCATAGCTGACGGAAATCGCCTTTCTTATCTTTACGGTCGTTGAATGCATAAACCATTGAGTGCGTGACTTGCTCTTTCGCCTTTGTGAAAAGACGTGAACGCTGTCCGCGGTAACCGCTTGCGCGTTCCAGAGTTGTGCGACGCTTCTTTGCTGCGTGAACACCACGTTTTACTCTTGCCATTTAATTCACGCTCCTTACTTCAAACCAAGCATGCGCTTGGCTGTAAATGTAGTTGATGGTTTGGCAGCTGACTCAGTGCTCAATCGACGTGTAACACGTGAGGACTTGTGCTCTAGGAGGTGGCGCTTGCCAGCACGTTCGTGCATTACTTTTCCGGTTCCCGTGATACGAAAGGTCTTCTTCGCGCCACTGTGGGTTTTCATCTTTGGCATTGTGCTCTCCTTAGTTCGGTTTTTCTTTACGCTTCTTCCGCTGCAGCTGCTTGCTCTTTGGCTTTGCGTGCTGCGCGTTGTTCGGCTACTGCTTCGGTCTTCTTCTTCGTCGGTCCTAACACCATTGTCATATTTCGTCCCTCTTGCTTAGGGGCGAACTCCACAAATGCATACAGCGCTACATCTTCTGCAAGACGTTGCAACAACTTGAAACCAAGTTCTGGTCTCGTCTGCTCTCTTCCACGAAACTGCATCGTTACTTTTACCTTGTCGCCACCCTTGAGGAATTTCTCGATATGAGCTCGCTTAGTCTCGTAATCGTGATTTTCAATCTTTGGTCGCATGCGCACTTCCTTGACCACAATGTGGGTTTGGTTCTGTCGCGCTTCCCGTGCTTTCTGTGCAATTTCGTACTTGTACTTTCCGAAATCCATAATTTTGCAAACGGGCGGATTAGCATCTGGAGCGATCTCAACTAAATCAAGACCAACTTCATCTGCCATCTTTAGCGCTGTATCGATATCTACCACTCCAACTTGATCACCGGCGTAACCGATGAGGCGAATTTGAGGTGTGCGAATTCGATCGTTAATGCGCGGTTCAGTGCTGATTTGAGCTCCTTTGGGTTAATTGCGGTTCGTATGCTTTTGTGTTGCAAGCACTACAAGAAAACACCGCAAGGAGAATTGGAAGCAACCAATTCATAACCCTGACAAACCAACTCGCCGAAGCAATGAAGGTGGGAGCGGTACTCCTCTTGCAGCAACTTTGCAGTCACTGGTCTGGGGTGAAGATTACCCGAGAGGAGATGAAAGTGGAAATTTACGCTCAGGCGCCCATCGCATGGACGCCACCATCGACATGGATGATCTCTCCCGTGGTTTTATTAAACCAATCCGAGAGCAATGCGACGGCCCCCTGGGCTGCAGGAACAGGATCTGTTACATCCCATTGAAGAGGTGCTCGTTCATTCCATACCTTTTCGAACTCATCAAATCCAGGAATTGATTTGGCAGCCATTGTGCGAATTGGACCGGCAGCTATGAGATTTACTCGAATATTTTTTGGTCCCAAATCGCGTGCTAAGTACCGAGAAGTTGATTCAAGCGCAGCTTTTGCCACTCCCATCCAATCGTATTTTGGCCAAGCAACTTTTGCGTCGAAATCTAATCCTACGATTGATCCAGAATCTTTAAAAAGTGGAACACAAGAGATGGACAATGCTTTAAGAGAATATGCAGATACATGCATTGCAGTTGAAACATCATCCCAAGATGTATTTAGAAAATTGCCACCCAAAGCTGCCTCTGGTGCGAAACCTATAGAGTGAACCACGCCATCCAAATGTGGAACGTGCTCGCGCACTCGTAATTCAAGTGCATCCAAATCTTCCTGATTAGTAACATCTAATTGGATCACTGGAGCCGGCTGAGGAAGGCGGGCGGATATTCGAGTGGTCAAACTTAGAACGCGCCCATATGAGGAGAGCAGGACAGTTGCACCTTCTTCTTGGGCCAATCGAGCGATGTGAAATGCGATTGAAGCATCAGTTAGAACTCCTGTTACTAAGATGTTTTTGCCTTGTAACAATCCCATTTAATGGCCCATTCCTAATCCCCCATCGACGGGTATAACTGCACCGGTAATGTAAGCAGCCTTTTCGGAGGCAATAAATGAAACAACATCTGCAATTTCTTTAGGTTGCGAAAACCGTGCTAATGGAATTGATTGGGCTATCTCTGCGCGCCGTTTGGCATCTAATTCGGCAGTCATATCTGTTTCTACGAATCCCGGCGCAATTACATTAGCCGTTATTCCACGACTTCCTAGTTCGCGAGCAAAAGATCGCGCCATTCCAATCAAACCAGATTTACTGGCCGAGTAATTAACCTGACCGGCTGAACCCAATAATGCGACAACTGAACCAATGAAAATCAGTCGACCCTTTTTGATTTTGAGCAAACCTTTGCTAGCTCGTTTTGCGACCCGGAAAGCCCCTGTTAAGTTTGTGTCAATAACGCTATCGAAATCTTCATCGGACATTCTCAATACAAGAACATCTTTTGTCATACCTGCATTAGAAACGATTACTTCTGGAACTCCCCATGTATTTTCGATATGCAAAAATGCTTCATCAACACTGTGTGTTGAAGTCACATCTAATTGGACGCAGTCAAATCCAGGAATTGCCTCACCAGAGCGCGTACCGATGACTACGTGGAAACCATCGGAATTTAAAGTAGAAGCGATAGCTAATCCAATTCCGCGGTTCGCACCTGTCACAAAGGCGATGGGTTTGGAAGACATATGCGGAATCTACTGGCTACTCTCGCGTAAGGTGTATTTCATCGTGCGTCGTGTCTTTGCCCCGCATAGAATCTGCACATGGCTAAAGATGAAGAAGATGTATATGACATCACAAGTGCTCAAAAATCACTGAGCTCTGATCAGCCAGCACGTCAAAGACGCTATTTCATATCAATGATGGTGCGTACTGCATGTTTTATTCTTACCGTAATTCTTCCAAGTCCTTTTCGTTGGATTGCACTAACGGGAGCGGTATTTCTTCCATATATTGCAGTCGTGGTCGCAAATGCTGGGCGTGAAACGATTATTCCTGGATCAGCAATACTAAAAAAGAAACCCCGTTCACTCTCCTAAAAGCAGTTAAAGTACTTCCGTGATTAAAGAACGGCATGTCTTTATAAAGAACATAATCGCATTGAGCCTTGTTCTTTTGTGTCTATGGGCTGCGCAATGGCAGTATCACCGTGGCGTAGATCGTCATGCTAGAAATACTCTGATTATCGAACAATCTCAGATGCCAACCTTGGATGTTGCTGATCTCAAAGGAGATTTGAAGAGTTTCGAATGGCGCTTAATTTCATTACAAGGATCATTCGATGATGCAAATCAAATACTTCTGAGAAATCGATACAACGAAGGCGTCTATGGATTTGAACAGCTGACTTTATTTGAATTCGAAAATCGCAAAATATGGGTGGATCGAGGTTGGATAAAAGCTGGTTCGGATGCCACAGTTCCTCCAGTTTTACAGCCTACTCAACTAAACTCCTTGAAAATCACAGGGCGGTTGCGACTTGATTCCTCGCTACCGCAAGGTAAATTTTTTGCGGTCTTAAATGATCCTCAAAGAAATCTAGTATCGAAATTAGATGCAAGACAAGGAGTACAAACAGAGGATTTTTATGTAGATTTGATTTCGTCATCAGATACTTCGATGAACCCAGTAGTGCCCGCAGAACTCCCAGAATTGAGTGACGGTCCACACATGGCGTACGCGTTGCAGTGGATTTTCTTTGCTGGTCTAGTTGTTTATGGTCGACGTCTCATTCGTAAATCCGCCTAAATCTTGCCGTGTGTAAAGTTCTGAATAAAGACCACCAGAATTTACTAGTTCCTCATGTTTTCCACGTTGCACGATTACCCCTTGTTCTAAAACAATAATTTGATCCGCATCTTTTACAGTGCTTAAGCGATGCGCAATTACCAAACTTGTCCTACCCTTGAGAGCAGACTTCAGAGCTTGTTGAACTAGCGCTTCATTTTCAGAGTCCAGATGTGCTGTTGCTTCATCGAGTATCACAACAGAAGGTGACTTAAGAAGTAAACGCGCAATGGCTAAACGCTGCTTCTCTCCCCCAGATAATCGATGTCCTCGCTCTCCGACTAAGGTTTCAAATTTATTTGGAAGTGAGTTAACCAAATCCCATATTTGCGCTGCCTCACATGCCTCTTGCATTTCTAATTCTGTGGCATCATGCTTTGCATATCTTAGATTTTCAGCAATACTTTCATGAAAAAGATGCGCGTCTTGTGTAACCACTCCAATATTGGAACGAAGTGATTCTAAAGAATAGTCTCTAATATCAATGCCGTTGATTTCGATACTTCCACTTGTTACGTCATAAAGTCTGGGAACCAGAGCGCTAATAGTGGTTTTTCCAGCGCCCGAAGGTCCAACTATTGCGGTGAAACTCCCTGCAGGCACTTCGAAAGATAATCCTTTGAGTATTTCTCCGCTTTGAACTTGCTCTTCTTTGGCGGTTGATTCTAATGAAGCCAGGGAAATCTCGTCTGGGCGTGGATATGAGAAGTGAACGTTTTTAAAGTTTATCGATGGCACATTTTTTGTGAGGGTTCTTGAATTCTCTTTTCCTGCCACCATCGGTTGAAGATCTAGAACTTCAAAAACTCTTTCAAAGGAAACGAGTGCAGTCATTACATCAATACGAATATTCGACAGAGCAGTAAGTGGTCCGTATAGACGGGCTAGCAACGCTGTAATTGCTAGCAATGTTCCAACGGTTACCCCACCATTGAGTGCTAAGTGACCGCCAATTCCATAGGCGAAAGCGGTTGCAACTGATGCAACACTTGTAAGTGCAATAAAGAAAACTCGATTTAACATTGCCATAGTGATGCCAATGTCAGCCACGCGTCTAGCCTTTGATCGAAACAGTTCACTTTCGTGCGAAGGTTCTCCATATAGGGCAACCAACATGGCGCCTGAAACATTGAAACGTTCAGTCATAGTTGAAGACATTGCGGCATTTAAGTTAAATGAATCTCGAGTTAGTGCTTGTAGCTTTCGACCTACCCACTTAGTAGGGATTAAGAATGCAGGTAAAAGAATCAAGGAGACTAACGTGATCTGCCACGAAAGAAAGAGCATCGTTGTCGTAACCAATGCCAAAGTGACAACATTGCTAAGTACTCCAGATAAGGATGAAGTAAATGCTTGTTGAGCTCCTATTACATCAGAGTTGATTCGAGAAATAAGAGCGCCCGTTTGAGTCCGAGTGAAGAATGCAATGGATTGTTTTTGCACGTGAGTGAATACTTGTGATCGTAGATCATAAATTAACCCTTCACCTATTCGTGCAGAGAACCATCGTCCAATAATGCTCATCAGCGCATCTGCAATCGCAAGTAGGCCCACTATTAAAGCTAGTTTGGTAATCAAAGGAGCATTCTTAGGAACTACGCCTTCATCGATTAATTTTCGAAGAATTAATGGTGTAGCCACGACTAAGAAGGCTTCAACAACAACAGTAAGAAGAAAAATTAACAAGTAAAACCGATATGGTTTGGCAAATTCAAAGATTCGCTTAACTGTTCCTGCCTTGAGTTTTTGTTCCTTAACCGAAGGATCTGCAGTCATCGACCGGTGGGTCATCCAAACTGCTTGCATAGACATAGTTAAACCGTGAATCCTAACGCTCTTAGTTGCTCGCGTCCGTCATCAGAAATTTTATCTGGACCCCATGGTGGCATCCACACCCAATTGATCTTTACGTCACTGGTCATTCCAGCTAAAGCTTGTCGCGTTTGATCTTCAATAACATCTTGCAAAGGGCATGCTGCAGAAGTCAGAGTCATATTGAGAACTGCGGTGTTGGAATCATCAACCATCACGTCATATATCAGGCCTAGATCTACGACGTTGATTCCTAGTTCAGGGTCTACTACATCCTTCATCGCCTCTGTTACATCATCAATACTTGTAGTCATTTGTGACCCCTCTTAGTTATTCCTAGTTTAGTTCTTTTTTTGAGCTTGTACTGACGCATCCTTAAAAGCCATCCAACCTAATAAGGCACACTTAATTCGAGCCGGGTATTGGGATACGCCGGCGAAAGCAACAGCATCTTCAAGAACGCTTTCATCCGGCTTGCCATTTCCTTTGCTCTGCATTAACTCAACAAAATCATCGAGAATAATTTGAGCAGTCTTTAGATCTTTACCCAGCATCAGCGAACTCATGATTGAGACACTGGCTTGAGATATTGAGCAGCCAACTCCATCCCATGAAATTGAAGCTATTTTTGACCCATCCAGTACTAGATTCAAAGTTATCTCATCGCCACAACTTGGATTTACATGATGAACTTGTGCATCATAATTAAGTGTCAATCCCTTGTTTTCGGGGTGCTTGTAGTGATCAAGAATCACCTCCTGATATAAATTATCCAGTTGCATCATTGACCAAAATATTTCTTCGCATCTTTTATCGCTGCGACTAATGCATCAACATCTGAATTGTCGTTGTACAAATAGAATGAAGCTCGAGTCGTTGCCGGTACCCCAAGAGCGCGAGTGAGGGGCCAAGCACAATGATGTCCCGTACGAACAGCTATACCGGCACTATCTAAATACTGACCCAAGTCATGGGGATGGATTCCATCAACAGTGAATGAAACAGTTCCGCCACGAAGTTTTAAGTCTTTTGGTCCTACAACAGCTACCCCTGGAATTAGTGCAAGTTCTTTCAGTAAATAAGCCGCAAGAGCTTTCTCATGCTCGTGGATAGATTCAAGCCCAATTGCCTGTAAGTATTTTATTGCTGCTGCTAAACCAATGACTTGAGCCATGTTAGGAACACCAGCTTCGAATTTGCGAGGAGCGTTCGCCCACGTTGCATCGGTCATTGTTACATTTTCAATCATTGATCCGCCAAATAAGAAAGGTGGTAAATCACTTAATAACTCAGATCGGCCCCACAAAACTCCAACACCTGTAGGCCCCAATATCTTGTGCCCAGAAAAAGCTAAAAAATCAGCGCCCAGTTCGATCACATCTACTGGAATGTGCGGGACAGATTGACATGCATCCACAATCACAATAGCGCCAACTTCGTGAGCTTTTTTGATGATGTTATTCAAATTATTTATAGTTCCAAGAACATTGGATTGTTGAGTAATTGCAACGATTTTGGTGTTTGCTGTAATTAAAGAATCAATTTTTGATTCATCTAAACGACCGTCAGATGTGACACCAAACCATTTGAGCGCAGCACCACTTCGCTTTGAAAGTTGCTGCCATGGAATTAAATTTGCGTGGTGTTCCATCTCTGTAACAACAATGGAGTGTTCAGGCCCGATGGCGAATTTACTTCCTGGTTCAGCATTGCTAAAGGAGTACGCCAACAAGTTAAGGGACTCGGTTGCACTCTTTGTGAAGATAATCTCTTCGCTCTTAGCAGCGAGGAATTCGGCAACAGTTTCGCGAGATGCTTCAAAAAGTTCTGTAGCTTCCTCTGCTAACTGATGAGCACCTCTGTGAGCTGCCGCATTATGTTTTGAGTAGAAATCAACTTCAGCGTCTATGACCACCTGTGGTTTCTGGCTTGTAGCCCCACTATCTAAATAAATGAGTTTTTTGCCGTCACGAATAGTGCGCGTAAAGATCGGAAAATCTTTACGTATACGTTCGACATCTAGAGACATAAGAGTAATTAATTACCGACGTACTCGGCATACCCCTCTGCTTCAAGTTTATCGGCCAACTCTGGGCCACCCTCTTCAACAACTTTGCCATTAGCAAAAACATGAACAAAATCAGGTTTGATGTATCGAAGAATTCTTGTGTAGTGCGTAATGAGAAGCACTCCGAGATTGTTCGCATCTTTGGCGCGATTTACTCCTTCAGATACGACTCTTAAAGCGTCAACGTCTAACCCGGAATCGGTTTCATCAAGAATTGCAATTTTTGGTTTGAGTAATTCGAGTTGCATAATTTCATGTCGTTTCTTCTCTCCACCTGAAAATCCTTCATTTACATTTCGTTGAGCAAAACTTGGATCGATGGAGAGTGCATCCATTGCTTCTTTAACTTCAGAAACCCATGTGCGAAGTTTTGGTGCTTCTCCGCGCAGAGCAGTTGCTGCCGTGCGCAGGAAGTTTGAAACTGAAACACCTGGAACTTCTACGGGATATTGCATAGCCAGGAACAAACCCGCTTTAGCGCGTTCATCAACACTCATCTCAAGAACATCTGCACCATCGAGGGTTACGGATCCACCAGTAATTGTGTACTTAGGATGGCCCGCGATTGAGTATGCGAGAGTGGACTTACCTGAACCATTTGGACCCATGATTGCATGCGTCTCACCGGACTTAATCGTTAGATCAACACCTTTAAGAATCTCAACTGCGCCATTTTCGGTCTCTACAGAAACTTGAAGGTTACGAATCTCTAGTGTGCTCATTTTTATCCTGTTATCTCTCGTATGTGGTTTGGACTAATTCTTAATTAACTTGAACTTCAACAACGTCATTAACAACTTTTACGGGGTAAGTTTTTGCCGGTATGTTGGCAGGAAGAGTGAGAGCTTCCCCTGTTCGCAAATCGAATTCAGCGCCATGAAGCCAACATTCAATTTTGTAATCAGTTACATCACCTTCAGATAACGATGCTTCAGAATGGGTACAAATATCACCGATTGCGAAAACTTCATCTCCGATACGCGTTAAGCAAATGTCTTCACCATTGACATTTACTTTAACTGGTTTGCGATTTTGCATTGATGAGAAGTTAACGGAAGTCACTTTATGCACCAACTTTGATTAATTCGGAATCGATGCGATTCATTAAACGTTCTTGAACCTCAGAATCAGAGATTTCACTGATGATTTCACTGAAGAAGCCACGCACAACTAAGCGGCGAGCGTCTTCGATTGAAATTCCTCGCGACATCAAGTAGAAGAGTTGTTCGTCGTCGAATCGACCCGTTGTGCTTGCATGGCCTGCACCGACAATCTCGCCAGTTTCGATTTCGAGGTTGGGAACAGAATCAGCTCGGGCACCATCCGTTAGAAGCAAGTTTCGATTGAGTTCGTAAGTATCTGTTCCTTCAGCATTGGCACGGATGAAAACATCGCCAATCCACACAGTATGTGCTTTGTTGCCTGAAAGAGCGCCCTTGTAATTTACCCGCGACTTGGCTTGAGGAATGCAATGATCGACAAAGATTCGATGTTCAAAGAACTGACCGCTAGTTGCAAAGTAAACGCCCAATAATTGCGCATCTGCTCCAGAACCCGTGAACTCAACAGTTGGCAATAAGCGAACTACTGAGCCACCGATTGTGACGGTAATTGATTTGAAAGCAGCATCTTTATCTACAATTGCATGATGCTTAGCTACATGAACACTCTGCGAATCCCACTCTTGTAGAGTGACAAAAGTTAGTGATGCGCCAGTTTCAACCTTAAATTCAACATCTTCGGCCAACAAAGTATCGCCAGTGTTGGAGACGATAACAGTTGCTCGTGCATTTGAACCAATGTGAACAAGAACTCTCGAATATTCAGCTGCTGCGAGATCAAATGTTTTTCTGCTTAAGTGAATTGGTTCAGCAATTTCGGTATTCGCAGCGATCTTGAGGACGGCGACATCTGAGGAGAGTTCTCGAACGCGATTTATGATCGCATCATCTGTTGAACTCAATGAAGGCAGCATCTCCCTTGAAACTCTTTCAAAGGTAACTCCGAGCGCTGCTGCTGACTTTAGAGACAGAGAGCGATGCGTAGCCATTGCTGCAGAACCATTGTGTAATCCCTTAAGACGATTAAGAGGTGTAAAACGCCACGCCTCTTCTCGACCATGCGGAACTAAAATATTTGATGTGAGGACACTCATTAACCAACTGCGCCTTCCATTTGAAGTTCAATAAGGCGGTTGAGTTCGAGCGCGTACTCCATTGGAAGCTCACGCGCAATTGGCTCGATGAAACCACGAACAATCATTGCCATGGCTTCATCTTCTGTTAAACCACGAGACATCAAGTAGAAGAGCTGATCATCACTAACTTTAGAAACCGTGGCTTCGTGACCCATTGATACGTCATCTTCGCGCACATCAACGTATGGGTATGTATCTGAACGTGAAATTGTGTCTACCAATAACGCATCACACTTAACTGTGCTCTTTGAATGATGAGCACCTTCTTGAATTTGCACCAATCCACGATAAGAAGTACGACCACCACCTCGTGCAACGGATTTAGAGATCACTGTTGAAGAAGTGTGAGGAGCGGCGTGAACCATTTTCGCGCCAGAATCTTGGTGTTGACCTTCTCCGGCAAAAGCTAATGAGAGAGTTTCACCTTTAGCGTGGGGTCCCATCAAGAAAATAGCAGGATATTTCATTGTAACTTTTGAACCAATATTTCCATCGACCCACTCCATAGTTGCACCTTCAGCGCAAGTTGCGCGCTTAGTTACCAAGTTATAAACGTTATTCGACCAATTTTGAATCGTTGTATATCGAACACGCGCACCTTTTTTGACAATGATTTCCACGACAGCAGAGTGCAAGGAATCAGATTTGTAGATTGGTGCTGTGCAACCTTCCACGTAGTGAATGTATGAATCTTCATCAGCGATTATTAAGGTTCTTTCGAACTGACCCATATTCTCGGTATTAATACGGAAATATGCCTGAAGAGGAATATCTACATGAACACCTTTAGGAACGTAAATAAATGATCCACCAGACCATACTGAAGTATTTAGAGCAGCGAATTTATTGTCTCCTACTGGAATTACAGTGCCGAAATACTCTTTGAATAATTCAGGGTGTTCACGAAGTCCGGAGTCTGTATCTAAGAAAATAACGCCTTGTTTTTCAAGATCTTCACGGATTGAGTGGTACACAACTTCAGATTCGTACTGAGCGGCAACACCTGATACTAAACGTTGTTTTTCCGCTTCTGGAATACCTAAACGATCATAAGTATTCTTAATATCATCAGGGAGGTCTTCCCAAGTTTGAGCTTGTTTTTCAGTTGAACGAACAAAGTATTTGATTGTGTCAAAGAAAATACCTGAGAGATCTGATCCCCAAGTAGGCATTGGCTTCTTTTCAAATAGTGATAATCCCTTAAGGCGTAAATCCAACATCCACTGCGGTTCGGATTTTTTTGCAGAAATATCTCGTACAACGTCTTCGTTAATACCGCGCTTAGCGTTCTCGCTGGCTTCATTCTTATCTGCCCAGCCATATTCGTAATTTCCAATACCCTCAAGTTCTGGATGCGCGATAGTCATTAGCGGCCTTTCTTTGCAGTTAGTGAACGAGCAGGTTTTGGTATAAAAGTTGTACAGACCCCATCGCCATGTGCGATTGTGGCTAAACGTTGAACATGCGTGCCGAGCAATTCAGAGAATGCTCGGGTCTCCGCTTCGCACAATTGGGGAAATTCAGCTGCAACGTGAGCTATCGGGCAATGGTGTTGGCAGATTTCCTCTCCATGTGATTTCAATGCAACATTTGCGGCATAACCTTGTTCAGAGAGAAATGATGCTAGCGCTTGACTCTTATGTGATTTTTTAGAGATCGAAAGTGATGCTTTTTTAATGATGTCATCTGCTCTGCTCTCAGCAAATGCCTTGATGCTCTCTTCTCCAACTTGTGATGACATGAATTTAAGTGCTGCAACAGCTAAATCGTCGTAGGAGTGTTCAAATTTTTCGCGTCCATTATCAGTCATGACAAAAACTTTGGAAGGTCGACCTCGACCACGTACCAACGCAACGTGGGGTTCGCGAGCTACAAGAACTCCATCTGCCACTAAGGAGTCTAGATGTCGACGAATACCAGCAGGTGTGACACCCAATTTTTCAGAGAGCACCGCAGCCGTAGATGGCCCACTCTCTAGGATCGAGCGAGCGACGGCATCCCTTGTCCGGATGTCATCGTTGGTACTGGGCGTGCTGGTTATTTTCACAACAGTATTGTGTCTTAAATCAATGATTCTTACCACTCGGGGCTCGCGAGGGGAAATACGTTCGCAGACGTGGAGTACCAATCTAGGCTAGGGGCATGAGTGAAATTGCTGGAAAATCCTTAATAGCAATTCTTCGAATACTCCTTGTTTTTCAAACAGGAATTGTCCTCACTGGTGGCGTTGTTCGCCTGTCAGGTTCTGGGCTCGGGTGTCCGACGTGGCCAGAGTGCACTGAAGATTCGTATACACCTGTTACCGGGCAGATAGAGGGTTTTAGATCTTGGATCGAATTTGGTAATCGACTATTAACTTTTGCCCTGGTGCTTGCTTGTGCGATTTCAATACTGACGGTTTTAATTTGCAAACGTAAAGATCTTCGGTGGCTTGTATTTGGACAATTTGCCGGAATATTTGGTCAGGCGATTTTGGGTGGGATTACAGTTCTAACTGATCTCAATCCGATACCTGTTGCTGGTCACTTTGTACTCTCAATAATCTTAATTGCCGGAGCGCAATCTTTACTCACAAAGGCTCAGATGCCAAACCAAGTAAAGAGGATGCCGCGCGATTTATTGCATACTCTTTCTCGTTCTCACGTCTTATTAACTTTTGTGGTTATAGTTTTTGGAACTCTTGTTACCGGAACAGGGCCTCACGCAGGAGATGTCGCCTCTCCCCGCTTAAATTTTGATGTTCGCACAATGGCCTGGCTTCACGCCGACTTAGTGATTGCATTACTTGGCCTTTCACTTGCATATTTGATTTCATCATCAACTCCAGCCCCTACGAAACGATTACTGAAGTTTTTCTTTCTAGCGGCCTTGCTTCAAGCAAGCATTGGGTATATTCAATATTTCCTTGGATTGCCAGAAATCATTGTTGCCGCTCACATGCTTGGATCTACACTGGTGTGGATATGTGCATGGAAAGTGTGGCTCTCCGTATCTAGAGAACTTGAGAAAGTAGATTAAATGAGCGAGATATCTAACTGGTCCAAAGAAGATGAAATGATCATCTCTTACGCTCGAGCGCTTGCAATGGATGCGGTGCAGAGAGTTGGAAACGGACATCCGGGAACAGCAATGTCCCTAGCTCCTGTTGCTTACCTACTCTTTCAAAAACACTTAGTTCATGACCCAAGTGATCCAATGTGGATCGGTCGCGATCGATTTATTCTCTCTTGCGGGCACTCTTCAATGACGCTCTATACACAACTCTTTCTCAGTGGATATGGAGTTGAATTAAAAGATTTACAGGAATTTCGCACATGGGGTTCCTTAACTCCAGGCCATCCCGAATATGGACATACAACTGGCGTGGAAATGACAACTGGACCATTAGGTCAAGGAGTTTCTACTGCAGTTGGAATGGCAATGGCTGCGCGCTACGAAAGAGGATTATTTGATCCAGAAACGAGAGATGGATCATCTCTATTTGATCACAAAGTATGGGTGATCTGTTCTGACGGAGATTTACAAGAGGGCGTTAGCGCTGAGGCCGCATCTCTTGCAGGCACGCAATCTCTCGGCAATTTAAATGTTATTTATGATGACAACCGAATTTCCATCGAAGGTGATACTCATGTCGCCTTTACCGAAGATGTTTCAGCTCGCTATCGCGCTTACGGTTGGCAAGTAATTGAAGTTTCAGCACAATCCAATGGCGATGTAGATTTGCTAGAACTAGACAAAGCAATGTCGGCAGCTTCTGTGAATCTAAATCAGCCAACTCTTATTCGCCTGAATACGGTGATTGCCTGGCCAGCACCCAATGCCCGCGGAACGGCGGAGTCTCATGGCTCAGCTCTCGGCGCTGATGAAATTGCTGCAACGAAGAGAGAGCTTGGCTTAAACCCTGACGAACACTTTGCCTTCCCTGAAGAATTACTCAAACATGCACGCTTGGTTAAAGAGCGTGGCGTTTCAGCGCACAATGCGTGGAATCAAAGATTTGAAAGATGGAAAGAAGCAGAACCTGAACGTGCGAAACTTCTTGCACGATTAGTTGCAAAAGAATTACCTTCTGATTGGGATTTAGAACTTCCAAATTTCGTACCCGGCAAAGATGTAGCAACTCGAAAAGCTTCCGGCGATGTGATTAATGCCCTTGCAAGCAAACTTCCTGAAATGTGGGGCGGATCAGCAGATCTGGCTGGAAGCAACAACACAAGTATTGAGGGCGGAGGTTCTTTTCTGCCATCAACTAGCGCTATGAAGGGTGCAAATCCATACGGACGAATTATCCATTTTGGTATTAGAGAGCACGCCATGGGATCGATTCTTAATGGAATTGCCTTGAGCGGACTTACCAAAGCTTTCGGCGGAACTTTTGCAGTTTTCAGTGATTACATGCGTCCAGCTGTTCGATTAGCTGCTCTAATGAAATTACCCTCAATCTTTGTTTGGACTCACGATTCAATTGGATTAGGCGAAGATGGTCCCACGCATCAACCTGTTGAACACTTCTCCGCTCTTCGGGCTATTCCAGATTTCGATGTTATTAGACCTGCGGACGCAAATGAAGTTGTTGTAGCTTGGAAAACATTAATCAAGCGGGGCAAAGCTTGTGGAATCTTACTTTCACGTCAGAATCTTCCGGTCTTTGATCGCACCCAGTTTAGTTCTGCTGAGGGTGCAGCCCGTGGTGCATATATTCTTAAAGAAGCAAGCAAAACACCGCAACTCATCTTGATGGCAACTGGTTCAGAAGTTGCCCTTGCAGTTGATAGCGCCAAAGTACTTGAGGAATCTGGTGTGCCAACACGTGTTGTAAGCGTTCCGTGTTTTGAATGGTTTAATGAACAACAGCAATCGTATAGAGAAGAAGTCCTGCCACCTTCAGTTAAAGCTCGAGTCAGCATTGAAGCTGGAGTAGCACAAGGTTGGCGTGAATATGTTGGTGACAATGGTGCAAGCATTTCGCTGGAGCATTTCGGTGCATCAGCTAGCGCAAATGTTCTCTTCAACGAGTTTGGATTTAACGTAAACAATGTTGTTTCCATTGCTAAGAGCATATTGAAATGATCACGAACAATATTGCTCAAGCAGGTACTTCAATCTGGCTCGATGATCTTTCAAGATCGAGGATAACGGGAACTGATCCGCTGAGTTTGCCTTCACGAATTAAAAATTCCGGGGTAGTTGGTGTGACCACCAACCCGAGTATCTTCAATTCAGCCATCACAGGTTCATCTGACTACGCATCCGATATCGCGCAAATGAAATCCTTGTCCCCCGAAGAAATCGTTAAAAAACTAACGACTGATGATGTGCGACGAGCCTGTGATGTATTCACGGAAATCTACTCTCGAACATCTGGAGTTGATGGCAGAGTAAGTATCGAAGTTGACCCACGTTTGGCTCATGAAACTTCTGCAACCATTGAGGAAGGAAAATCTCTCTGGTCTTTAGTAGATCGACCTAATCTGATGATCAAAGTTCCTGCCACCCTTGCCGGACTTCCAGCGATAACAGAATTAATTGCCAGCGGAATCAGTGTTAATGTCACATTAATATTTTCTTGCCAGCGATACGAACAGGTGATTGAAGCGTTTATTACTGGAATTGAAGAAGCACGAAAACGTGGACAAAACCTTTCGAATATTCACAGTGTTGCCTCTTTTTTTATAAGTCGTATTGATACCGCAGTTGATCAACAATTAAAGCAGATTAATACACCAGCAAGTCTTAATCTTTTAGGCAAATCTGCTATAGCCAATGCAGTAATTGCATACGAACTTTTTCTAATGAAATCTACAACCCAACGTTGGAAAGAATTGCGAGATTTAGGTGCACAGATGCAACGTCCGCTGTGGGCTTCAACTGGCGTAAAAGATCCTTCATACGATGACACCCGTTACGTCATAGAACTTGTTGCACCTCACACGGTAAACACAATGCCGCAATCAACTCTTGATGCCGTTATTGATCATGGAAAATTTCGTGGCGATACAGTTACACCCGCCATTGAAGACTCTCATGCAACGCTTGAGCAACTCTCACAAATAGGAATTTCTCTTAACTTAATTACTGAACGATTAGAAACGGATGGCGTGGCAGCCTTTGCAAAAGCATGGCAAGCGTTACTAGATGATGTTGAAAAGGTTCGAAGTGCATGATTAGCGTTTCATACAAGAATGAACACCTAGTCGAC
>JBPCTE010000032.1:0-4026 GCA_051006495.1 Candidatus Planktophila sp.
GATTCAACTACATGGGGAGTTAACATCGCATGCGGGCGATAGCAACCAATGGTTCCCACTTGATCTCGAATTGGGCTATCTGGATCGGCCCATCTGTCTAGAAACTCTGGGCGAATAGGAGATTGCGCGTCACATACATGCAAATCTGAGAGGTGGTGCATCAAAAGCAACGGTATTGATTGAGATGGAAATTCGGCGCCTAAGTGTTTTGGATCTGAAATTTGCTCGAGGTCTGACCACCCTTTTTGGTTGGGAGATTTTCGAATGAACGCCATTTCAGAATTCTAATACACTTGCCAAATGAATAAGAGAGCAGATACTTCAGTTTCGTTACATCCACTCATCGCAGATCGTTGGAGTCCTCGTGCCTACGATGAAAATGCCACGATTTCATCAGATGATCTTGCTGCAATCTTTGAAGCTGCGCGATGGGCACCGAGTGCTTTTAATGCTCAACCTTGGAAATTTGTTCTTGGAATTCGTGGAGATGAAAAATTTAGTGAAATTGCTTCGCTCTTATCTCCATTTAATCAGCAGTGGGCACCAAAATCTTCGGCCCTGGTTTTAGTTAATGCCTTAACTCTTCGAGAAGATGGACAGAGCAATCCCACTGCGTTGTATGACGCAGGATTAGCAGTATCTCTCTTGACAGTTGAAGCAAATCATCGTGGTTACGATGTTCACCAGATGAGTGGTTTTGATAATGAGCTTGCAAAATCAAAGTTTCCACTTGGAAATGGTGTACAACCCGTCACATGTATTGCCATTGGAAAGCGCACATCTGCAGACTCACTTACAGATGAAATAAAGGCTCGAGAAGTTGCACCCCGTACACGCAAAGCACTTCATGAAATAGTAAACATCACTTGGTAGCCTTATATTTATGAGCGAATATCAAGTAATGCGATGGAGAGAAATTCCTTCAATGGTGATGGCACGAGATGGTGCGGACACAATTAAGGTCATGTTGCCAGCGCGCTTTCAGGAAGCAATCGATGAAGCTGCAATGCGCATGGGTGAGATTGATGCTGATGCATACACGGCTGGCTGGAATAGAGATCCATGGATTGCATCAGATGAAGTTCCCGCAGCACTTGCCGCTCGAATTACTGCAGCTCTTGAGCAAGAGTTTGCAGAAGATAAGTTACAAGCAATACTTGATGCAATAAATCCTGCAAATTAAGGAGCAACATATGTCAGCTATTTACGATGCGTTAAGCAATGCTGTGCTTGCCTCCGATGGCGCTATGGGAACTATGTTGCAAGAACGCGGATTAACTGATGGTGGTGCACCTGAGCTTTGGAATGTTGAAAAGCCGGAGGAAATCGAAGCGGTTCTTGAGGCTTACGCAGCTGCAGGTGCAAATTTCATTACAACAAATACATTTGGTGCCACACGTGGTCGCCTTGAATTACACGGTCTTGCGGATCGTGTAATCGAATTAAATCAAGCAGGTGCTGCGATTGCACGAAAAGTGGCAGATCGCCATCCTGGATGTTTCGTTATGGGAGATATTGGTCCATCTGGTGAATTAATGGATCCAATGGGAACGCTCACTCCTGAGAGTGCAAAAGAGTTATTCGCTGAACAAATAAAGGGATTAGTTGCTGGTGGTGTTGATGCGATCCTTATAGAAACTATGAGTGATCTTGCTGAAGTTGAAGCCGCAGTTGAGGCTGCAAAGGAAATAGCACCAGGTTTACCCATTATTGCAACGATGTCATTTGATACAAATTTGCGAACCATGATGGGTGTAAAGCCAGCAATGGCTGTTACTCAACTTTCATCAATCGGAGTAAGGATTATCGGCGCTAATTGCGGACGTGGTACAGATGAAATGCGCCAGATTGCACAAGAGATGGTTAATGCCCGCCCAGATGGTGTTTTTATAATTACTCAATCTAATTCTGGATTGCCAAAACTAGTTGGGGATACTTTTATCTACGAGGGAACTCCAGATGAAATGGCGAAGTACGCCGCGGAAATGAAAGAGATGGGCGTCAATATTGTTGGGTCATGTTGCGGTTCAACTCCTGCACATACCAAAGCTATTGCAGCAGCAATTGCTTAATGTTGCGTAGCCGCAATCTTTTCTGCCCACTCTTTAAAACCTGTAGATAAGTGTGGAATAACTTTAATTTCATTGATTTTAGAACGCTCACCACTTTTGGCTGAAAATAAATCCCTAATAGTTATGTCGTGATCGGGCTTATAAATAACTTCGATTGCATCTCCTGCTTGCGCAGAACCTTCTTGAACAATTCGAAGGTAAGCACCTGGCCGGCCAGCTTGAGTGAAATCTTTAATTAAAGTGGCTCGTTTCCAAAAACCTGCAAAGACTCGGCATGGAATACGTGGTTGTGAGACTTCCAGAATTACCGAACCAACCTTCCATTGCTCGCCTACAAGTGCTGCGTTTACATCAAGACCTTGAGTAGTCAGATTTTCACCAAATCTTCCTGCAGGAATCTCTTCCATTAACTCTTTTTCCCACCACTGTGCATCTTCACGAGCATATGCATAAACAGCTTGGTCATATCCCCCGTGAACATTTGTATCGATAATTCGATCTCCTGTAACGCCATTATTTTTAAATTCAATTAAACCTGGAACGCTTCTTTTATCTATTCCAGTGCGTCCTTCGCTTCCAGTCCATTCACCGTGGTGAACAACTGATGTGACATTAATCGATAGCACTTGTGCGTTCATGAACCGAGTCTATTCAAAGCCTCATCACTCACGCGGAAAACTGTCCACTCGTCCATCGCTATCGCGCCTTGAGATTTATAGAATTCGATAGATGGGGTATTCCAATCTAAAACCCACCATTGGAATCTGCCATACCCACGATCAACGCAAATTTTTGCCAAATGTTTAAGAAGTGCAAGGCCATAGCCACGCCCACGATAATCAGGTTCGATGTATAAATCTTCTAGATAAATTCCGTGAGTGCCTTGCCATGTCGAATAATTTAAAAACCAAAGAGCCATTCCGATTATTCGGTTATCAACCTCAACAACATGAGCAAATACGTGCGGCTGCGGGTTAAAGAGTGCGGCGCTTAGCTGTTCTTCGGTAGCAACAACTTCATCGGGGGCTTTTTCATATGTTGCTAAATCCTTGATTAAACGCAAGATATCTACGACATCCTTTGGCTGTGCTTCACGAATACTCATAGATGCATCATTTCACAATTGAAGTTAATATGAGAGCCTTATGAAAACCAAAGTACTACTCGTTGGAATAGATGGTCTTGTGCTTTCTCGAGCCCTAGAAAGCGGAAAAGCAAAGACTCTCGCTAGATTAAAAGACAAATCCTTCTTTACCGAGTGGAGAGTAAATGTTCCAACGCTTTCAGGACCAAGTTGGTCGACTTTACTTACAGGTGCAACTTATGACGAACACCGAGTTCAAGATAATTCATTTGTCGGTCATGATTTATTAAACCGACCAGACTTACTGAGTCGAGCGTTCTATCAAGATCAGAGCACTACAACATTTGCAGCAGCTGGTTGGCCCCCGCTAGTTGATCCAGCTGGGCACGGCCCAGTTATTCACCAACGCAAAGAACAACAACTTGCATATAAGCACGTCGTCATTGTTCGTGATGGGGAAACGTACGGATATCAAAGTATTGATGCAGAGATTACTGATGCATCTGTTTATGCCTTGGAAAATTTTGGAGCTGACGTTAACTTTGTATATTTCTGTGGAATAGATGAGGCAGGACACGCATACGGAATCCTGGGTGATCAGTACCTCACCGCAATTGAAAGAGTAGATGCCCATCTCAATCGACTTCATGCATCGGTGACAAAGCGTGCTGAATTATTCGGTGAAAAATGGTTATTGGTAATGGTCACTGATCATGGACATCGTGACGAAGGTGGCCATGGTGGAGATTCTGAGCAAGAACGGGCTTCCTTTGTGATTGCACATGGAATCGGGCGCGAAAATCCACAATGGAATTCAAATATTGAACCACACCACTTAACTGATTTGTTATTAGCAGAACGCGCTTAGCG
>JBPCTE010000033.1:0-3797 GCA_051006495.1 Candidatus Planktophila sp.
TAGACCTAGACCAAAAACGAGATTGGCTTACACTCTTCCCATTCTTTAATACTCGCCAGCCTTCCATGTATAAAAACATCAACAAGTAAGGACCACACATGACACGCACACTCTTTACAAATGCAACCTTCTGGCCAGGACAGGCAAAAGGTAAAACTTTTGGGGCAATGTTGGTTGATGGTCAAAAAATTGTTGCAACAGGAGATGAAGCCCTTAGCGGCGCGCATGATAAGAAAATAGATCTTGGTGGTGCATTCGTTTCGCCATCATTTGGTGATGGTCACTGTCACCCAATCTTTGGTGGTCGCCAACACTTTGGTCCGCAAGTTACTGATATTCAAAGTGTTGAAGAAATTCTCGCTGAAGTTAAAAGGTTTGCAGCGGCTAATCCAGATTTACCGTGGATTATCGGCGGCACATATGATCCCGCTCTCTTGCCTCATGGTCACTTTGATGCAAAATTATTAGATGATGTCTGTCCGGATAGACCAGTTGTATTAAATGCAATTGATTACCACACCATCTGGGTTAACACAGCGGCTTTAAAAGCTGCAGGAGTGGATGCAAATACACCTGATTTAGAAATCGGAACAATTGTTCGCCGCGAAGATGGTTCACCGATGGGCACAATGCGCGAATGGGACGCGGTTAATTTGATTATGGATCACGCACCGAAACCTTCCCTTGCGCGCGAAATTGAAGCAATCACTTATTCCTGTGCCCGTTATGCCAAATCTGGAATTACATGGTGGCAGGATGCATGGGTAGATCCCGGCATGGCTGAAGCGTATTTAGCAGCCGAAGAGAGTGGTGTACTCACACAGGGTGTTAATTTGGCATTTCGCGCAGATCCACGTACGTGGGAAAAAGATATGGCTTACTTTATTGAGATGCGCAAAAAGATTGAATCATCACCCAAGAATAAGAATCTCACTGCAGTCACAATCAAATACTTTGCAGATGGTGTCATCGAAGGTGGCACAGCTGCGATGCTCGAGCCTTATTCAGATGATCCATGTAGTCACGGAATGCCTGTGTGGCAGTGGCCAGAGCTTTCACGCGCAGTTGCCGCATTTGATAAAGCAGGTTTTCAAACACACATTCACGCCATTGGTGATGCTGGAATTCGCGCAGCACTCGATGCAATAGAAGGAGCGCAGAAAGCAAATCCGCTATGGGATCGCAGGCCAACAATCGTGCACGTACAACTATTAGATCCTGCTGATTTTCATCGCTTTCGCGATCTTGGTGTGATTGCAAACTTTGGTCCACTCTGGTGCCGCCAAGATCCGATGCAGGCGATTTCTTCTGCACCACGAATTGGTCCAGAGCGCACCGCACGTCAATATCAACTCCGCTCTCTCATTGATGATGGTGTTCGCGTTGCATTTGGAAGTGATTGGCCTGTGACATCAGAGGTAGTACTAGAAGGTTTACCAGTATCTGTTCACCGACAGACGCCTGATAAATCACCTGCTGGTGGTTGGATTCCTGCCGAGAGAATTACAATGCCAGAAGCATTTGCTTCATATACAAGTGAAGTTGCATACCAAGCTTATGGTGAAAAATCATGGGGAACTTTAGCTCCTGGGTTTAACGCAGACTTTGTCGTACTTCCAAAGAATCCATTTGATATTGATCCGCACGCTGTCACTGATTTGGAAATTTTATTTACATATAGAAACGGAGAAGCCATTTACTCCGCAAAATAACGGAGCAAATGGCTTCTGGCCGAATTTACTTACTTAGTGCTTAGTTAAATTACCTTCTGCTGCAGCCATTGCTGCTTCTTTCTTAAGATCTAGTCCCTTAGAAAGAATGAGGTATGCAATTGCACTTACTGGAAGACCAACGAAGAGTGAGTAATCCACACTTCCAAGGCTCTTAGCAATTGGACCTACGTATGGTGTTGTTACGAAGAACGGAATCATCACAACAAAGCCGATGATGTAAGCGAGATTTCCACGCCATCCCCAACGACCATAGATTCCATCTTTCTTGAAGATTTCACCGATTACATAAACGCCCTTGCGGACATAGAAGTAGTCGATCAAGTTAACAGCTGTCCATGGCGTAAAGAGATAGGCCAAGAAGACGAGTGCGTTTCCGTAGAAGGTGTTAAAGCGTGCTTCACCGACGAATTGCGCAATACCCCACACTGATACACCCATTACAAGCAGTGCTGCTACGCGGAGTTTCTTTGTTGGCTTAACGCTCTTAAATGAATCAAGCATTGAAATCAATGTAAGTGATCCACCGTAAGCATTTACTGACATAACAATCAGAAGACCGGCAAGGAGCAGAATCAAGAGAATTGTTCCAAAGCCACTAAAGATTGAATCTCCTACAGTTTTGAATGCTTCAACTGGAGTGAGATCTCCATTTGGACCTGATGCAAGTGCACCTAAACCAAATACCCAGACACCTGATAGCGCTGATGCCCAGTAAGTTGAGTGAAATGTTGCACGTACGCCCTCTTTTGCTGGCAAGTAACGTGAGTAGTCAGAAACATAAGGAGCCCAACCAAGTTGGAAACCAGCGATGATCACGAAGGCTGTCATTGTTGGTGCAAGTTGGAAGTTACTTAGATCAAATGCACCTTCTGGGAACTTACCGCGAACGACTACACCAATTGTCATAAGTCCTAGAGCAACCATTGATGGCCAGTACAAGACCTTGTTCACAAAGTGAATCTGGCTGTAACCGTAAATTGCAATAACAGTTGCGATAACTGCCGCAATAAAGAATCCGAGTTCTGCAGGAATCTTAAAGATTTGATGCATCGCCGAACCTGACAAGATTGCATCAGATGTGTTGTATGCAACGTAATTTGCCAGTGCGAAGATCCATACAGTTAATGCGGCACCGATATATCCAAACTGTGCACGTGATTGAACTAATTGCGGAAGACCAAGCTGTGGTCCCTGTGCAGAGTGGAATGCCATAAAGAATGTTCCAAATAGTGAACCAGCAACTACTGCGATGATTGTCCAGATGAGGTTTGCACCAAGTGAGAGCGCAACAACACCTGTAGCCATAGCTGTGAGGTTTACGTTTCCTACGAACCAGACGTTACGTAGATCGCGTGACTTACCAAAGCGTTCTGCGTGAGGTACGAAGTCAACGCTTCGAGTTTCTACTTGGGAAGGTGCCAATGCTTTATCTGACGAGCTCATTGATTCTCCTTATAGGTACCCGGATGGATCCGGACATAAAGAAAATGGTAAAGCGATTAAGGCGCCATGTCATGGATACTGATGAGTTTTTTTAGGTTATTTGAGCGTGGATGCAGATTATTTTGCGGCAAATGCGCTGATTAATTCATACATCACATGAGAAGCCGCAATGCCAGTAATTTGCGCATGATCATATGCCGGTGCAACTTCAACGATGTCAGCACCAACAACGTTCATTCCAGCTGTTGCACGCAATACTGATAATAATTCACGACTTGTAAGTCCACCTGCTTCTGGAGTTCCGGTGCCCGGTGCGTGTGCAGGATCTAATACATCTATATCAATGCTTATATAAGTTGGGCGATTTCCCACTCGAGCTTTCATTTTTTCAATAGCAGCGCCAACTCCTAAATCTTGGAACTCTACGCTGCTAAAAATTTGGAAACCTAAAGCTTTATCATCCGTTAAATCTTTTGCAGCATACAAAGGTCCACGGATTCCTACGTGCATGCAACCCTCTGGATCCAGCAAGCCTTCTTCACTTGCTCGTCTAAATGTTGTTCCGTGTGTGTAATCGGCTCCGAAATATGAATCCCATGTATCCAAATGTGCATCAAAGTG
>JBPCTE010000034.1:0-6036 GCA_051006495.1 Candidatus Planktophila sp.
GGACATCCCGCTGCCCAAACGCTGGCGGCTCTGACTAGACTCGGCGCAAGGGTTGTGCGAACAGATACTGATGGTGCGATCGCAATTGCTGCACAAAAGCATCGCTTATCAATAAAGTTAGCGCAATCAGGAATACATATCTTTCGATTGGGATAGGAGCTGTGATGGATAGTTTGTATCTCATCCTTGGCTCCGAAGGCGCACTAGCAGATAGCGCACTACAAAAATTGACCGTACAACTCAAAGAGGAAAACGCAGAAATTACAACCCTCTTTGCTTCAGATGTAATTGTTGGAGATATTGCAGACGCCCTTGCACCATCACTATTTTCAGAGCGCAGGGCATTAGTAATTAAAGAACTTCAGGATTTAGCCGAAGAATCACGCGATGAGATCACACGGTATTTGGATAACGTAGATGCAACAACGACAGTAATTTTCATGCACAAAGGCGGTGTTAAAGGTAAGGCGTTGCTCGATGCAATAAAGAAAGCTAAAGCCACAATCATTGCGTGTGAGCCGCTTAAAAAAGAGAGTGAAAAACAAGAGTTTGTTCGAAATTTGTTTTTAGATTTAGGCCGCAAAGCATCACCTGCGGCTGTCAATGCACTCGTTAATGCAGTGGGTGGCGACTTACGCGAACTCAGCGCTGCATGTTCACAGATTGTTTCTGATGCTCCAGCTGGAACAATTGAAGAGGCACATGTTGAAAAATTTCATCAAGGACGGATTGAGACAACTGGTTTCGATGTTGCAGACATTGCACTCGAAGGCAATCTTGCACAAGCGCTAATTTCACTGCGCGGAGCAATTGCAACAGGGACAGATCCGGTGATGATTACGAGCGCACTGGCATCTGCTATTCGCGGATTAGCCAAAGTTTCTGGTGCAAATAGAAATGCAAAATCTTTTGAATTAGCGGGATCACTTGCAATGGCTCCGTGGCAGATTGATAAAGCGCGCCGCCAACTTGCAGGTTGGACACCTAAGGGATTAACCGCGGCAGTTGCAGCCGTTGCGCAGGCTGATGCGGATGTGAAAGGGGCGGGCAGTGACCCGATTTATGCACTCGAAAAGGCGATTTCAGAGATAGCTACCGCTCGAAATGGGCGTCCGATCTCAGTTTGAGCGCAAGGGGCACGCGCTGGTAGCCTACGCATCTATTAATAACCCTTATTAATTCGAAGATTACAGAGAAGTGAGTTTTTCACGTGGCAAATATCAAGTCGCAGATTAAGCGCATCAAGACAAATGAGAAGGCACGCCTTCGCAATAAGGCTGTTAGCTCATCAATCAAGACCGCTGTCCGTAAATTCCGCGATGCAGTAACTGCCGGTGATAAGGCTGTAATCACAGCTGAACTTCGCACCGCATCAAAGGCACTCGATGTAGCAGTTGCTAAGGGAGTTCTTCATAAGAACACAGCTGCTAATAAGAAGTCTTCAATGGCGAATGCGGCTAATAAAGCCGGCGTTCGTTAATTCTTACTTTTACCAATTACCTGCGAGGCTAATGTAGATGCCTGCGATATCCCTCGATAAAGCTCCGCAACCTGCAGCAACAAAACCAGAGCAGATTCGTAATTTCTGCATCATCGCTCATATTGATCACGGTAAATCAACACTTGCTGATCGCATGCTTGGAATCACAGAAGTTGTAGAAGCACGCAATATGCGCGCGCAATATCTAGACCGCATGGATATCGAACGCGAACGCGGAATCACAATTAAATCTCAGGCAGTTCGACTGCCATGGCGTAGCGGAATCGACGGCCAGGAATACATCCTGAATATGATTGATACACCCGGTCACGTCGACTTCACATACGAAGTATCGCGCTCGCTAGCTGCATGCGAAGGCGCAGTATTGCTAGTTGATTGCGCTCAAGGAATTGAAGCGCAAACTCTTGCCAACCTTTACTTGGCGATGGAGAACAACCTCACGATTATTCCCGTTCTCAATAAAATTGATTTACCAAACGCACAGCCAGAAAAGTTTGCTGCAGAACTTGCAAAACTGATTGGTTGCCAACCTGAAGATTGCTTGCGCGTCTCAGGCAAAACAGGCGAAGGCGTTGCTGAGTTGTTAGATCAAATCATTGCTCAAATACCTGCACCAGTTGGAGATGCAAAGGCACCTGCACGTGCACTTATTTTTGACTCTGTCTACGACTCGTATCGCGGAGTTGTCACATACGTTCGGGTCGTTGATGGTCACTTATCTCCACGCGATCAAATTCAAATGTTTTCAACTGGCGTACGTCACGAAATGCTTGAAGTTGGAGTTATTTCGCCAGAACCACTGCCAAGTAAAGGTCTCGGTGTTGGTGAAGTAGGTTATTTAATTACAGGAGTAAAAGATGTTCGCCAATCTCGTGTGGGCGATACTGTTACGACCTACAACAATCCAACTAAATCAGCCCTATCTGGCTATAAAGATCCAAAGCCAATGGTTTTCTCTGGTTTATATCCATTAGATGGTGCTGACTATCCAGCACTCCGTGAAGCTTTAGATAAGTTACAACTTAACGACGCCGCGTTGGTCTACGAACCAGAGTCATCTGCTGCCCTTGGCTTTGGTTTTCGATGTGGCTTCTTAGGTTTATTACATATGGAAATTGTTCGCGAAAGATTAGAGCGCGAATCAAAACTTAATTTGATTTCAACTGCTCCAAACGTTGTTTACCAAGTGACTTTAGATGATGGAAAAGAAGTTCGCGTAACGAATCCTTCAGAGTTTCCTGATGGAAAAATTGCAGTTGTTCGCGAACCAATTGTAAAAGCCACGATTCTTGCTCCATCTGAATTCATCGGAACGATCATGGAACTCTGCCAAGAGCGTCGTGGTTTGTTATTAGGCATGGATTACTTATCCGAAGATCGAGTTGAAATTCGTTACACCCTGCCACTTGCAGAAATCGTCTTTGATTTTTTTGATCAATTGAAATCTCGCACACGTGGTTATGCCTCTTTAGATTATGAAGAAAAGGGCGACGAAGAAGGCAATCTTGTAAAGGTAGATATTTTGCTTCAAGGCGAAGCGGTTGATGCATTTAGCGCCGTAGTTCACCGGGATAAGGCGTATGCCTACGGAGTAATGATGACAAGTAAGTTACGCGAACTTATTCCACGTCAACAATTTGAGGTTCCTATTCAGGCAGCTATTGGTGCGAGAATTATTGCTCGCGAAAATATCAGAGCGATTCGTAAAGATGTTCTTGCAAAGTGTTACGGCGGAGATATTTCACGTAAGCGCAAACTCCTTGAAAAGCAGAAGGAGGGTAAGAAACGAATGAAAATGGTGGGACGCGTTGAAGTTCCACAAGAAGCATTCGTAGCAGCCCTTGCAACTGATGCTGATATTGAAAAGGTGAAAGCCGCGCGTAAGTAAGGAAGAACATGACTGACTTATCTATCTATGTTCATATTCCTTATTGCGTTAAACGTTGCGGGTATTGCGACTTCAATACGTACACACCGTCAGAGTTACAAGATGGCGCAACTTTAGAAATCGTTTCAGCGGATTACATTGACGCTGTTGTTCAAGAACTGATGAGTGCACCGAAGGATCCGGTTTCAACAATCTTTTTTGGCGGTGGAACTCCATCTTTATTGCCAGCTAAGGATTTGGGCCGTGTAATTGCAGCAATCCGCGAACACAATGGTTTACGAGAAGGTGCAGAAATTACTCTGGAAGCAAACCCAGACTCCGTGACTGCTGAGAAGTTATCTGAGTACATAAGCGTTGGCTTTAATCGAATTTCATTCGGTGCCCAATCTTTTGTGCCGCACGTACTTGCAACTCTTGATCGCACACACAATCCAGATAATGTGAAGAAGGCAGTTGATGCTGCACGCGCAGCAGGATTTTCAAGTATTAGCGTTGATTTAATTTATGGAACACCTGGTGAATCTCTCGATGATTGGCGAATCACAGTAGAAAGTGCGCTAGCCCTTGATATCGATCACATCAGTGCGTACTCATTAATTGTAGAAACAGGTACAAAGTTAGCTGCACAGATTAAACGTGGCGAGATTGCGATGCCAGATGACGACGTAATGGCAGATATGTATTTACTCGTTGATTCTTTATGTGAGGCACATGGCATGAGTTGGTATGAACTAAGTAATTGGTCAAAACCAGGGCATGAATGCGGGCACAACGTTGCTTATTGGCATAATGCAAATTGGTGGGGACTTGGACCGGGTGCGCACTCGCACATAAATGGAGAACGTTTTTGGAATGTGAAACACCCTTCTGCTTACAAAACACGTGTCTTTGCTGGAGATAGTCCAATTCATGAACGTGAAATTTTGACTGCAGAACAAATTCAAGATGAAAAAATTATGTTATCTATTCGTATGCGTGATGGAATTTCATTTCAAGAACTTGCTCCACACCACCTTGAACGTTTAGCAATTTATAAAGAGAATGGTTATGTTTCTTTGAATGCAGAAAGCGTCACATTGACCCCTATCGGGCGTCTCATTGCAGATCGAATCGTGCGCGAATTAGTTATGTAGTACCTTTGCCCTATGGATATTTTAGTAATCGCGCTAGCAGTTGTATTCGTTGTATCTGGTCTTTCAAAGGCCAGTGGAAATGCTAAAGGTCTATCTGGCACACGTGATGTCAATGTGCCTGATCCACTTGCTCGTTTAGTAGGCGTTGCTGAAACCTTCGCAGCACTTGGATTACTCATTGGGCTCAAGTACAACTGGTTGTTGTGGGCACCACTGATGTCACTCTGGGCAATGATGGCTGGCGCTATTTATTTCCATTTTCGCGCCGATAAAGCAAAGACGTCTTTCCCAGCATTTTTCTTACTGACTTTGATTTCTATTGCACTCGTAACAATCTAGGAAAGCCTCGTGTCAGTTCGTCGATTAGAAATTTTGCGCGCCATCGTTGATGAGTATGTGGCGACTCAAGAACCTGTAGGTTCTAAATCCATTGCCGCACGTAGCGGTCTTGGAATTTCTCCTGCAACTATTCGAAATGAAATGGCGGTTCTTGAAGATGAAGGTCTTATCACGCACCCTCATACAAGTGCAGGGCGAATTCCAACTGACCTTGGGTATCGAGTATTCGTAGATAAATTAGCGAGTGTTAAGCCCTTATCAACGGCTGAACGTCGTGCAATTGAAACATTTCTTGAGGGCGCACTCGATTTAGATGACGTTGTGCTTCGCACTGTTCGTTTGCTCGCAGATGTCACAAAGCAAGTAGCAGTCGTTCAGTACCCCTCAATGGTGAAGTCACGAGTGCGTCACGTTGAACTAGTGGCCCTGACTCCATCAAGATTAATGATGATACTTATAACTGATGCTGGTCGAGTTGAACAACGTGTCCTTGAATTAGTAAGCGATGCGAGTGATTCATTCCTTTCAAACCTACGAAATCAGCTCAACAATGCTGTGATGGGGCAACGCTTGCCCGATGTTGCCGATCGAATTAGCGGAATCCTCGAGAGCTATAGCGCCTCTGATAGAAAAAATGTAGCTGTCGTAATTTCATCACTCATCGAAATGGCAATGGAGAGAGCAGAAGAAAAAATAGTTCTCGCTGGCACTGCAAACCTTGCACGATTTAGCGAAGATTTTTCAACAAATATGCATCCGGTTCTTGAGGCACTAGAAGAGCAAGTCGTTCTCCTTCGCTTACTTGGAGATGCTGGTGAAAATGTTCAGGTTCGAATTGGTAAAGAGCAGAGCGAACGAAATCTTCGCTCAACTTCACTTGTCACAGTGGGCTATGGCGCAACCGATGCCCCACTCGGTGCACTCGGCGTTTTAGGTCCTACTCGTATGGATTATGCGGGATCAATTGCTGCTGTATCTGCAGTAGCTAGATACGTTGGCCGCTATCTCAATGAAGGTGCGTAAGTGGCAGATCACTACGACCTCTTAGGTGTTTCTCGCGATGCATCTGCAGATGAAATCAAACGTGCATACCGAAAGTTGGCGCGTGAGTTACATCCAGATGTGAATCCAGATCCTGCGACACAAGAAAAATTTAAAGAAGTTACAGCTGCCTA
>JBPCTE010000035.1:0-6607 GCA_051006495.1 Candidatus Planktophila sp.
TATGGCTGTAGGCACAATCATTTCGCGCATCACCGGTTTTATCGGTGGCGTAATAATGATTGCGACCTTGGGAACCGCGCTTTTAGCCGATGCTTTCAATGTTGCGAACACGATGCCAAACATTTTGTACAACTTATTAGTTGGCGGAGCACTAACTGCAATTTTTGTGCCCCAACTTGTGCGTGCTTTTGATGATGCAGATGGAGGGCATTTATTTGCATCAAGACTAGTGACAACAATAAGCGGAATTCTCTTAGCACTTGTTGCCATTGGTGTTATTTTTGCGCCGCAGTTGGTGTACTTATATGCACCAAGTTTTTCAACTCCTGGTTTTGAAACCGAGAGAGAAATTGCTATTGCGTTTACGCGCTATTGTCTTCCTCAAATTTTTTTCTTGGGTTTATTTACAATGCTCGGACAAGTCGCCAATGCACGTGGATCCTTCGCTCCACTCATGTGGGCACCTATTGCGAATAACCTGGTTGTTATTGGGGTTTTCTCAACATTTCTATGGAAGTGGCCTAGCGTCTCTGTTGATTCAATAACTCCAACACAGATACAAATACTTGGTTGGGGAACA
This sequence comes from Candidatus Planktophila sp., assembly GCA_051006495.1. Classification (GTDB taxonomy): domain Bacteria; phylum Actinomycetota; class Actinomycetes; order Nanopelagicales; family Nanopelagicaceae; genus Planktophila. The sequence continues at coordinate 581 of JBPCTE010000035.1, forward strand.
ACTGCAGGAATCATTATTCAAGCTTTAATTCTTATTCCGGTTGTTAAGAGATCTGGAATCCATATCCGACCAAAGTGGGGCGTTGCTGGATTGGGAAAATCTTTTTCACTCGCTGGTTGGACGCTTATCTACGTTTTAATTTCGCAAATTGGATATTTAATAACAGTAAATGTTGCAACAACTGCGGCAGTTCAGAGCGCCAAAGCAGGTATCTCTACAGGAGTTGGTTTTACTCCATTTAAGAATGCATACCTGATCATGCTATTGCCTTACTCAATTGTGACAATCTCTATCGTTACTGCGTTATTGCCACATATATCTAAATTAGCAATTAATAAGAAGGTTGAAGATGTAAAAGAGCAGTTGTTGAGAGCGATCAAAACCGTAGGTGTTTTAACAATACCCAGCTCTGTTGCTTTCTTGCTCTTTGGCCCACTGATTACAGAAATTCTCTTCTTTAGTATTGATAAGAGCGACAGTATTTATATCGGCTATGTTTTATCAGCTCTTAGCCTTGGTCTGGTTGCATTTTCGATTAATTTAGTTTTAATCCGAGGTTTCAATGCATTTGAAGATACCCGCACACAGGTTCGCTCCATTTTAATTATTAATATCATTTCTGTAGCGCTCTCCTACTTATTTTTGGCAGTCTTGCCGAGTAAATGGGTCACCGTTGGATTAGGAGTTGCGTTTTCTGTCAGTTATTTAATCGGGTTATTTATAACGCTACGCCTACTTAAAAAACATACTGGTCCGATTTATGTTCGTGAATTTCTTGGCCAACATGGGCGATTGCTTATGGCGGCGCTTATTTCGATGCTTCCAATTTTTGTGATTTCTCAAATCTTCGGTTGGGTTGGTTCTGATGCTTCTATCGGTGTGCGACTTGCAGAACTTCTCTTTGTGATTGTCGCAGGAACACTTGGTTATTTCTTTGCTGCGAAAGCGTTGCGAATAAGTGAAGTGAGCGGAATTACTGCACTACTTCTGCGCCGCAACAAGGTTGCGGAATAAAGAGGCTTAAACTGGGGTTATGGTGACTAAATGAGTGAAAAAATCCACGAAGTTGTAATTGTTGGATCCGGTCCAGCTGGATATACCGCTGCAATTTATGCCGCGCGTGCACAACTCGAACCAATTATTTATGAAGGTTCAGTAACTGCTGGTGGCGCACTTATGAACACAACCGAAGTAGAAAACTTTCCTGGTTTCACCGAAGGAGTTATGGGTCCAGATTTAATGGATTCAATGCGCAAACAAGCAGCGCGATTCGGGGCACAATTAATTACTGATGACATTGTTGAGATGGATCTAAAAGGCCCGGTTAAAACTTTAAAAGATGGTTCTGGAAATGTTCTTAAATCAAAGGCTGTAATCCTTGCAACTGGTTCTGCATATCGAGAAATCGGATTAGAAAACGAAAAACGTCTATCTGGTCGCGGTGTTTCATGGTGCGCCACATGTGATGGTTTCTTCTTCCGTGATCAAGAGATTGCAGTAGTCGGCGGCGGAGACTCCGCTGTTGAAGAAGCAACCTTTCTTACAAAGTTTGCAAGCAAAGTAACTTTAATTCACCGTCGCGATTCACTACGCGCTTCAAAGATTATGGCTGATCGCGCAAAAGCTAATCCAAAGATCGAATTCTTGTGGAACACAGAGGTAACTGATGTCTTAGGAGAAGCCAAGTTGGAGGCTCTGCAATTAAAGAACACCGTCACGGGCGATGTTACTAAGCGCGAATTTGGAGCGCTCTTTGTTGCAATCGGACATATTCCGCGTAGTGAGTTACTTACATCCCAGATTGAATTAGACGCTGAGGGTTATGTAAAAGTTCAGGGAAGATCAACTAAGACAAATATTGAAGGCGTCTTTGCGTGCGGAGATCTTGTCGATCACACCTATCGCCAAGCAATCACAGCAGCGGGCTCTGGATGTCAGGCTGCCCTTGATGCTGAAAAATTTCTTTCGCACTAGTAAAGTTCTCTGAAGATATTACTTAAATGGAAATAAAGGGGAAGCCATGAGCGCAGCAACAGCAGTCACAGCAGCAACATTTGATGAGGTCGTACTAAAGAGCAGCACGCCTGTTCTAGTTGATTTCTGGGCTGAATGGTGTGGGCCATGCCGCGCAATCGGACCGATCCTTGATGAGATTGCTGCAGAACATGGCGATAAGTTAAAGATTGTAAAACTCAATACAGATGAAGAGTCTGCAATCGCAATTAAATACGGCGTTACATCTATTCCGATGTTAAATGTCTATGTAAATGGCGAAGTTGTAAAGACAATTATCGGTGCAAAGCCAAAGCCAGCTCTTCTTAAAGATCTCGAAAGTTTTATTTAAGAAATTATGAAAGAGCTCTCTGAAGAAGAGATCCGCTCTTTTCAACAATCGCGCGGGTTAACGGTTACAGGCTCCATCAACGATGTCACCGCTCGCGCACTTGAAGAAGCTCGCTGGAAATTAGGCGATCGTTCTTTATATCTTCAAGATTCGCCATTGATGCGCGGCGATGATGTTGCTGCGTTGCAATCGCGTTTAACTGAAATGGGTTTTGATTGCGGGCGAGTCGACGGAATTTTCGGCGAGCTCACTGCAAATGCAGTTAAAGAGTTTCAAAAATCTGTAGGGATTGCAGTTGATGGAAAGTGTGGACCTGCAACTGTTATTGGATTAATTCGATTAACAAAAATTGTATCTGGTGGGGCTCCTTCACAACTTCGTGAAAGCGCTTCACAAAAAAATCGTGGACCGGCACTTGCAAATAAAGTAATTGTTTTGGATCCAAGTCTGGGTGGCAATCAACAAGGTAATGTTGCAAATAACATTATTGAATCTGAAATTGTTTACGACGTTGCTCAACGTGTTGAAGGTCGTCTCTTAGCCCTTGGTGCCAGTGTTTTTCTTACTCGTGGTGCAAATAACTCACCAACTGAAGCTGAGCGAATTACATTTTCCAATCAGCGAGAAGCTGATCTGATGATTTCACTTCACGTTGATTCGCACCCAAATCCAGATGCGCATGGTGTTGCGACTTACTTCTATGGAAGCGATGCGCACGGTATTCACTCAATTGTTGGTGAAAGATTTGCATCCCTTGTGCAGCGTGAATTATGCGCGCGCACGGATTTACTTAATTGTCGTACTCATGCAATGACTTGGGATTTACTGCGCCTTACAAAAGCTCCTGCGGTTCGAATTGATCTGGGATACGCCACTAATCCCGGAGATGCTAGCCGCTTAGCGCGTCCTGATTTTCGCGACGTAATTGCAGAGTCGCTACTTATTGCAATTCAGCGTCTTTATTTATCAACTGAAGATGACGCAAAAACAGGAACCCTTCGTATTTCTGACTTACGTAGCGCCGGTCTTCGCCGCTGACGGCGAACCCGCCACCTGTGGGATGATTGGCGGATGAGCGAAATCTCAACACGCCACCAAACTGGTGCGCCTCAGAATCTCGAAGAGCGCTTTGCTGCTCGCGCTGCAGGCATGCAACCAAGTGAGATTCGCGCGCTCTTCGCAGTTGCATCGCGTCCAGAAATTGTTTCTCTAGCTGGTGGAATGCCCAATCTTTCTGCGCTACCTATGAAGATGATGGCAAGTGTTGTTAACGATTTAATTTTAACTAACGGAACAGAAGCGCTTCAGTATGGAAGCGGACAGGGTCACCCAAAACTTCGCGAACAGATCTGCGAAATGATGGCACTCGAAGGAATTCGTGCACATCCCGAAGATGTTGTTGTAACAACAGGATCTCAACAAGCGCTCGATTTAATTTCTCGTATTTTTATTGACCCAGGCGATGTTGTTTTAGTTGAGGCGCCCTCTTACGTTGGCGCTCTCGGCACATTCCACCAATATCAAGCATCTGTTGTACACGTTTCCATGGATGAGAATGGTTTGATTCCAGATGCGTTGCGCGATGCCATTAAGACAACTCGCGCCGCTGGGCGCAAAATTAAGTTCTTGTACCTGATTCCAAATTACCAAAACCCAACAGGTGTTTTATTGCCTGCAGATCGTCGTACAGAAATTCTCGATATCTGCCGCGAAGAAGAGATCTTTGTTGTTGAAGATAATCCTTACGGATTGCTCGGTTTTGATCGCCCAAGTCCTAATGCGATGCGCGCAGAAGATAGTGAAAATGTTATTTATTTAGGGTCTTTCTCAAAAACTATTGCTTCTGGTTTGCGCGTCGGTTGGGCGCTTGTGCCCCCTTCACTAAAAGACAAACTTGTCATTGCTAGTGAATCATCAATTTTGTGTCCATCAAATTTCACACAATTAACTATCTCTAATTATTTAGCTGATCAACCTTGGCGAGATCAGATCGCTTCTTTTTGTGAACTATACAAAGTTCGTCGCGATGCAATGTTGCAGGCGCTTGAAGAGCACTTTCCCGCATCTGCTACGTGGACAAAACCAGGCGGCGGTTTTTATGTTTGGGTTAACTTGCCACCTGAAATTGATACGAAGTTACTTGTGCCAAAAGCGATTGTTGCGAAGGTTGCATACGTTCCTGGCACCGCATTTTATGCAGATGGACTCGGTTCATGGCAGATGCGTTTATCTTTCTGTCACCCAACTCCTGAACGAATTCATCAAGGTGTTGCAGCGCTCGGCGGCGTAATTAAGCAAGAAATAGAACGCCGCGGCGGAAATAAACTTAACTAACCCTCTATTTTCTTAACGATTCGCGCAAGGTCGGCGTAACCTGAAAACTCAATTGAAATTTCGCCCTTGCTCTTTCCGCCTTTAATTTTCACGCGTGTATCTAAGTGATCACCTAAACGTTCTGCGATTTCCTTTACTTCAGGCGTTGTTCCACCTGATTTTTTATTTGATTTGCTTGCAGCTTTTGGAGAAGTTGCGGCAATAATCTCTTCGATAGCGCGAACGCTTAAACCTTCGGCAACTATGCGCTTTGCGAGGCGATCAATTTCAGCTTCATTGCTTAACCCAAGGAGCGCGCGGGCATGTCCGGCGCTAATAACTCCTGATGCAACCCTGCTCTGAACACTTGCTGGCAAGTTAAGTAAACGCATTGTGTTTGAAATCAGCGGGCGAGAGCGACCAAGTTTTTGTGCCAACTCATCATGTGTGCAATTAAAATCTTGAAGTAATTGTGTGTACGCAGCTGCTTCTTCGAGTGGATTGAGTTGACTGCGATGAATGTTTTCAATGAGCGCTTCGCGAAGTAATTCATTATCTGGAGTCTGGCGAATAATTACAGGAATACTCCGTAGTCCCGCTAATTTCGCTGCACGGAAGCGACGCTCTCCCATAATTAATTCATAACGTCCGGCAGAAGTTTGTCGAACGACCGGTGGCTGCAAAATTCCTATCTCTTTAATGGATGCAACGAGCTCTGCCATTGCTTCTTCATTAAATACTGTGCGAGGTTGTTTTGGGTTTGGAGAGATTGAATCAATAGAAACTTCATTCTGTTGAGCAACTTCATTTCCGCCAACAGTGAGTGATGTTGGAATTAATGCATCTAAGTTTGTACCTAATCCCCCGCGCTTTGCACTCATGCAATTTCACCGCTCTGTTTTAACTTGTAATTAATACTTACAACATTTGAATCAAATGCTTTTCCACGATCAGCAACTTCACGTGCTACCTGCATGTAAGCAAGCGCACCGGGTGATGTTGGGTCATACGTCATAACTGTTTGTCCATATGAAGGAGCTTCTGAAACACGTACTGCACGTGGGATTGGAATATCTATTAATTCATTTGGAAAGTGTGAGCGCACACTTGCTGCAACATCATTTGCAAGACGAGTGCGGCCATCAAACATAGTTAATAAAATTGTTGAAAGCTCTAGAGTTGAATTTAAACGTTTTTTAACAACTTGGTAAGTTTCTAATAATTGAGTAAGTCCTTCGAGTGCGTAGTACTCACATTGAATTGGAATCATTAACTCTTTTGCTGCCGCGAATGCATTTACAGTTAGTAAACCAAGACTTGGTGGGCAATCAATAAAGATGTAGTCATATGCATTGCCTTCTTTAATTTTT
>JBPCTE010000036.1:0-3676 GCA_051006495.1 Candidatus Planktophila sp.
AAATAGGAGTTATCTCTAATTTGTTATCCAAAGTAGATGTTATGGCAATCGGTGGCGGAATGGTTTTTACTTTTCTCGCTGCAACTGGAAAAGAGATTGGATCTTCACTCGTTGAGAAAGATTTGATACCTACCGTAAAAGAACTCATCGAAAGTGCAAAGAGCAAGGGCGTTACCCTGGTTTTACCGATTGATATTGTTGTTGCTCCAGAGTTTAAAATCGATGCCAAACCAACTTTGGTTTCAGCTGATGAAATTCCAGAAAATGAAATTGGTCTAGATATTGGTCCAGCAACGGCAGCTTTATTTGCCGAGCACATTAAAAAATGCAGAACAGTATTTTGGAATGGCCCGATGGGGGTTTTTGAGTTTCCAAATTTTGCGCTTGGAACAAAAGTAGTTGCACAAGCACTCGCTGAAGTGGACGGAATTTCTGTTGTAGGTGGGGGAGACTCTGCGGCTGCAGTTCGCGCGCTAGGATTTAAGGATTCTGACTTCGGTTACATCTCAACTGGTGGCGGAGCATCACTTGAATACCTAGAAGGAAAAGTTCTTCCTGGGTTACAGGCACTTGGACTTTAACTTCACAAATGAGAAAGATGGTTGTTTTATATGCGTAAACCGTTAATGGCTGGCAATTGGAAGATGAATTTAAACCACCTTGAAGCGATTGCTGTCGCACAAAAGCTTGTCTACAGTTTGGAAGATAAAGATTACGATGCTGTTGATGTAGCAATTATTCCGCCATTTACAGATATCCGTTCAATTCAAACTCTCGTCGACGGTGATCGGCTTCGTCTCCTATACGGCGCTCAAGATCTGTCTCCTGAAACCAGCGGTGCTTTTACCGGCGATATTTCTGGTGCAATGTTGGCCAAACTTGGTTGTTCTTTCGTGATTATTGGCCATAGCGAACGTCGTGCTATACACAATGAAGACGATGCCCTTATCAATCGAAAGATAAAGGCAGCTTTAGCAAATGAATTAACACCTATTTTTTGCGTAGGTGAAGAACTCGCAATTCGCGAAGCTGGAACTCACGTAAGCCATGTTGTACGTCAGATTCGCGCAGGCCTAGAAGGCTTCCACAAACCGGATCTAAAGAAGATAGTTATTGCTTACGAACCAGTTTGGGCCATCGGAACTGGAAAGACGGCTACTCCGCAAGATGCTGAAGAGGTTTGTGCAGCTATTCGCGAGGAAATTGAATCTATCGGAAGCGCCGATATCGCATCGAATATGCGCATTCTTTATGGTGGCTCTGTTAAATCATCCAACATTGTTGAGATTATGAAAAATGAGAATGTAGATGGCGCCCTCATTGGTGGCGCAAGTCTGGATCCTGAAGAACTCGCCAAAATAGCGAAGTTTTACGCTGCTTCCTAAGTAGGTATCTGCCAGATTTAGAAGGTATCCTTATCCACCTGCCCGCACATTCGGGCGACGGCCACACAGCTAGGAGTTCATTTCAGTGAAGTTAGCACTCTCAATCATTCTGGTTATCACCAGCGTTCTTATGATTCTTCTCGTTCTTTTGCATAAAGGTAAAGGAGCAGGATTATCTGATTTGTTCGGTGGCGGTATCTCCTCGAGTTACGGTGGCTCATCTGTTGTTGAACGAAACCTAGATCGCATCACTATTGTGGTTGGCGGGCTGTGGTTTGCAGGCGTAGTTGCCTTGAGTTTAGTTTTAAAATAACTCTTTAATTTTCTAATCGATAGGAGTAACACATGGCAAGTGCAATTCGTGGAAGTCGCGTTGGCGCAGGCCCGATGGGTGAAGCAGAGCGCGGCGAAGCAATTGCGCGTTCCCATGTTTCATATTGGTGCTCTAACGGACATGAAGTTCGTCCTTCCTTTGCTGAAGAAGAGAGTGTTGTAATTCCAGCTGAATGGGATTGCCCAAAATGTGGATTTCCAGCAGGACGAGATAAAGCCAACCCACCGAGTCCAATCAAGAATGAGCCGTACAAAACTCACTTGGCCTATGTAAAAGAGCGTCGCAGTGACGCAGAAGGCGCAAAGATTTTGGATGAAGCACTTCGTAAGTTACGCGGAGAAGATTAAAGCTTCTTTGCAATCTCCAGCAGCTCTTTGATCCCTGCTGATCTGTTAAAAAGGTGTAATCGTAGAGTCTTTAAATTTCGGCTCTCCAATGCACTTTGATCGCCTATTGCTTGTGCCATTACCAATGTTTTGAATGTGAAATTTTTATCTGGTATTTGGAAGTCTTGTGCGCAATCAGCTGTGATTTGAAGGAAAGAACCGTTGGGCTGCCCACCTTTATGGAATTGTCCAGTGGAATGCAAGAAACGTGGCCCCCAACCGAATGTTACGGGTTTACCTAACTTTCGTAGCAAAATATTTTGGAGTTCGCTTATATCCTGATCTGAATTGCGATCTAAGTACGCCATTATCGCTAAATATCCATCAGGCTTAATTGCTTCAACGAATCCAGTGAGCAAGGTTTGTATATCTGATGATTGTTCAAAGAAGGCAATGGAATTAGTTGATCCCTTGTTGTCGAATATTGGTAAAGAATTGTTCCATTTGTTCAACAGCTCACCACTGGCTAATTTGGATTCCTGAACATTTGGTTGATTAAAAGGATCTATAGAGAGTCCAGCCCCAATGAGGGTTGTGACCCATTCCCAAAAGAAGAATTGCGAGCCTAAATCTCCGGTAATTACTAGATCGCAATTGCCAGCAAATGAAACTGCTAAACAATCTTCACTGACGTAATCTTCGCTCTTCTTTAAAACTATGGGTAATCGCCCAACTCCATTCTTGCCCGTTGATTCAGCAACAAGTTGTTCAATCCAATCTGAAAGTCCTGGCATATTTGAATGTTGATCAGTTATTGAAAAATACTGATTTGTACCTTCAATAATTGCATATGCCGTTAGCAAAGCTGAATGTGGATCAGCAATTAGTGAGTTCTTAGTATCAGCAGCGCTATCTAAAATGATTGAAACATCTATACCAATCAAAGCAGCAGGAACTAATCCGAAGGCACCTAATACGCTAAATCGTCCACCAATATTTGGATTCGCGTTTATCACAGTTAATCCTGCTTCACGCGATGCAATATCTAAGGGGGAGTTGGGATCAGTAACGATAATCATGTGTTCTGTTCTGTTCAACCCCGCTTCATCGAAAAGCTTTTCGAAAAAAGATTTTTGACAAGCAGTCTCTATCGTTGATCCCGATTTGGATCCTACAACTACCAGGGTATTTTCGAGTTTTTTTGGTATTGCATGAGCAAGATAATTCGGATCAGTGGAATCGAGAATAAAGAGATTTTTGGAAAAAGTTCGCGCAATAACTTCTGGGCCTAAAGATGATCCGCCCATCCCACAAAGAATCACATTGGTGAGATGACGATGTTTGGCGAAGAGAGAATCTAACTCGGCGAGCAGTGACCGCGACTCGTTTGGTAAGTCAATCCAATCCATGCGAATAGCAGCTTCGGTCGCAGCTGCTGGCCCCCAGATGGTGTTATCTTTTTTTAAAAGTCTTTCATGGGCATCCAGCAGTTTTTTATATAAGGGTGATTCAATGTCGACTAGGTGTTCATTCTTGTATGAAACGCTAATCATGCACTTCGAACCTTTTCAACATCATCTAGTAACGCTTGCCATGCTTTTGCAAAGGCTGCCACGCCATCCGTTTCTAAT
>JBPCTE010000037.1:0-15212 GCA_051006495.1 Candidatus Planktophila sp.
GATAACTACATGTGACTTAGCAATATATGGAGTGAGCAATTCACGTTGCTTAGCTGCTCGCTCCGGTGTCATTTCTCGTGCATAACCGCCAGCACCTTCGAGTGCTTCTAATTCAAGATCAATAAATGTTGCACCCATCGATTTAACTTCATCAGCGGAAGATGGACGAACATCGTAAGCTGAAACTACTGCGCCTAATCTGCGCGCCGTTGCAATTGCTTGTAGGCCAGCAACACCAACGCCGAGAACTAAAACTTGTGCGGGTGTAACAGTTCCGGCAGCTGTCATTAATAGTGGAAAGAATCGCGGAGACATTTCTGCACCTACTAGTACTGCGCGATATCCCGCACAGAGTGCCTGCGATGTAAGTGCATCCATAGATTGTGCACGCGAAATACGTGGAACTAATTCAAGTGAAAATGCCGTAACTCCCGCACTTGCTGCAGCTTCAATGGAATCGGTTGCGGTAACAGGCGATAGGAAAGAAATAGTGAGTGCGCCCTTTTTAAGTGAAGACATTTGCGCTGGAGTCAGGGGTGAAACACTGAGAACAACATCGGCTTCTTTAAGAACATCACCATTTACAACTGATGCACCGGCGCTTTTGAAATCCTCATCAGTGGCTTGTGAATGATTTCCAGCACCTGATTCGATCGAAACTTCGTAGCCCAATCGAGTTAGTTTATTAATTATGTCTGGTACGAGCGCTACGCGCTTTTCACCTTCACGGATTTCTTTAGGTACGGCTATTCGCATAAGACAAACCTATTACTTTTTAACGACACTTTCTAGAGGAATTTAAAGCGAACCCTTTAGTTCACCTCGTGTTAAGTGAAATAACAATGATTGAATAGTGGTCCGGCGATGAAAAGCTTCACGCCATATGACAGATTTTGGCCCATCGATTATTGATGCCATAACTTCTTCACCGCGATGCGCAGGAAGGCAGTGCATAAATATTGAATCTATTGCGGTTTTTTCCATCAGCGCATCGGTGACAGCAAATGGTGCTAGCGCTCCTATTTTTTCACTCTTCTCAGATTCTGGGTCACCCATAGACATCCACACATCCGTATACAAAACACTTGCATCTTTTACCGCGCTTTGTGGATCATGACTTACATCGATTGTTGCTCCTGTCGAAGCAGCGATTTTTTGCGCAGTTGCAATTGCTTGCGCACTCGGTGCCCACTTACCTTCAGGAGTCGCAGCTACAACATGCGCGCCCATGATTGCGCCCATGATTAGCCATGAATGCGCCATGTTATTTCCATCTCCTAGGTAAACAAACTTTCGACCTGAAATATCTTTACCAAAGGTTTCACGAATTGTTAGCCAGTCAGCTAAAAGTTGAGTTGGGTGGTCATCATCAGTCAAAGCGTTAATGACCGGAATCGATGCGAACTTACCTAGTTCATCAACATCTGATTGCGCAAAGGTTCTAATAATTATTGCATCGCAATACCCACTAAAAATTCTTGCAGTATCTGCAATTGATTCGCCGCGACCGAGTTGTAAATCATCTCCACGCAAAACAATCGGTGAACCACCTAAGTGAGCGACCGCGGTTTGCGAAGCAAGACGCGTACGAGTAGATGGCTTTGTCATGTAGATCGCAACACTCTTATGAGCGAGTGCATCTTTAGATCGAAGTGGTTCGGCAGCAAATTTCGCAGCAGTATCGAGCAACAATTCAACGTCGTCGCGCGTTAAATGTTCGGTGCGCAATAAGTCCTTCATCTGATGAATTCTACCCTCACGATAAGGTGTGCACATGGGTATTTTTAGACGCGCAAGCGATACTGCAACCGATACGGATCTGCTCACGCGCCCAGAGTTAGAAGAAGATGATGGAGGTCATGATCGATTTTCACACTATGTGAGAAAAGAGAAAATCGTTGAATCTGCAGTAACGGGCAAAACAGTTAAGGCACTCTGTGGCAAGAAGTGGATTCCATCTCGTGATCCACAAAAGTATCCAATCTGTCCTGCTTGTAAAGAGATTCATGACGGATTGCGCGAAGCGCCAGAAGATAAGTAACATGAAAAAGTTGAGGACGTTTATCGCATTACTTTTTGTTCTTGCAAGCTTGGTCTCGCCCACGCAAGCAGCTAACGCTGGATCACAACCTCGAAAAGTTTTATCTGGCTGGATTCCTTATTACTCAATGGCCAAGGCACTTCCGGCCGCAGTGGCAAATGCGGACATTGTTCGAGAAGTAATGCCATTTTGGTACACACTTAAGTACAACGGTGCAAAAAGGATTCCAGTCGTTACAGATTTATATGCTCCTGCAAATCCAAGTGTTCCCATTGCAATTCCACTTACTTCTATGCGAAACGCTGGATTCACGATTATTCCGACAATTACTGACGGCACAAGCGAATTAGTTTTAGCAAAACTACTTGCAAACCCAGTATCTCGAACTCAAGTTGTAACAGCGATTACAGATCTTGTTATGGCTAATAATTATGATGGGATAGATTTAGATTTCGAAGGATTCGCATTCGTTGATAAAAACACAACATGGAATTCAACTAAGCCATCATGGGTTGCCTTTGTTAAAGAACTCAGCGGAGTCTTGAAATCTAAGAATAAGTTGCTCTCTGTTTCAACTCCATATCTTTATAATCCGGTCGAGGCACAAAAAGGATATTTTGTTTATGCATGGGCTGACATAGCTCCTTATATCGATCGCCTTCGAATCATGACGTACGACTTTTCGGTTTCTAAACCTGGCCCTTTAGGACCATTGGCTTGGACAGAAAAGACTATTAAGTATGCAATTTCTGTAATGCCAGCATCAAAGGTTTATGTCGGCATTCCTGGTTATGGTCGTGATTGGGTTACTAAAGTTGAAGGAACGTGCCCAACGGAAGTTGCAAATGTTGTAAAAGTTGGAGCAAAAGCAGCAACATTTGTATTAAGAGACGCAGCCACTCTTGCACAAAGTTATGGCGCAATTCCAATGTATGACGAAGCACTTGGTGAAGTTAATTTCACATACAACAAGGTTTATAGCGGACAGACTGCAGCAGGATTAGCGACTACGTGCACAGCAACTCGTACTGCGTGGTATCAAGACGCACGTAGCTTTACTTCGCGAATCGCTTTTGTTTCAAAGTACAGACTCGGCGGAGTTGCGCAGTGGACATTTGGAATGGAAGACATGGCTGCTTCGCAAGCAATTAGGGATGCAGCCCTAGCTATTGCACCCGATCAGGTAATCAGCACAATCGAACCAAATCCAGCTTCGGTTGATTTATCTGCAGCACTCGAATTCGGATCAATTTATGCATTGAAAGCCTCATTTAAACTCCCAGATAAATTACCAATCAATAATCTTCTGGTTCGGATCGAAACCAAATCTGCAAATGAATCTCAATGGCGAGAGGTTGCAACTAGTACAACTGGAGTCGATGGAACAATCCAAGTTCCACTCTTGCTCTCTAAGAGCGCGATGATTCGCGTAAGAACAGATGGAACATGGGAGAGACTCGAATCAATTACAGATGAAGTGGCGGTCACGATTACGCGCCGTATTTCAATTAGTGCACCTGTTTCATCTCTTCGGTCACAACCCTTCCAAATAACTGGCACGGTGGCGCCAAGACAGAGCGCAGTTCCTGTTCAGTTATTACAACAACGAGCAGGAAAATGGACTCAACTGGGTACTCCAGTTGTTACGGAAGCAAACGGTGTATTTACAATTTCTGTATCAGCAGAGCAAAAAGGATTTGGTAAGTACATGGTGCGAGTTGCTAAAGATGCACAGTGGAATCAAACAGATTCAGAAATATTTACAGTGGTGATTCGGTAATGGTGAAAATCAAATCCAAGATTGAAGAAGAGATTAATGCAATTTTTGCCACCGATCGCCCTTGGGTAACAATTGTTTGGGACGATCCAGTAAATCTCATGGATTACGTCACCTATGTTTTTATGGAGTTATTTGGTTACTCACGTGAACGCGCGACGGAATTGATGATGAAAGTCCATAACGAAGGCAAAGCTGTTGTTTCAGAAGGAACTCGCGAAGAGATGGAACATGATGTTGCACGCTTACATGAATTTGGATTATGGGCCACGCTGCAACGTGGAGACCAACCCTTATGAACCAAAGCCATGGTTTTACTCGTCACGGGGAGGAGTTATTCGTAGCGCAATTTTCTGACTCAGAAAAAGAAGTTTTGATTAATCTCTCCCAACAAATTATCGAATTACTCGCCGAACGAGTAGATCACCATGATCAGGATCCATTAGCCGCAATGGTTGGAATAACTGTTCATGATTCTCCACCAGATGATGAAGTTTTGCTTCGTTTATTACCAAATGCCTACGCAGATGGAGTCGATGCCGCAGAATTTCGCAGATACACAGAATCTGTTTTGAGAACAAAGAAACAAGCACACGCTATGTCTATCCGCACCATGATGATGAGTAGCGAAGATGGGAGTATCGAACTTAATCATGAATTAGCTAATGCGTGGCTTGGTGGAATTAATGACATTCGCCTTGCACTTGGAGTTCGACTAAATGTTGAGAAAAATACTCCTGAAGCTCTTGAATTATTAGCACCCGATGATCCGATGCGAGGTGTGTATGGTGTTTATAGTTGGCTCGGTTGGTTACAGGGAAATTTACTTGAAGCATTGATGGATGGATTAGAATCCTGACATGTCTTTATCAATCTCACGTGCAATTGTTGACTTAATTCTTGAACAATCTCGCAATGAATATCCCGATGAGGCTTGTGGAGTAATTCTTGGTCCAGTTGGGGCAGATACACCTGTGCGTTTAAAGCCAATGATTAACGCTGCGCACTCACCAACATTTTATGAGTTTGATCCAAAAGATTTGTTAGCCCTTTATCGTGAAGTAGATGATAAAGATGAAGAGATAGTTGTTATCTATCACTCCCACACAGAAACCGAGGCGTATCCATCCCGCACAGATATTGCCTACGCAGGAGAACCTGGTGCGCATTACGTTCTAGTTTCTACACGCGAAGAGATTGCACCTGCAACAGAATTTCGTTCATACCGAATAATTGACGGCAATGTCACTGAAGAACCCGTAACAATCCTGGATTAAAGCCTTCACAATTGCAGAATTGGCGAAAGCCGCACGCATTAGCAATAATAAGCACATGACTACAGCAGCGATTGAAGTTCGAATTCCAACTATTTTGCGCCCTTACACAAAGGATGCAAAGGTTGTTTCTGCTGATGGCACAGACCTTAAATCTGTTATTTCAGATCTCGATCGTCAATATCCGGGGCTCGCAGAACGTCTCCTTGAAGATGGAGCACTGCGTCGCTTCATCAATATTTATGTAAACGATGAAGATGTTCGCTTCCTTGGTGGATTAGATGCAGCACTTAAATCAGGTGATTCAATAACTGTTCTGCCTGCTGTTGCAGGTGGCTAACAGTGGCTCGTTTTGATTCTTTAGAGAGTTCTGTAGGACACACACCACTTATTGGTTTACCAAAACTTTCTCCTGCACCAAATGTTCGTCTGTGGGCAAAAATGGAGGACCGCAATCCAACTGGTTCAATTAAAGATCGGGCTGCTCTAGCAATGATTGAAAAAGCTGAAGCAGATGGCACATTAAAACCTGGTGCAACAATTCTTGAACCAACGAGTGGTAACACCGGAATTTCACTTGCGATGGTGGCAAAGACGCGTGGTTATAAATTAATTTGCGTTATGCCTGAAAATACTTCAATAGAACGCCGACAGCTATTGGAAATGTGGGGCGCAAAGATAATTTTTTCACCTACAGCAGGTGGATCAAATGAGGCGGTTCGCGTTGCAAAAGAGCTAGCAGGAAAGAACCCAGAGTGGTTATTCATGTACCAATATGGAAACCCAGCAAACACTCTCGCGCATTATCAAGGAACTGGTCCTGAAATATTTGCAGATCTTCCAACAATTACGCATTTTGTTGCTGGTTTAGGTACGACTGGAACATTAATGGGTGCGGGAAAGTATTTGCGTGAGCAAAAACCAGATGTGCAAGTAATTGCCGCCGAACCACGTTACGGTGAAGTTGTTTACGGACTACGAAATATTGATGAAGGTTTTGTGCCTGAACTCTATGACGCATCAGTTCTAACTCGCCGTTTTTCAGTTGGTGCAGAAGATTCAGTTAAACGAGTTCGTGACCTTCTAGAAATCGAAGGAATTTTTGCAGGAATATCTACTGGAGCAATTCTTCATGCCGCCCTTGCAATGGGAGCTGAAGCAATCCGCGATGGCAAGAGTGCAGACATTGCATTTATAGTCTGCGATGCTGGTTGGAAATACCTATCTACTGGCGTTTATAGCGCTGATCACGTGAGTGCATCAGAAGCACTCGATAATCAATTATGGGCATAGCGCTAGACTTCGCGGTGTGAGTGATGCACCTATTGGAATATTTGATTCCGGCGTCGGCGGCTTAACTGTTGCACGCGCGATACTTGATCAACTTCCCAATGAATCCACTCTTTATATTGGTGACACAGCGCGAGGCCCATATGGACCGCGTCCACTTGCACAAGTTCGAGAGTTTGCATTAGAAACTTTAGATTTCTTGGTTGATCAAGGCGTAAAAGCTCTTGTGATTGCGTGTAACACTGCGAGTGCTGCGATGCTAAGAGATGCACGCGAGAGGTATTCGATTCCAGTCATTGAAGTAATTCAGCCGGCTGTCCGAAGAGCAGTAGCTGCAACTCGTACAGGAAAGATTGGCGTTATTGGTACCCAAGCAACTATTGATTCAAAAGCCTATTTAGATGCATTTGCAGCTGCTCCAAACTTAACGATTACCTCCATTGCATGCCCTTTGTTTGTGGAGTTTGTTGAACGGGGAGAAACCTCTGGCCCCGAAATAACGGAAATTGCCACCAAATATCTCAAACCAGTTATAGATGCCGACATTGATACGTTGGTTTTGGGATGTACCCACTACCCGCTTTTGACTGGCGTTATTTCATACGTTGTTGGCAACGGAGTTTCACTCGTATCGAGTGCAGAAGAAACAGCAAAAGATTTATACCGCGTACTTGTAGAAAATAATTTGCTTCACTCAAGTACAAAAAATGCCGATCACCGATTCTTGGCCACGGGGGATGCGAAAGCATTTGAAAGCCTTGCACGTAGATTTCTCGGTCCAGAAGTTGGACGAGTTGAACACCAAATCCTATAAACCATCCAACTAATCGGAGACATATATGCCACGCAATGATGGACGCACCAACGATCAGCTCCGTGAAATTAAATTCACTCGTGGTTGGCTAGATCATGCAGAAGGTTCCGTTCTTGTTGAATTCGGAAAGACTCGCGTCCTGTGCGTTGCATCATTTTCTCCTGGTGTTCCACGTTGGTTAAAAGATTCAGGTAAAGGTTGGGTAACTTCTGAATATTCAATGCTTCCACGAGCAACTCACACACGTTCTGACCGTGAAAGTGTTAAAGGAAAATTAGGTGGACGTACCCAAGAAATTTCACGTCTTGTTGGCCGTTCACTTCGCGCAATTGTTGATACAAAAGAACTCGGCGAAAATACAATCGTGATCGACTGCGATGTCTTGCAAGCAGATGGTGGCACCCGCACAGCTGCAATCACAGGTGCCTACGTGGCACTAGCTGATGCAATTGCTTGGGCAAAAAAAGAGGGACATATCAAAGCAACTTCAAAGCCACTCTCTGACTCAGTTGCAGCAGTTAGTGTTGGAATTATTGATGGCGTGCCAATGCTTGACCTTTGTTACGAAGAAGATGTTCGTGCTGATACTGACATGAATGTTGTATGCAGTGGCGATGGTCGATTTATTGAAGTGCAAGGAACTGCCGAAGGCGTACCTTTTGATCGCACGCTTTTGAATCAACTTCTAGACCTTGCAGTCGATGGATGTAAGAACCTTGCTGGAATGCAGAGTTCTGTTCTCGCCAAATGAGTGAGCCTGTAACTTTAGTTCTAGCCACTCGTAACCAAGGAAAGATAAAAGAGTTTCGTCGGATCCTCGATGCAATTTCAAATGGAGCAATTAATTTAGTTGGATTAGAAAATTTTCCTCACACTACTGAAGTTGAAGAAACAGGGACAACATTTAAAGATAACGCACTACTTAAGGCACGAAGTATTTGCACCGAAACTGGTCTGCCAGCCATTGCAGATGACAGTGGTTTATGTGTAGATGCACTCGATGGCGCACCTGGAATTTTTTCAGCAAGGTACGCTGGCGTGCACGGTGATGATCAGGCAAACAATAGAAAGCTTCTACGTGATTTAGAAAATGTTCCAGAAGGTAAAAGAAGTGCTCACTTCACTTGTGCCGCAGCTCTCGTTCTTCCTGATGGGCGAGAGCAGGTAAGTGAAGCAATCTTTGAAGGTTCGATACTTTTTGCCCCAGTAGGCGATCATGGATTTGGGTATGACCCCCTATTTAGACCACAAGGCTTAACAATCTCCAGCGCACAAATGAGCGCAGATGAGAAGGATTTGATAAGTCATAGAGGTAAATCACTCCGTGCGATAGCACCTCACGTAATCAGTTTGCTGACCACACTGCGGTAAACTTTTCCTGTCCGAGTGCGTGAAGTGAGTACGTACCGCTACCCAAGGAGTTCATGTGGCTGTTAAGAAAACTGCTAAGAAATCAGCAGCAAAGAAGAGTGCTAAAAAGGTTGCAAAGAAGTCTGTTGCTCGCAAGTCAACAACCAAGAAAGCTGTTAAAAAAGTTGCGAAGAAGAGCACAGCTCGTAAATCTGCAGTCAAGAAGAGTGCAAAGAAATCTTCTGCACGTAAGACAACAAAGAAGTCTTCACGTCGCGCAACATCAGTTGATCGTCTTGTAGTACCAGCTGTTCCAGTTGGTGGCGCTCGCGGTCGCGTAGATGTTTCAACTGCACCAGCACCACGTGCTGCGGCAAAGAATGTAACTTTTGATAACAAACCAAAGCAAGGCGCATCAAATCGCGTCGTTGCACTGGTTGTAGTTGGAATTGTTCTACTTGCAATTCTCGTCTGGTCAAAATCAGGCAAAGAAGGCGATGACGCAGCTGCACCAACAATGCCCTCAGCATCAGCGACTATGAGTGATGAACCATCAACTTCAGCATCAAGTGAGACAACAGCACCAACTGGAACTGTTGGAACAGTTGAAGCACCAAGTGCATTCGTTGCTATTCGTTCTGCAGATGGAATGAACCTTCGCTGGAAAGCGCCAATGGCCACAGAAGGCCTTACAGGATTTAATGTTGAACTCAAGCCAGCAGGTGGAGATTGGGCTGTAGTTGCTACAACAGGACCAACTGAATTAACTCACGCTGTATCTCTTACAAGTTCAGATAGTTGGACTCAGTTCCGAGTTTCAAGTGTGTACTCAGATGGCCAGACTGCATCTGCAAAAATCTTCGGACTTGCAGGTCAGTACAAGTAATTAGTTAATAAAAAAGCCCTCGCAATATGCGGGGGCTTTTTTATTTGAGTTCTGAAAGAATCGCATCAACGAAAACAACAATTCCTGTCGGAACTAAGTGAACTCCATCGGGTGCAAAGTATTCAGGATGGCCTTCAGAAATTTTGTTCCAATCAACAATCTTTACATTTTGATATCGCGCAGCAATCTGTGCAATCAGTGAGTTATTTTCATCTTTCCATCCACGTGGTACCGCTGTATTTACAACGATAATTTGTGGCTGATCTTTTATAGCTTCAAAAATAGAGATGACTTCAGATTCTGTCAGGCGGTTATTATTTCCCATATTTACGATTATGGGAGCACCAACCATACGACTCTTATCTTTATTAAGTACTTCGATTAATTCCGGTGCTTGACGACCAACGTGCGCATTAATTAATCCGACTTCACGGCGGCCAGAGAGTTCGTGTCTAATTCCAAGGATTACTGAATCACCTGCAACCCATAAGCCATCCGAAGGATTTGAGATCTGTGATTGAACTTCTGCGCCAGAAGTAATCTCTTCTTTCAATTTATTTAAATTTCGATCGCTGATGGCAATAGCATTTGCACTAACTAAAGAAGTTGCTAATAGCACCGAAACAATCGAAAGAGCTAATGTGGTTTTTTGGCGAATCCGGACTCTTTTTTCGCGATATTTCATTCCTCGAAACCAAGATTCGATGTAACCATTTCTAAATGGCAGTTCAACCCAGCGCAGAGAAATATCAGCAAGAGCGAAGACAATCAGAATTCGAAGTGTATATAAAGCCCAGCTAGCACCAGCTAGATCGACACTAGGTCTTGTCACTTGGAAGATAATCCAGTGCCATAAATAAATTGCGTATGACCGTTCACCAATCCAGAGGATCGCCTTACCTTGAAGAAGCGGTGCAAAGCGTGAAGCTGGATGTACGACGGACATGATAATTGCGCATCCAAATAAACCAGCTAATGGGAATGCAATTTTGTAAAGCGTTGAATTACTCTCATTTATGAAGAGAAAACAGGAGAGTATTCCGAGGAATCCGAATACGCCAATGCCATCAATAACATCTTGAGCTCTCTTAGCAATATCTTCTTTGAGATTTTGTGGAATCCAATTCACTGCCAGTGCTGCACCAAGAAATAGGCCAATGCTGTGAGTGTCCGTACCGAAATACACATGGCTAACGCCTTGAGTAGAATTTGAATCGATACTGAGAGAAACCAATAAAAGCGCAGCTCCGGAACCTATAGCAATAAAAAGGGCTGCGGCCGGAATAATTTTTCGACCTAGTTGTCGAAGAACGAGTAAAAGAATTAAAGGCCAAATTAAATAAAATTGTGCTTCAACTCCGAGTGACCACGTGTGTTGCAATAACGGTGGGCGGCCAATTGCTTCGAAGTAATCTTGATGACGAAACACAAGCCACCAATTCATTACGCCAAGAAGTGAGAACGGTGTATCTGTCAGAAGCCTTTTTATTGTGTCTGGTGCCCAGACTCCGATGAAGAGAGTGGTGGATAAAATCATAAAAACTAGCGGTGGTAATAATCGTCGTAATCTAGATTTATAAAATGCCCGGAGATCTAAGCCACCACTTCGGTGAAGTGAATCCAAAAGTAAGCGAGTTATTACATAACCTGAGATAACAAAAAAGAGATCCACGCCAAGAAATCCACCAGGAATCCATGAAACACCTAAGTGATAAAGCATTACTGCAATGACAGCGACAGCACGCAATCCATCAATTGCAGGAATGTATTTAATTCCGCGCTGAGCAGACATAAAGGTTACTTACGCTTTGCAGAAGTTTTCTTTGCAACCTTTTTGGTCGACTTAGCTTTTGGCGCAGCAATAGCTTTCTTGGTGCGCTGACTCTGAACATTAATTGGACCTCGATTGATGACGGTGTCATCTGGATTTAGATTTTCAAGAACGCTTTTCTGCAGATCAGCCAAACGTGTAAAGGCGCTTTCAAGTCGAGTACGTGATTGATGAATCGCACTCTCTGCAGCATCTAGTGATTGTGTTTGAATGCGGTAGAGACGTTCAGCCTCAGAAATAACACCAGTAAGCCACTGGCGATAGCTTGAAACTTCAGTGGTTGCAGTAGAAATAATTCGTTCACCTTCGCGGCGTGCAGCTTGTGCTAGCGCAGCTACTTCGCGCTTCTTATCTTCCATTGCACGCTCTGCAGCATCTTCTGCATTAGCAATCATCTCTTCGGCTTCAGACTCTGCTGCTTGAATGTATTTGCGTCCACGCGATTCAGCAGCTGAGAGAATTGAAGAAGCCTTACCTTGAGCGGCTTCAAGTGCATCTTTAGCCGCACGTCCAGTTTCATTAACGAGTCGATCAGAGGCAGCTTGCGCACGAGCTTCACGCAATTGTGCAGACTTAATCATTGACATCGCAGTTTCGGTTGCGAGAATTTCAAACTCTTCTTTGCTGAGCGAAGTGATATCGCGACGTGAACGAAGGTCAGCTAACTGTTGTTCTAATTCGCGAATGCGGTCAACAGATCCTGGAGTTGTTTGTTCTTCACCAGTGAAACCAACCCAATTAAGGAAGCTCTTCTTCTCGCTCATTATTTTCCTTGCTGCCGACGGATGCTTTCTAGAAAGGCTTTAGGGGCTTTGTTCTAGGGCCTTTAGATTAGAGCAGTTAGGCCATTCGGCAAAAGTCCCTGTGTGGGCGATGGGGTTATAAGGGGTAGTGAGCCGTGGCTCCTTTGACCGAGATTAATTGCGATAAATAGCTACTGATACGGCTACGTACTGTGAAATCCATGCTGCCAATACAAATATATGGAAGAGCTCATGAAAGCCAAAATACTTAGCATTTCGCCCAGGTTTTTTAAGAGCGTAAAAAATTGCACCGACAGAATAAAAAAGTCCACCGATTAATATGGGTAACAAAACCCAGAGCCCACCTTCTCTATATAAGTGAGGCGTATAAGCAACGGCAACCCACCCGAGCAGTAAGTAATTTGCAACGTATAACCATCGTGGAGCACCTATCCAAAAAACTCGAACACCAACTCCAAGGAGCGCACCGATCCATACAACCGTGAGCAAGATTAAACGATCACGACCTTCAAGCAATGCAACTGCGAATGGAGTGTAGGAGCCGGCAATTAACAAATTAATATTTGCATGATCCCATCGGCGCCATATGACTTTTTTTGCAGGAGACCACGGAACGCGATGATAAATTGCAGATACACTAAAAAGCATAATTGCAGTAACCGAATAAAGAGCAACTGCAAATTTTAATGATGTTTTACTGAGTAAAAATAAAACTAGGGAAGCAATGAAGACCGCGGGAGTAGCGCCTAGATGAAACCAGCCTCGCAATTTGGGTGGTACAGGCGTCTGTGTAGTCATAGGAAGAACAATAGTCTTGAAAAAGTTCAAGCGATACAGACTTACTTAAGATTACGAAGTGATTTCACACTTAAGGATGCAATTGCCGCAACGAATGTCAGAATTCCTGTAGCCCATAAAGTGTTTGCAACACCGAAGTAAGCAGCAGCAGGTCCAGCAAACGCCACACCAATAGGGGCAATTCCAAATGATCCTAAAGCGTCATAGGCCGCAACTCGCGAAAAGGATTCTTCCGGTATATGAGTCTGCATCGCTGTATTCCACTGCACCATAAATACATCAATTGCCACTCCTGAAATTACCCCGCACACCATCGTAACTATTAATGGTTGTGATGACGCGATTGCAAAATCCCAAATAGATGAGCAAGCGATTAAAAGCATGGATGAAGCTAATGGGCGTTTAAATTTAGTTTTTAAGGCGATTGCGCTTCCACAAATCATTCCCGCAGTAACTGCGGCAAGATTCAGAGACCAATTTCTTGGTCCGTTTCCACCTTCGTTATATGCAAGTGGACCAAGAACCTGCCACATCGATTCAAAACACATATTAATTACTGCAAATGAACAGACAATCGCGATCACCCATGGCCGTGAAATGAATTCATGCCAACCAATTCGCAAGTCGTGAAGCACAGAGTTATCTTCACGTTTTGGCATAGGTGGTAAATCTAAATTCCAAACCAAAATTCCGGCAATAAAAAATGTTAAGGCATCAATTAGTAACGCCCAACCTGAACCGTATAAAGTCACAATTGTTCCGCCAAGAAGGGCCCCAACAATAAAGCCAATATTTGTTGACAGCGCTATTACTGCATTGCCATCTTTAAATTTTTCTTTAGGCAAAATATCTGGCAATACTCCAGTCATTGCTGGCCACCAGAGCGCGTTAAGAATTCCAAATAAGGCACCCATAGATGCTAAAAGCCAGACGGAAGGAAAATTTCCGATGAAAGATATGGCGCTTACGGCTGCAAAGAAACTTCCGATTATGTCTGCGCCACCAACTACTCGATTTCGTTTGTAACGATCACCGACAACGCCACCAACTAACATAAGAGCAACCATTGGGAAAAAACGAGCAGCCATAACAAAGCTGAGATCTTTTCCATCTGCTCCAGGAATACTGAGAACGCCATAGGCCAATGCAACTGGAGATAATCCATTACCAACATTGGAGATAAATCTGGCACTAACGAGTGGGATAAAACCTTTATGGGAACGAAGTTCTTTTAATTGAATTATCAACGCAAGTCCTTCGATTCTTTATGTCCCTGATAAAAATTATGGTGCGGGAGGCGGGACTTGAACCCGCACGTCCGAAGACACAGGTTCCTAAGACCTGCGTGTCTGCCATTTCACCACTCCCGCAAAAGAGTGCCACCGATTTGTGATGTAAAGCCTGTGGAATATGGTCAAGGTTAGAGGTAAGTTCGCCTTGTTGCCAAAACGGCTAAATCTCACGAAGGGTTCGACCATGTCATTTGATCCAAAACCAGCAGATAAGTTCACCTTTGGTCTCTGGACCGTTGGCTGGCAAGCGCGCGATCCATTCGGTGATGCAACTCGCGAGGCGCTAGATCCAGTTCGTTCAGTAAACGAACTCGCTGCGCGCGGAGCATATGGTGTGACTTTTCATGATGATGATCTAATTCCATTTGGTAGCGATGAGAGTGAACGTCGCAAACACATTGATCGTTTTAAGAAAGCCCTTGATGAAACTGGAATGAAAGTTCCAATGGCGACAACGAATCTATTTACTCACCCAGTTTTTAAAGATGGTGCATTCACGAGCAATGACAGAGATATTCGCCGCTATGCACTTCGCAAGACAATGAAAAATATTGAACTTGCCGCCGAACTCGGTGCTGAAATTTACGTTGCTTGGGGTGGACGTGAAGGCGCAGAATCAGATGGAGCCAAGGATGCATACGTTGCATTAGATCGCTTTCGTGAAGCGTTTAACACCTTAGGCCAATTCGTAAAGGACAACGGCTTTAACATTAAGTTCGCGCTTGAGCCAAAACCAAATGAACCGCGCGGTGATATTTTCTTGCCAACTATTGGACACGCTCTCGCGTTTATCAACGAACTTGATTACCCAGAGATGGTTGGAGTTAATCCAGAAGTTGGTCACGAACAGATGGCTGGTCTCAACTTTGTTCATGGAATTGCACAGGCTCTCTGGCACAAAAAGTTATTCCATATCGATCTCAATGGTCAGCATGGTCCAAAGTACGACCAAGATCTAGTCTTTGGTCACGGAGACCTCAAGTCAGCATTCTTCTTAGTTGATCTGCTCGAAAGTTATAAGTACAGCGGACCAAAGCACTTTGATTACAAGCCAGCCCGTACAGAAGATGACAAAGGCGTTTGGGCATCAGCATC
>JBPCTE010000038.1:0-13063 GCA_051006495.1 Candidatus Planktophila sp.
GCGCAATCCTTTGGCTATATTTCCCGCAGTAATTCCAAGATCACCATCACCTGCAACTGAATCCAACTCTTCAAACTTCTTTGAGTTATTTTCGAGAGCGGCCGCGACCTTCTCTACTGAGTCAGTAAATGCGCTCATGCCTGGGTAAAAAATGGTGTGTGCACAGGCGTATTGATGTAGTTAAGCAATTCATCGTCAACGCGAATAACACTGATAGATGCGCCAGCCATTTCAAGTGATGTTGCAAACTCTCCAACATATGCACGAGCAACGTCGACACCATAACTCTTAAGAGTTTTCTTTGCATGGCGGAACATGATGTAAAGCTCTTCTGGTGGTGTTGCACCCAAACTATTCATAAGCACACAGACTCTGTCACCGCTCTTAAGATCGAGATCATTCTTAATTGCAGTGAGCAACTCTTCTGTAATTTGATCCGCTGTTTCTAGTTTGCTCTTACGAATTCCAGGTTCGCCGTGGATACCCATACCGATTTCCATTTCGCCTGCTTTAACCTCAAATGTTGGATGTCCAACTGCAGGAAGAGTTACCGGGCTTAGCGCAAGGCCCATTGTGCGAGTTTGCGCGGCTGCCTTCTTTGTAACAGCTACAACTTCATCGAGTGATAAACCTTTAGCAGCTGCAGCTCCTGCAACTTTGTATAGGAAGAAAATTCCAGCAATTCCGCGACGACGACCCTCTTCGCCCTTTGGTGCGGATGCAACATCATCTGCGCCTAAAACTGTTTCTACACGAATTCCTTCTGCAGCAGCGAGCTCTGCTGCAAAGTCAAAGTTAAAAACATCTCCGCCGTAGTTTCCATATATATAGAGAACTCCAGCGCCAGAGTTAACCTGCTTTGTAACTGCAAGCATCTGTTCTGCTGTTGGACTCTGGAAAACATCGCCAACGGCAACTCCATCGAGCATGCCTTTTCCTACGTACCCTAAGAAGAGTGGAAGGTGGCCAGATCCGCCACCAGTTGTGATGCCTACCTTGCCTGAAACTGGCGCATCAGCTCGTACAAGTGCGTGGTTATCTCCGCCGACAGCCTTGAGCTGGTCCGGATAGGCATCGAGAATGCCCTCGAGCATCTCATTAACGAACTCTGTTGGGACATTTAGGATCTTTTGCATGGTGGAAGCCTACCCCCCTAGAAGTTAACGGTTTATAACAAAAATGTTATAAAAAGTTATCTATTTTTAACGGAACTATTGACCAATTTTGTTAAAGACGAATATATTCATCTTACCCTTAGGGGTCAATCCCAACCCGATCCCCTTTAATCACGCAAAAAGGAGCACGAATGAAGAAGTTCAAAGTCGCAGCAGCTGTTGCCGCTGCAGCACTAGTTCTAACTGGCTGCAGTTCAGGCGGAGATTCAGCTGGAGATACGCGCTACGTAGTTTCTGTGAAGTTGATCGGCGTCGGCTGGTTCGACAACATGGAAAAGGGAATTAATGCATGGGCTCAAGAAAAGGGCATCGATGCAACAATGACAGGTGCAACTGATGCATCACCAGAAAAGCAATCAAAGATGGTTGAAGATCTTATTGCTCAGAAAGTAACTGGTATCGGAATTGTTCCTAACGACGTAGCTTCAATCGACGGCGTAATTGCTAAGGCAAAAGAAGCTGGAATTTATGTTGTAACTCACGAAGCTGGCGGAATCCAAAACGCTGACGCTGATATCGAAGCATTTGATAATGCTGCATACGGCGCAGTCATGATGGACAACCTACAAGCTTGCATGGGTGGAAAAGGTAAGTACGCAGCATTTGTAGGAACACTTACAAACGGAAGCCACAACGAATGGGTAGCTGGTGCTCTTGCACAAGCTAAGTCAAAGTACCCAGGAATTGTTCGCGTTGAAGATCCAATTGAGTCTAAAGAAGATGCAGATGTTGCATACAACAAGACCAAGGAACTTCTCAAGAAGTATCCAGACCTAAAGGGTGTAGAAGGATCTTCTGCTAATGACGTAGTTGGTATTGGTCGCGCTGTTGAGGAACTTGGTCTTAATGACAAGGTTTGCGTGATGGGTACTTCAATTCCTTCAATGACAAGCAAGTACTTGGCTACCGGAGCGATCGACAAGATCTTCTTCTGGGATTCAGCACTAGCAGGTCAAGCAATGCTAAACATCCTTGAAATTCTTAAGGGTGGCGGATCTCTATCTGAAGGTACAGATCTAGGCGTTCCAGGATACGAAAGCATCAAGAAGATTGCTGGAACAAAGGTTGGATGGGCAGGCGCAGCCTGGGTCATTGTTGATAAAGACAACATGGATCAATACAACATCTAACTATCAAGTAAATAAGCTCGAAAAAGAGTGGGGCGCGGAATACCGCGCCCCACTCTTACTTAAAAGGTAATAAAATAAATACGACGCCTCACAGCAAAGAAAGGCATAGAAGATAAATGTCTACCTTGGTTACTGCTGAATACGGTGTAGAAAATATTGTTAAGTCATTTGGCGGCGCAAAGGCGCTCGCAGGAGTATCTCTCTCTGTAAAAAGTGGTGAAGTACATTGTATTGCTGGCGAGAATGGTTCTGGAAAATCCACACTGATTAAAATCATGAGCGGTGTACACGCACCAGATTCTGGCCTAATTAGATTAGGCGATAAAACTTTTGATTCTCTCTCTCCACGCGAAGCAGTCCGAGAAGGCGTACAAGTTATTTTCCAAGATTTTTCTCTGCTTCCAAATTTAACCGTTGCAGAAAATATCGCTCTTCCAACTTATATTTCTCAGAACTCACGTTTTCTTAGCAAGAAAGAGTCAAAAGAAATAGCGAGTACGGCTCTAGATTTAATTGGTGTGGATATTGATATCAACTCACCTGTTGCAGATATTTCAATCGCCTCTAAACAACTCGTGGCAATCGCGCGTGCAACAAACCTAGGCGTAAAGATGTTATTTATGGATGAACCAACGACAGCTTTAACGAGAAAAGAAATTAAAAGATTATTTGAAGTTGTAGAACAAATCAAAGCACGCGGCGTGGCAACTGTTTTCGTTAGTCACAAGATTGATGAGATTCAGGAAATCTGCAACACGATCACCATTTTGCGAAATGGCGAAGTAGTCGCAGATGGTTTAATGAAGGATTACAAGCGCGATGCAATCTCAGAGGCAATGACGGGCTTAAATATTTCAGAGACCCGTATTGCGCCACCATTAAAGAAATCGAACTCAAAAATTATTGAAGTAAAAAATTTGACGACAAAACCTACATTTGCAGATATTTCATTCTCGATTGCTCCAGGTGAAATTTTAGGAATTACAGGGCTCTTGGGCTCTGGCCGAACCGAACTTGCAGAAGCAATTTTTGGACAGTATCCGGTTGACTCTGGTGAAATCATTGTTGAAGGTAAATCAATTCAACTTAACTCTTCATCTGGTGCTATTAAAGCAGGCATCGGTTATGTGCCTCCGGATCGACTAACACAGGGGTTATTTTTAGAACAATCTATTCTTCGCAATCTTGTAGCTGTTGGTATTGATCAGTACCAAAATCGTGGTGGACGACTTGCAAAGAGTCGTTTAGGGGTACCTGGAGAGCGTTGGATTAAAGACCTTCGCATCAAAACTAAAAATTCTCTAAATCCTGTTACTTCACTATCAGGCGGAAACCAACAGCGCGTTGTTCTAGCTAAGTGGTTGGCGATGAATCCACATTTAATGATTTTAAATGGTCCAACTGTGGGCGTAGATATCGGATCTAAGCGAGAAATTCTTGAAATTATTAGAGATAGAGCAAGTGAAGGAATGGCATTCTTGGTTGTATCAGATGACATTCCCGAACTAATTCAAATCTGCCACCGTGTAATCGTTATAAAAAGTGGCCAAATTTCTAAAGAATTTTCAGAGTCAGAACTTGATGAGAGCGTCTTGTATAAGGAGTTGAGCTAAATATGAACATTAAAAAACTCCTACTTCGTAATGAGACTGCTTTAATAATCGCAATAATTTTGCTTTCGATAGTCATCGGCAGTAAGAGTCCCGAATTTTTTACTCTCTCAACTCTTTTTGACATGTTCAGATCATCATTTGTACAACTACTCTTTGCACTAGGTGTACTTGTAGTCATTATTAGCGGCGGCATCGACGTTTCGTTTCCAGCAGTAGGAATCTTTGCCGGCTACACAGCCGTTGTCGTAATGCAAAAATTTGAGTTAAATCCAAATAGTTTGATGATTCCAATTGTTTTGGCAATTTTAATCGGAATAGTTCTTGGTGGTCTTAATTCCTTAGCGATTGCAACATTCGGAATTCCAACACTGATAGCCACACTAGGTACAGCTGGAATTTTCCGCGGCATTATGCTCACCTTTATCGGTTCATCATTTATTAGTGATATCCCAGTAGGTTTAGATAAATTTGCAACAGCGGATTTACTGCAAGTTCAGCCGGCACAAGGAACCCTGGCTCGACTCCATGTTCTCATCATTCCTATAGCAATCATCACCGTACTTGTTTCACTTCTACTTACACGCACAATGTTCGGACGCTCTGTTTACGCCCTCGGAGGTGGCGTTGAAGCTACGCGTCGTCTTGGAATTTCAGTTAAGCGAACACAAGCCAAGGTTTACATGTTAGTTGGCGGACTATCAGGGCTTGCAGGCATCTTGTACGTATCTTTACAACGCAAAGCCAATCCCTATGATCTAACAGGATCCGAACTCGACATTATCGCCGCCGTTGTTCTCGGTGGTGCGAGCATCATGGGTGGTTACGGAACCGTCTTCGGCACAGTTCTAGGTGTGCTCTTAATTAGTTTAATTAAAAATAATTTGATTCTGCTAGGCGTTAGCGGTTCTTGGCAAAGAGCAGCAGTTGGTGCGTTGTTGCTGATCGGTATTACCGTTCAAGCAATTAATGAGTCACGAAAAGCGAAGAGTAGACGCGTTTCAACTAATGATGAGGCGGCTTAGCGATGAATGAACGTTGGAGCAGATTTAATACGGGCTTATTAGCTGATCGCAAAATTACTCAATTAATGGCCATAACTCTCGGAACACTGATCATCTTCTCTGTGCTCTCACCAAACATCTTCTTCTCTCCAAACAACTTCAAATCAATGTCGTATCAGGTTCCTGAAATCGCAATTCTGAGTATCGCGGTAATGCTTTCAATGCTTACAGGCGGAATCGATTTATCAATTGTTTCAATCTCAAATGCAGCTGCACTCGTTGCTGCTTGGGTTATGAGAAGTCATAGCGATGCAAATGGCGGTGAATCGCTCATGTGGATTGCAATTGCTTGCATCCTAGGTATTTTGGTTGGGGTAATCGCAGGAGGCATAAACTCGATTTTGGTTGCAAAACTGGATGTCACTCCAATTCTTGCAACACTTGCAACTATGACGTTATTTAATGGAATCGCAATAGGCATGACAGATGGGGTTTCGGTCTCTGATTTGCCTGAGCGATTTATGCGTATTGGCAATGGAACTTTCTTTGGGATTCCAACACCATTTGTTCTCATGATTATCATCGCGGGAGCTGTTGGCATTCTGATAAATAAAACAACTCTTGGTTTGAAAGTATTCTTAGTTGGAACAAATCGAAAAGCAGCCCAATACAGCGTTATGGGCGATCGAAAAGTAATTGCCTGGGTCTATTTAGTATCAGGATTTTTATCATCACTCGCGGGTCTGATCATTGCCTCACGCACGTCTGCAGCAAGTCCGGACTTTGGGTCTTCCTACATTCTTTTAGCTATCGTAATTGTTGTATTAGGCGGAATCAATCCAAATGGCGGATTTGGGACTGTCACAGGTGTAATTCTTGCAACTGTAGTTCTACAGATGGTTGCTTCAGGATTTAACGCACTTCGATTTAGTCAATTTTTCTATCTCGCTGCGCAAGGCGGAGTGCTAATTTTTGTCATGATTTTAAATGTTGTACTAGAAAACCGCAGAACAAATAAATCTATTGCTAAATCATTGAGGTCGTAATGTCACTAATTGAACGTTTAGAAAAATACTGCCTCACCCCTGCAATGGCAGGTTTTGAAGAGGAGATGATTAAAAAATTAAAGGCTGACTTAAAAGATCATGTCGATGAAATTCGAGTAGACGTTCTAGGAAATGTCATCGCGACCATTAAAGGCACAGAACCTGAAGGTTCTGACTTAATGATTTTTGCACACACTGATTCACTGGGAATGATTGTTAAAGGTGTTGAAGAAAACGGTTTCATAAGAATTGAAAGAGTCGGTGGGGTACCTGAGCGAATTCTTGCTGCTTCAAATGTAATTCTTCAAACGTCATCAGGGAAAATAGTCAATGGAGTTATTGGATTTGTATCTCACCACTTAACGCCACCAGAGGATAAGTACATCGTCAAACCAATTGGCGATTGCTATGTTGATATTGGTGCAACAAGTGCAAAAGAAGTTGCAGCAGCGGGAGTAAAAATAGGAACACCGGTTTTATACCGCCCAAGTTTTGAAAAATTAGTTAATAACAGAGTTGCTGCCACATCATTAGATGATCGTGGCGGATGCGCAGTACTTGTTGAACTCGCACAACACTTTGCTAAAAAACGCCCCAAAGTTACTCTGCACTTAGTCGGAACTGTTCAAGAAGAGTTCAATCTTCGTGGCGCGATGGTTGCTGCTCAACAAATTCACCCAACAGCTGCAATAAGTATTGATTTGGTGGCGGCATCAGATACTCCTGATATTGATGGTGGAAATGCCGTAAAGGTTGGCGCGGGTCCTGTGGTTGGCACATATACATTTCACGGTCGCGGAACACTCAATGGTTTAATCCCACACCCACGTTTACTCTCATTGATAGAAGAGTCCGCTCAATCACAAAAAGTGGAGTTACAGAGACACGCAACTATTGGATTGTTAACTGATGCGTCATACGTTCAATTAGTCGGAGAAGGAGTTGCATGCGTCGATGTCGCTTGGCCAACCCGTTATACACACTCAGGCGTCGAAGTATGTTCTCTAGATGATTTAGAAGAATTAAAGAAGCTTCTCATTGAAGTGGTAAATAAATTTCCAACAGAAGAAAATTTCGAGCGAGGCTAACTCTTTTAAAGGAGATGCACTATGGGTCAAGAATTGCTTCTCGGAATAGATATTGGCACCTATGAATCTAAAGGTGTTCTTACTACTCCCCAGGGAAAAGTTATTGCACAAGCTGCAATTCCTCATAAGCTTTTATTTCCGCGCGCAGGATGGGCAGAGCACGATCCAGAGTTAACATGGTGGGGCGATTTTTGTAATCTCTGCAAGCAATTACTTGAAACTGAAGGTGTTTCTCCAAGCGACATCAAGGGTGTTGGAGTTAGCGCAATTGGTCCAGATGTCTTACCTATAGATGAAAACTTTAATCCACTGCGAATGGGAATTTTGTACGGCGTTGATACCCGCGCAGTAGAAGAAATTGACGAACTCAACGCAATTTATGGTGAAGACACAATCTTTAATGCAACGGCAAACACCTTATCTTCGCAATCAACTGGTCCAAAGATTTTATGGATCAAGAAAAACGAGCCAGAGGTTTATAAAAAAGCACGTTGGTTTGTAGATGCAACTACTTTTATCGTCGCTCGCTTAACATCTCGTGTAGTTGTTGATCATTTTTCTGCAGGCACGATGGTTCCGATGTATGACCCATGGGAAAACCAGTGGAGCGATAAGTACTGCAAAGAAATTTTGGATATTAATCAACTTCCAGAAATTATGTGGAGCCATGAATTAGCGGGACATGTCACTGAATCTGCGGCTAAATTGACTGGATTAGCGGTAGGTACACCTGTTTCTGTTGGAACTATCGATGCCGGGGCCGAAGCGCTCAGCGTTAGCGTTACCAAACCAGGTGAGCTCATGATGATGTACGGCTCAACAATATTTATGATTCAAGTTACTGATAATGATCAAGCACGTGAGAAGAGATTATGGGCTGGCCCATACCTTTTCCCTGGCACGTGGTGTCTCTTAGCTGGCATGGCTACGAGTGGATCACTTACACGTTGGTTTAGAGATACTTTTGCAAAAGAGTTAGTTGCTGCAGAAGAAGCTGGTGGAGAAAATGCTTATTCAGTACTTGTTAAAGAGGCTCAAGCAACTCCACCTGGTGCTGAAGGAGTAGTTGTTCTTCCATACTTCAGTGGTGAACGAACACCAGTAATGGATCCACGTGCAAAGGGAATGATCTTCGGTTTAAGTTTGACGCATACACGCGGACACTTATTTAGAAGCGTTCTGGAAGGCATGGGTCACGGATTTAAGCAACACGTTGATTTGTTTACCGCAATCGGTGCAAAACCCAACGCAATAAAATCTGTTGGCGGTGGAACAAAAAACTCTGTCTGGCTGCAAGCTGTTAGTGATATCTCTGGCGTACCTCAAGAAGTTGCTCCATTAACTTTTGGTGCTTCATATGGCGATGCGCTCTTGGCTGGAGTTGCAGTTGGTCTGGTCTCTAGTCCAGAAGAGATACGCGTCTGGCAAGGTAAACCCCGTATCGTCGAACCAAACCGCGATCTAGCAGAGACCTATGCGCCTCTAAGTGAGATTTATACAAACCTGTATCAATCTACAAAAGAGTCCATGCACAAATTGCATGAATTGGATTACTAAAACAAATTAAGGGTGCAACATCACTCGATAACTTGGAGATGATGTTGCGCGCTCAAAGGCAGCAGCAGCTTCTTCAAGCGGAAAAGTTGCATCAATAATTGGTGAGAGATCAATCTGCTTTGTCGCAATAAGTTCAGTTGCAACTGCGTGATCTCTGCGATCGGCACTGACAACGCCCACAGCAGAAGTTTCGCGGTTATGCATGAGGTTTGGATCAATTGCAAAAGGCGTCACTGGGTGGGCAGAAGCAAAGAGGCATATTTTTCCGCGATTATTGAGTACATCGAGGGCATCTTGATTTACCTCTTCACTTCCATAAGCCGCATTTGAAAAATCAACTCCACCAAGGAATGCCGCTTTTACTCGATCGCGTATATCTGGGCCAGCTTTTAATACAACGTCAGCACCAAGTGAAGTTGCTTTAGATAAGCGCCCTTCATTCACATCAACAACGGCAACGCGAAGTCCAGATTTTTTCAACACCATCAAATTAAGTAAACCCATTGTTCCAGCACCAAATACAACTGCTGTATCTCCTAAACGCGCATCTAGAAGTCGGGCTGCATGGATTGCACATGACAATGGTTCGGCCAGTGCTGCTTGATCCCACGGAGCATCGCCAACAGGAAAGACACCATCACTTCTATGAACTTTGTATTGTGCGAATCCGCCTGGGCCATAAAAACCACCCTTGAGAGAGAAGTTTAAAAAGTGTTCCGAGCAACCTTTATCTTCTCCGCGAAGGCAAGCACGGCACGTACCACATGAAGAAGAACCCATCGTGACTCGGTCGCCAACTTTTACATTAGTAACTAAATCACCAATGGCTGCGATTTCTCCTGCATTTTCATGGCCACCTAGAAGTGGATATTCAGATTTTGCTTGACCGGTGTAAATGCGTTGTTCCCATGTACACAAACCGGCGGATTTAACTTTGAGTAAAACATCGCGTGGCCCAATTACAGGCATCGGAATGTCTACTAATTCAACATTCTTAACTCCTGTTATAACTGCAGCTTTCATAATCTGACTCATGTTTTATTTATTTCTCTAGAACGAGCATGGCTTCATCAACTGAAGCGTTGTCATGAACGATTGCGCGAATTGATTGAATGAATTTGGCTGGAGTTGGGTGCTGAACAATATTTCGACCATAAACAACTCCGGATGCACCAGAATCAATTGCGGTACGTGTGCGCTCTAACAACTCTCGAGGAGGAACAGATCCGCCACCACGTACAAGTACAGGAACGCTGGAGGCAATCTCCACAACCTGTCCAAAATCGCTCATGGGAGCAGTCGGATCGACCTTAATAAGATCAGCACCTAGCTCTACTGCCTGGCGAACAAGGGCCGCAATCTTATTTACATCTCCAACTGATGTAGTTCCGGTGCCTGACTTTGCCGTCATTACAAGCGGTTCGACCATTAGTGGAATGCCCTCTTCGCGGCACTTTGCACCGATTAATTGAATGTTCTGCACACACTGTTCTTGTAGACGCGAGTTTTCATCAATGTTAAGCAAGTTCAGTACAACAACTTTTACTTGCTTATCGAATGCATCTCGCAGCGTTGCAAGGTTAGCGGTATCCCACGAGTACTCAATATCGCGAGCCTCGTATGCGTTTGTAACATCTAGACGAAGAGCAATAGCGACATCTGTCTTTAGGTTTAGTGAGTTAAAAATTTTGAGCCCGCCAGGATTTAATTGGATTGCATCTGGTTGACCCGCGATTATTTCCGGTAAAGACTTAGCCAGGTCTTCGATACCTTTGGCAAAAGATCTCTCTCCAAAAATTCCTAGATCTAAAGCAATATTGATGCACTTTCCAGATTTAGGATTAAACATTCCTTCTAGACGTTTATTCACTTAAATTTACCCCTGCTCGATTAGAGATTACTTTCACGATTGCCGATGCATTTAACTCGCCCATGCCACCATCGACGCCCTCTTTTGCTAACTCCTCAGTTGTTGCAGCAATCGAAACGGGTGAGTCAAGGCGATTGGCAAATGCTTGAATAAGCCGAGCATCTTTGAGCATTAACTTAAGCGGGAAGTTCACTTCGTAATCATCCTTAATTACACCAGCCCCAACGCCGGCGTAAATAGGAGTTTTAAAGTCTGCAACTGCAGCAACTTCCAAAACTTTTGTGAGATCTAACCCAGCTTTCTTAGCAAGCGTGAGCGCTTCACCGATAGAGACAATTTGAGATGCAACTAATAAATTGCCGACAAGCTTCATCTTTGTACCGTTTCCGCCAACGCCCATGTAGTGAAGAGTTTCGCTGATCGGTTCTAATACAGGTAAAGATTTCTTATAAACATCTTCTGGGCCGCCGATAACAATCCACAATCCACCATCTCGCGCTTCACCTTTTGTGCCAAAGACAGGTGCGTCCAAGAAGGCTATTCCCCTTGATTCATAGGCTTTTCGCTCTGCGGCGCTGGTTACAGGATCAATCGTAGAAAGGTCGATAACGATCGTTCCTTTTTCTACTTTATTTGCGAGTTCTGGCCCCTTAAGGAATAGAGAGTCAACAGCAATGTCATCGGCGAGGCAATACATTAAGAAGTCAGCACCTGGAAGCAATTGGGAAGGATCACTTACGGTATTCGCGCCGATTTTTTCAATCTCTTTGTATTTACTGGCGCTTCGATTCCATACAGTTACATCGTGGCCAGCTTTTACAAGATTGCCAACCATGCCGGAACCCATAATTCCAAGACCAATGAAACTTACCTTTGCCATGAAGATCTCCTAACGAGATTTATTAGCTGCAGATACGAGTTCGATAACTCGCTTTGGATCTACAGGATTAAATGTCTTTCCATCCACTTTCATGCTGCTCCCAGCAATAACACCGTCAGCAATTTTGAGTGTGTCAGCAATTGTTGTTGCGTTAACGCCAGTATTTGCAAAGACTGGAATTTTCTTAGCTGTTTCTTTGGCAGCTAACAAGTCTTCATTGCTAAATGGCACACCTGCGACTGGACCAGAGATAAGAATTGCGTCAAAACCAAAGTATTCAGCGGCCTTTGCACGTTGTGCAACGGTGCGACCTTCAAGTGCTGAGGCGAATTCAGGAACAATGTTTGTAAAGAGCGCAATGTGCTCAGCCTTGAGGCGAACACGAGTCTGTGCAACCAATGCAGGATCTGGTGCTAACGGACCCATGTCACTGGCAAAAGATCCGCACATAACTTCGCGAACAAAAGATGCACCAGATGCCGCAGCAGCTTCAATCGATGCAATTGGATCCCACAAAAGATTTACGCCATATGGCAATTTCAATTGATCGTGCACCGCACCGATCATGAATGTTGTCCACGCACCAACTTCAGAGTTCACACGAGTCGTATATGGAAGATCGCTCTCGTTACAAAAGAGAAGTCCATCAACACCGCCATCTTGCAACGCCTTAACATCGGCAGATACCGCGCCGATCATGGCCTTTAAATCTGGCTTACTCTTAAATTGTGGCTGACCAGGAGATGCAGGTAGGTGCACCATTCCGATAATTGGCTTCTTGGATTGGAAGATCGAAGATAGTTCGATGCTCATGGCTAGATTTCGCCCCCTCTGTAGGGACAAAATCTAACACAAAAAATGTGATGAAATGTTACCCGTTCGGGGTCAATATGGTCGCAGCCGCCCCTAGTTGGCGTTGCAAACTCTCACGTCCATCATTGGATGTAACAAACTCATCAACGATATCGACATCAGCGACTCGGTAATTAGCAGTCACGCCACCTTTAGATGGATCGACCAAAACGATTACCTCTTCACATCGTTCCACCATCGAACGGTTGATATCTGCAATCACTTGATCGAACTCAGTTAAACCACCGCTCTTTGAAACGCCACCAGAACCAATAATTGTTCTAGTCGCTACAAAGCGGTTAATTGTTTCCTGAGCAATTGCTCCGGTCTGAGCCATGTCATGAGTGCTAATTACCCCACCGGTGCTAACAACTTCTATCCCACGTGAGGCAAGTAAGGATGCGTGTGGAAGTGAAGGAGTTATAACAGTTAAATCTAAATTATTCGGCAAGAACTGTGCAAATACAGCGGTGGTCGATCCAGTACCTAAGAAAAGTACCTCACCTTTTTCTATCAGGGATGCGGCGAATTGGCCGATTGCAGTCTTTGCAAGAGTCTGATCCATAGCACGTGGGTGCTTTAAAATATCTTGCGTATTTACCAATTGAGCAGATGCACCACCACGAGTTGTTTGTAGGTACCCAGCTTCTTCAAGAATGCGCAGATCGCGGCGCACAGTCATAGATGAAACGCCAAGCTCATCGGCAAGGCTTGCAAAATCTACTGCGTTCTCAGATGCAACTCTTTCGAGAATTTTCTGATGACGCTCTACTGATAATAAACGACGCATAATAAAAGAATTCTACAGACTATAGAGCTGCCTTAGAACTCTCTCCTCCAAACAACGCCTT
>JBPCTE010000039.1:0-20159 GCA_051006495.1 Candidatus Planktophila sp.
AAATGCGGGTAACTCTTTTTTCTTCTTTAAATTTCTATAAGCAAAATATGCGGCAACTGAACCCAAGGAAATGGCGCCCCAAATACCAAGTCCGCCTTGCCAAATTTTAATGGCATCGAAGGGGTGTCCATTTTTGCCGAAGTAATTATTCGGTGAAGAAATCACGTGATAGAGACGGCCACCCAGAATTCCGAAAGGGAAAGCCAAAATTGCGACATCTGCAACTACATTTTCTAAATTCTCGCCCTTGGTTTTAAACCTTTTATCGCCATACCAAATAGCTAAAACGATTCCTGCAATGATGCAGAGTGCATAGATGTGGATTTTAAATGGACCGAGTTCCAGCACCGAAATGTTCGGTGTTGGAATCGATCGATTCAAAGTTTTATTTTCCTTCTACGGCTTTTGCAAAGGCTGCTGGATCAAAATAATCACCCAAGTCACCGGCAGATGTCGAACGGCGAATTTCTTTACCGTTGACAAAGACTGTTGGTGTTGAGTTAATGTTTTTCTCTCCACCAGATGCTGCAACGTTGTTGACCCAACCTTTGTAATTCAGGTTTGTCACACAATTCTTGAATTTATCTGAAGTAATACCTACCGCTTGCCCAAGAGCAACTAAATAATCAGTTGTCACCACTCCAGAATTCTCTGCAGGTTGATTCTGATAGAACGCTTTATGGAATCCAAGGAACTTATCTTCATCCGATGCACAGGCTGCGGCGTTGGCCGTCAAGCTCGACTCAGGTCCTAAGAATGAGAGAGTGTGGAAGACCACCTTAGCTTTTTTTTCCTGAATAATTTTTTCTAGATAATCACTATTAGTCTGTTCAAAGCGAGCACAGACGGGACATTGAAAATCTTCCCAAATATCTACTACGGGAACGCCTGTGAGATCTCCGTTAAAAACAATTCCATATCCGTCAGCCTTCGAAACACTAGATGGTAGAGCAGCTGAAGTATTTTCTTTATTGCTCAAGACAGAGAATATTGCTCCAACAGCTACCACTAGCACAACCATTCCGATAACAAGATTGCGTGTGGTGTTATCTGGGCCTTTAGGTGTCTTGGATGACATGTGTTTATTCTCCCTGTGATGCTCTCTGTTCAAGCGGCTTGTTTTTATCTAGTGCAAACTTGGTTAAAGGGTACCGAAGAAGATAGAGCCCTAATAGCGCTAGGCCGGTGTCACGCAATATTTCTTCTAAATACTTAGTTTGGCTTGGATCTATCGTTCCTCCGCCACCGAAGCAACCACAATCTATGGAGAGGCCGCGAGCCCAAGCTTGAGCAATCGCAACAATGAAAAGCACCATGAGCACTGCGCCAAATGCAGCCGCATATCTAATACCAACCCCGATGATTAAAAGTAAACCAGCTCCGATTTCAAGCCACGGCAAAATAATTCCGAGTGCATTTGCAATCCAAATTGGTAAAACTTCATATGCGCGAACAGCCATCATTGATTTATCCGGTGAAAATGCTTTGAGATATCCGGCAACAAGTAAAACGCCACCTAAAACGAGACGGGCTAACAATCCAATCCAAGGCTGTACATTTTTCATCATCTGCCCTCTCGAACTCCTAATGCTAATTGCTCAACAAGTGTTCGCACTGCCTTTATTCCCGATTCAAGGGAATTAGCACCAGAAATCGCATTTATGAAGGCAGAGCCAACGATGACACCATCGGCGTAGGCTGCAACTTCCTTAGCATGTTCACGAGTAGAAACGCCAAGACCAACTGCAACCGGAGTTTTGGTAACTCTTCTAATTCGATCAACCAAATCTTTTGCCCCTGAAGAAATTCCGGTGCGCGCACCTGTTACGCCCATCAGTGATGCCGCGTAAACAAAGCCCGAACACTGCGAAGTGACTCGCTCTAATCGTGCATCTGTTGTGCTGGGTGCAACCACAAAAATTGAATTGATATCCGATGTTGCGCAAGCTGATTTCCATGGTTGCGCTTCATCTACTGGCAAATCTGGTGTAATCACACCTGAACCGTTATTGGCGGAGATTGATGCTGCAAAATCTTGCACGCCATATTTTTCAATGGGATTCCAGTATGTCATTACAACACTGGGAATTCCACGACTCGTTGCATGAGCGAGTGCATCAAAAACTTCCTTGGCCCCTGTGCCACTCTTTAAAGAGATGTCAGCTGCTTCTTGAATTGTTGGTCCATCCATCACCGGATCGCTGTACGGAAATCCAATTTCAATTGCATCTACTCCGGCATCGGCGAAAGCATCGATAACTGCTTTGCAGCCTTCTTGTGTTGGAAAACCTGCAGGAATATAAGCGATCAATGCAGCTCTATTTTCTGATTTTGTTTTTTCAAAGAGCTGTGCAAGAGGTGTGGTCATTACAGTGGAATTCCGAAATATTCTGCCGCAGTGTGCACATCTTTATCTCCCCGACCAGAGAGATTGATTAACAGTGTTGCTTCTTTGCCAAGCTCTCGGCCCACTTGAAGTGCGCCGGCTAATGCGTGTGCACTTTCAATCGCAGGAATGATTCCTTCGGTTTTGCAGAGTAATGAAAATGCATACATAGCTTCTGCATCAGTTATTGCTCGATATTCCGCTCTTCCAATATCACTTAAATATGCATGTTCAGGTCCAACACCTGGATAATCCAACCCCGCTGAAATTGAATGTGATTCAACTGTTTGACCATTTTCATCTTGCAATAGATAAGAGCGCGCACCGTGTAGCACGCCTGGAGTTCCACCAGTAATGGTTGCCGCATGGCGTCCGGTTTCAACCCCATCTCCCCCAGCTTCTAAACCGATTAATCGAACATCTTCGTCCTTTATGAAGTCATAGAAAATTCCAATTGCGTTTGAACCTCCACCCACACAAGCGAGTACCGCATCAGGTAATTTCCCAGTGAGCTCAATTACTTGTGTGCGTGCTTCTTCGCCAATAATTTTTTGGAAATCCCGAACCATTGTTGGAAATGGATGTGGTCCGGCCACTGTGCCAAATAAATAATTTGTTGTTTCAACATTTGTAACCCAATCGCGCATCGCCTCGTTAATCGCGTCTTTAAGGGTCTTTGAACCAGTTGTTACTGGAATAACTTCTGCACCCAATAACTTCATTCTTGCCACGTTTAAAGATTGGCGCTTTGTGTCTTCTTCGCCCATGTAGACAACGCATTGCAATCCCATCAGAGCTGCAGCCGTTGCTGAAGCCACTCCATGTTGACCAGCACCCGTTTCTGCGATTACTCGTTTTTTTCCGGAGCGCTTTGCAAGAAGGGCTTGTCCTAAAACATTATTTATTTTATGGCTACCGGTGTGATTGAGATCCTCACGTTTAAGAAGTATCCGAGCTCCACCTGCATGCTCTGCGAATCTCTTTGCTTCAGTAATAATGCTTGGGCGGCCCGAATATGTCTTATGTAGAGAAGCAAGTTCTGCGAGAAAAACTGGATCTTTCTGCGCAGCATTGTGCGCACTCTCTAGATTATCAAGAGCGCCGATGAGGGCTTCTGGTACATAGCGACCACCGAACTGACCAAAGTGACCAGCGCGGATATCAGTCGATGATGTACTCATACGCAAATCTTACTGGCGCCCAAGCAAATGCTGCACGGCGAATTCAGGATCTCCTGCGCGCACCAATGCTTCACCGACCAAAATTGTGTCCGCACCACATTCAACAGCGAATTCAACATCTGAACGAGTGGATATTCCAGACTCTGCAATTCGAATAATCTCGGAAGGGATCTGTGGCAACAGCTCTTTGAAGGCACTCGAATCCACTTCGAGAGTTTTTAAATTTCGTGAATTAACTCCTATGAGTTCGCAGGGATTGCTTAATGCAATTTCTAACTCTGTACCTGTATGTACTTCAACAATTGCACGCATTCCAAGTTCTTGAGTTAGTGCCAGATAATCTGAGAGTTGATTTCCTGAAAGTGCGGCAACAATAAGAAGCACGAGATCAGCACCATGTGCACGGGCTTCGAAAAATTGGTACTCATCAATCATAAAATCTTTTCGGAGTATCGGTATATCAACTGCAGCACGTACTGCATCTAAATCTGCCAACGAGCCACCAAAGCGCCGACGTTCAGTTAAAACGCTTATCGCCGTTGCTCCACCTTTTTCATATCTAGATGCAAGAAGAGCTGGGTCGTCAATTACCGCAAGTGAACCTTTACTTGGTGAAGATCTTTTTACTTCTGCAATCACAGAAAGAGGGGATCTGCGAAATGTTGAAGAATCGGCTCGTACATTCGGCGCAATTTCTACAGCTTCAAGGATCTGAGCCTTAGAGAGTTTTCTTGCTTCAAGATCTTCTTTTACGCCTTCAATGATTGAATTCAAAACGCTCATGAAACTCGTCTGTCTATGCTGGGATCTTCACCGTTATCTTGGAGATTCCAAGAGTTAAGCTTCTCTGGTTTTCTCTCGTAGCGACTTGAAAGCTTGAAGCGAGATGAAAGAAAGAAAGCTATCGCAATAACTACAAGTATGGAGATTACTGAAACAAGTGCATTTGTCATTTTTTGCTCGCTAATGTGTTTGCTGCGTGGATTGCACCAAGAACTGCAGCTGCTTTATTGCGACACTCTTGATTTTCAGATTCTGCATCTGAGTCGGCAACGATTCCAGCTCCTGCTTGTACATAGGCTTTACCGTCATATAGAACGGCTGTGCGGATTGCGATGCATGTATCTATATTTCCGGTGAAATCGATATAACCAATTGCACCACCATAAATTCCACGACGAGTACTTTCATGTTCTTCAATAATCTGCATGGCTCGGGGTTTTGGAGCGCCGGATAAAGTTCCCGCTGGAAAAACTGCAAAGAGTGCATCAACGCAATTTGATTTATCGGATAGCTTGCCCGTAACTGTCGAAACAATATGCATTACATGTGAATAAC
The DNA here is from genome assembly GCA_051006495.1 of Candidatus Planktophila sp. Lineage (GTDB taxonomy): Bacteria > Actinomycetota > Actinomycetes > Nanopelagicales > Nanopelagicaceae > Planktophila. The sequence goes on from JBPCTE010000039.1 coordinate 4,906, forward strand.
GTTCAATGTGCATAAAATCAATTACTTCCACACTTCCAGGTTCGCAGATTCGTCCAAGATCATTACGGCCTAGGTCAACAAGCATTAGGTGTTCGGCTCGCTCCTTAGGATCTGCAAGTAACTCTTGCGCTAGTTTCTTATCTATCTCGGGAGAGGATGAGCGCTTTCTTGTGCCTGCAATTGGATGAACCATGACCTCTTTTTGATTCACCTTAACTAACGCTTCGGGACTGGATCCGACGACGCTAATGCCATCGTTGAATTGGAAGAGATACATATATGGACTTGGGTTGTGCAGACGAAGCATTCGGTACACATCAATTGGCTGCGCACTCACATCAACGCTAAAGCGTTGAGATAGGACGACTTGAAACGCTTCACCTGCCAAGATCTCTTCTTTAATATCTTGCACTGATTGACGATATGACTCTTCAGATGTATTTGAATCAAATGCAGGTAGTGAGCGATTATCAAGCTCACTAACAAAACCATCTAGTGGAGCGTTTAATTCTTTCTGCATTCGGTCTAATCGTGCAACGCACTCTGCATACGCTTCATCAACTCGATTATCGCTGCCATCCCAGTTGATTGCATTTGCGATAAGCGTCACTGTTCCATCACTGTGATCCATTACCGCTAAGTCACTTGTCAGCATGAATGCTAGCTCTGGAAGTGGCAGATCTTTCTGTGACGTATTGCCAATTTTTTCTAAGCGACGCACGGTGTCATAACCCAAATAACCAACTAGTCCACCAGTTAAAGGTGGCAAACCATCAATTACCGGCGATTTCAAATGGGCGGCGCTAATACGAAGCGCTTGCAACGGATCAATACCTTGAGGCGCCCCTGCAGGATACGTACCGATCCACACCGCTTCGCCATTTTTTTCACTAAGAGTTGATTCTGTGCGCACACCAATAAATGAATATCTCGACCATGCGCCACCGTGCTCTGCCGATTCAAGTAAGAAAGTATTTGATGCGCTCTTTGCTAGTTTGCGATAGATGCCAAGTGGCGTTTCACCATCAGCCAGCAATTTGCGCGAAACAGGAATTACGTTGAAATCGCGTGCGTATTTTCGAAACTCATCTATGTTCATCCCAGGGCAATCGGCTTATGAAAGCAAGTTTTTTCGCCCGTGTGACAAGCCGCTCCAATCTGCTCAACAGAGATTAGAAGCGCGTCGCCATCGCAATCTAGAGCAAGTGAAATAACTCTTTGAGTATGCCCGGATGTTGCGCCTTTAACCCACAACTCATTTCGTGATCGTGACCAATATGTTGCAGCACCAGTCTTAATCATGTGTGCAAGAGCTTCTTGATTAACGTAAGCCAGCATTAAAACTTCTTTGGAGTGCGCGTCTTGAGCTATTGCAGGAATCAATAAATTCGGGTCTTTGAGCAAACCAACTACTTCATCTGTTAATTGATTTTTGCTCATGGGTTAATTCTGCCCTATGAGTTATTGGACGTGCGAATGCAATATCCAGCAGCGCTTAGATATGACTTCACATCGCTAATTCTGTGAATTCCGAAGTGGAAAACGCTGGCTGCAAGCAGGGCGTCTGCTCCTGCGTCAAGTGCTGCTGCAAAATCTGAGAGAGCCCCTGCTCCCCCGCTTGCAATCAGTGGAACCTTTGCAACAGATCGAACTGCAGAAATCATTCCTATGTCATAGCCAGCACGGGTTCCATCTGCATCCATAGAGTTCAACAAAATTTCACCAACGCCTAGTGCGCAAGCTTTTTCAATCCATGCGATTGCATCGACTCCAGCACTTTCTCGCCCGCCGTGCGTTGTCACTTCAAATCCAGATTCAGTTCTTGCGCGACGTGCATCAACTGATAGAACTAAAACTTGCGAACCAAAACGATCAACAATTTCCGAAATCAATTCTGGGCGCTTGAGGGCAGCGGTATTAATTGAGACTTTATCTGCTCCTGCGCGAAGTAATCTATTTACATCTTCAACACTTCTGATGCCACCACCAACGGTGAGAGGTATGAAGACTTGCTCGGCTGTACGACGTACAACATCGAGTGTTGTTTCACGTCCTGCCGAACTAGCTGAAATATCTAAGAACGTAAGTTCATCCACGCCTTCGCTGTCATATAGCGCAGCCATTTCCACAGGATCACCAGCGTCTACCAAATCTGTGAAGTTAACACCTTTAACAACTCGACCATCAGTTACGTCTAAGCACGCGATTATTCGCACAGAAAGTGTCATCGCTTTGTCACTTCTAGTGCTTGTTGCAATGTAAAGGCACCTGCATACAAAGCTTTCCCAACAATTGCACCTTCTACACCAATATTTCGCAGCGCCGTTAAATTTTCGATATCTGCCAGATTTGAGATGCCGCCGCTGGCTACTACGGGCGCCTTGGTTACCGCACACACGCTCTTGAGCAATTCAAGATTTGGTCCAGCCAAGGTTCCATCTTTAGTTACATCGGTAACAACATAACGTGCACATCCATCGCTATCGAGTCTTTGAATAGTTTCAAATAAATCTCCACCATCTCGTGTCCAACCACGAGCAGATAGCGTACGGCCGCGAACATCTAATCCGACCGCAATTCGATCACCGAATTCAGCAATAACTCGGGAGGTCCACTCTGGATTTTCAAGAGCTGCTGTACCTAAGTTAACGCGAGCACACCCAGTAGCAAGTGCTTTACGCAAAGAGTCGTCATCTCTAATCCCACCGGACAATTCAACTTTTATATCAAGAACTCCAATTACTTCTGCGAGTAAATCTGCATTACTGCCAATTCCAAATGCCGCATCGAGATCTACGAGGTGTATCCACTCGGCTCCAGAATTTTGGAAATCAAGTGCAGCATCACGTGGTAATCCATATGTACTTTCTCTCTCTAATTCACCCTGAACTAGGCGAACAGCTTTACCACCTTTTACATCAACAGCTGGCAATAGTTCTAGGTAACTCATAGCGTTGCGCTCCAATTAGCTATCAACGTCAAACCGGCACGTCCTGATTTTTCGGGATGAAATTGCGTTGCACTTAATGCACCATCTTCGACTGCGGCTAAAAATTTCTCGCCATGCGTACTCCATGCTTGTGAGATTCCGACAGATTCTTTTGCTGCGTAGGAATGTACAAAATAAAAGGATTCTTTTTCTACACCCTTAAAGAGTCGAGTTGGCCCAGTAATTTCCATCGTATTCCAGCCCATGTGAGGCAAAATTGGAGCAACTAATTGCGTGATAGCACCCTGCCACACTCCAATTCCTTTGTGAGTGCCGTGTTCTAATCCATCACTAAAAAGTATTTGCATTCCAATGCAGATTCCCAGAGTCGCCTTGCCTTCAATTTTTCTCTGACGAATGACTTCAGCAGCACTAATCTCATTAATACCCTTCATGCATGCAGCGAATGCACCTACTCCGGGTACAACTAAACCATCTGCCTTGAGCGCAACTTCTAAATCTGATGTGAGTTGAACATCATGTCCTGTCGTAGCAAATGCACGTTGGGCAGATCGTAGATTCCCCGATCCGTAATCCAAGATTGCTATCAAAGAACGCCCTTTGTAGATGGAACGCCACTGACATGTGAATCCAAAGAGACTGCATCACGGAGTGCGCGCGCTACGGCTTTGAACTGCGCTTCAAAAACGTGGTGAGCATTACGTCCTTCTAGAACTCTGATGTGAAGAGCTATGCGAGCTTCAGCAACAATTGATTCCCAGATGTGCTTGCCAAGGGTGGTATCGAAAGTTCCAATGAGTTCAACAATTTCTGGTTGACGATGTACTAAATATGGACGTCCTGAAAGGTCAACTGCTGCCTGAACTAGAACTTCATCAAGTGGGACCATGGCATCACCGAAGCGCCGAATTCCGGCCTTATCACCAAGAGCTTCTCGAAGGGCTTGTCCAAACGCCAAGGATGTGTCCTCAACAGTGTGGTGTGAATCGACATCGATATCTCCAGTTGTCTTTACTGTGAGATTAAATCCCGAGTGTTTACCTAACTGCGAAAGCATGTGATCAAAGAAGGCGACACCAGTGTCGACGGAAATATTTCCTTCTCCGTCTAGATTAAGTTCTACAAGAACGCTTGATTCCTTCGTTGTACGTTCTACGCGTGTACTTCTCATCTTTCGAACTCCCTCACTGGTTCTTTGCTTTTAAAGAACATCTACTAGAGCTAATAAGAACTTCTTATTTTCAGCGTCATTGCCGATAGTTACTCGTAAATAACCTTCGAGGCCAACATCGCGGATGAGTACCCCTTTATTGAGCAAATCTTTCCACACATCTGCACTTGCTCGCTTGAATCCCGAGAAGAGTAAGAAATTTGAACAACTGGGTATGACTTCAAGGCCCATTTGAACCAATTGGCTGGCAACGTCTTCGCGCGCCGCAATCAAGGTGTGAACTGTTTCCAAGAGTTCATCGCTGAATTCAAGAGCGGCGCTGGCTGCGACTTGAGTCAGAGCACTCAAATGGTACGGAAGTCGAATTAAACGCATTGAGTCAATTACCGTTGGATGCGCAACCAAATAACCAACACGTGCGCCGGCAAATGCGAAAGCTTTACTCATTGTCCTTATGACGATGATATTTGGATGCTTTTCAATCAACGTCACAGCGGATTTTTCTGATGAAAATTCTGCATATGCTTCATCAATAACAAGAAGTCCGCCTACGGATTTCGCGCTCACAGCAAGTGACTCAATTTCAGATATAAGTACTGCGCTACCAGTTGGATTATTTGGCGTAGTGATAAATGTCAACGCTGGACGTAGTGATTCAATCTGTGCCGACGCCGCTTCGGAATCCAATGTGAAATCTGCGCGACGAGTTCCATCAATCCAAGGCGTAGCGGTAACTTTTGCAATCAAGGGATGCATTGAGTATGAAGGTATAAATCCAAGGGCAGATTTTCTACCAAAGGCTAGAAAAATAGATTGAATAATTTCATTACTGCCATTTGCCGCCCATATATTTGAAAGATCAAACTTTGTCAGTGACTGAGTGTTAATGTAATTTGCGAGTGCTGTACGTAGTTCTGTGGCTTCACGATCTGGATACCGATTGAGTTGCCCACCTATTTGACTAACGCGTTCTGCAATAGCTTTTATGAGTTTCGGCGATGGCGGGTATGGATTTTCGTTTGTGTTCAATGCAGCGTCAGCGATTACTTGCGGAGCACCGTATGGCGACATTGGTGCAAGCTCAGCGCGCAGCGGCAGCCACTCTGGCCATGTGCTCATGAAGAGGTTTTCATTTCTAATCGTGCACTCATAGCTTCCCCGTGCGCTGGTAAATCCTCAGAATTCGCCAGAGTGATAACCGTTGATGCAATATCGGTGAAAGCCTTTTCGTCGTATTCAATGAAATGCAATCCACGCAAGAAGGTTTGCACTGATAATCCGCTTGAGTGACAAGCACACCCACCCGTAGGCAACACGTGATTAGAACCTGCTGAATAATCCCCTAAAGAAACAGGTGAGAAGCGGCCAATGAAAACAGCTCCTGCATTACGAATCATCTCGGCATCTTTAGCGCTATTTTTTGTTTGAATCTCTAGGTGTTCGGCTGCATAGGCATTTGCAACTTCAAGTGCGTGTTCTGTGGAATCTACGAGAACGAAAGCTGATTGAACTCCGGTAAGGGCTTCTTTAATTCGTGCCGAATGTTTGGTTCTGGCAACACGTATTGTTAACTCTTTTTGGACTTCATCAATTAATTTTTCGCTACTTGTTATAAGTATTGCTGCTGCAATCACATCATGTTCTGCCTGGCTGATGAGATCTGATGCAACATCAGAGGCGATCGCAGATTCGTCAGCAACGATTGCTATTTCCGTTGGACCGGCTTCTGAATCGATTCCTATGACTCCGCGCAATGCTCGCTTTGCCGCAGCAACATAAATATTTCCAGGCCCGGTAACTAAATCACACTTGTCACAGAGATTTTCCATACCGTATGCAAAGAGTGCAATTGCTTGCGCTCCCCCAACTGCATAAACCTCAGTGATACCAAGTAATTCGCACGTGGCCAGAATTGTCGGGTGTGGCAATCCGCCAAATTCACTTTGAGGTGGCGAAGCGATTGCGATGCTTTGAACCTTTGCAATCTGTGCGGGAATAACATTCATCATCACACTGCTTGGATAAACAGCTCGACCACCTGGAACGTATAGTCCAACTCGATCTACTGGAATCCACTTTTCACTAACACTTCCACCTTCTACAACACGGGTGGTTTTCTCTGTTCGCTGCTGGTCGTTGTGAACTTTTCTTATGCGTTCTGCTGAAATTTCAAGTCCTCTTCGAATATCAGGATCTAATTCATTAAGGGCTTTAGTTAATTCCTTTGGTGACACCTTGATTGACTGCGGAGCGATGCCATCGAATTCTTTGGCTAACTCGATTAAGTCCTTTTCGTTACCATTTTTGACGCGAAGAATTATTGGCTCAACTAATTTCATTGCCTCTGCAACATCGAGTGCGGCTCGAGGAATTACACTCTGGTATCCAGATTTAGATAAGCGCTGACCACGTAGGTCCACCAAACGCATCATCTGTGTGCCTCGCACTCTTTAAGAATTGGATATTGCAAAGCCCAATTCTACTAGCCTTGCAGGCAGTTAGGTCCGAGAATTGATTTCAGGTCAGCGCTGAGCGATGGCGATGAAGTAATTAAAGTGTCCAATTTCATGACCGTTCGCATTCCATTTTCATCTAGATGTAAATGAACTTCACGCTTGCCAGGGTGCGAACGAAGAATTTCTTTCATTCGATCTACAACCGGCGGTGTGCACTGATTGATTGGGAGTGTGATTACGAGCGGACCGCTCGGGACAGCGTTAACATCGGCGCTCTTCATTTCAAGGGCTGTAAATCTGACTTGTTCTTCGCGTTTATCAACTCGTCCGCGGATTAAAACTATGCGATCTTCGGTAAGAGTTAACGCGTATTGGTTATATGTATTTGAGAAAAATAGCGCTTCGATAGAACCTTCAAGATCTTCAACTGTTACTACAGCCCATGAAGCGCCTTGTCTGGTTACTTTTCTTGTAACCGATGTGATGAGGCCTCCGATAGTCACAATCTGATCTTGGTGTCCCCCATCATCGAGTAATTCGCTAATAGACATATCTGTTCCTGCACGCAGTACGTGTTCAACACCCAATAGTGGATGATCCGAAACATAGAGCCCGAGCATCTCTCTTTCATAAGAAAGAAGCATCGCCTTCTCCCATTCGCCATCTGGAATATCAAGTGCAACATTTGAAATTGATGTTGCGGATTCGCCTCCAAATAAATCAAATTGACCGATTGCTTCAGCTCGCTTAGTTTCGATAACGGAATCAATCGCTTCGAGATAGACAGCCATCAAACCTTTACGTGTGTGGCCTAATGAGTCGAACGCGCCGGCCTTGATAAGTGATTCAATCGTTTTCTTATTGCACACTTGCGCATCAACTTTTGCGAGAAAATCTCCAAATGAGTGGTAGCGACCTTTTGAATCTCGACCACTCTTAATAGATGCAACTACACCTTCGCCAACGTTTCTGATTGCAGCTAAGCCAAATCTGATATCTGAGCCCCGTGGGGTGTATTCGGCATCAGACTCATTTACATCCGGTGGCAGAACTTGAATGCCCATGCGACGGCATTCACTTAAGTAAAGAGCCGATTTATCTTTGTCATCTCGCACTGATGTGAGTAGTGCAGCCATATATTCCGTTGGGTAATTGGCTTTGAGATAAGCAGTCCAATATGACACAACTCCGTACCCCGCACTGTGGGCTCTGTTGAAAGCGTAATCAGAGAATGGAATAAGAACATCCCATAAACGCTTGATCGCAGTATTACCAAAACCATTTTCTTTCATGCCCGCTTCGAAAGGCACGTACTCTTTGTCGAGAATCTCCTTATTCTTCTTACCCATTGCTTTGCGGAGTAAATCTGCTCGACCAAGAGAGAAGCCAGCTACTTTTTGTGCAATAGCCATAACTTGTTCTTGGTAAACAATTAAACCGTAGGTATCTCCCAAAATATCATTGAGAACTTCGGATAACTCCGCGTGGATCGGTTCGACAGGTTTACGTTTATTTTTTCTATCCGCGTAGTTGTTATGAGCATTTTCTCCCATTGGCCCCGGACGATAGAGAGCAATAACCGCTGAGATATCTTGGAAGGAATCCGGTGACATACTTCGAAGCAGCGCACGCATAGGCCCGCCATCTAATTGAAATACGCCCAACGTATCGCCACGAGAGAGAAGCTCGAAGGTTTTTTTATCATCTAACGTAAGTTCTTCCAGAACAACATCGATGCCTTTATTAGCTTTGATATTTAATAACGCGTCATCTAAAACTGAGAGATTTCGAAGTCCCAAGAAATCCATCTTGAGTAATCCAATTGCTTCGCATGCACCCATATCGAACTGGGTAATTATCGAACCATCAGCTTCTCGCCGATGAATAGGAATTACATCTAATAGAGGTTCTCGAGAAAGAATGACACCAGCTGCGTGCACACCCCACTGTCGCTTAAGTCCTTCAAGACCTATTGCAGTATCGATAACTGTCTTTGAATCCGGATCACTTTCGTAAAGTGTTCGAAACTCTCCAGCTTCTGAATAACGATCATTGTTTGGATCAAATACCCCAGCTAGTGAAATATCTTTGCCCATCACAGATGGTGGCAATGCTTTGGTCAATTTTTCACCAATCGCATAAGGGTAACCCAGAACGCGAGTGGAATCTTTAATTGCTTGTTTGGATTTAATGGTCCCGTAAGTAATTATCTGAGCAACGCGATCTTCGCCATATTTAGTTGTTGCATAGCGAATCATTTCGCTACGTCGACGTTCATCAAAATCTAGATCAATATCCGGCATAGAAATACGTTCTGGATTTAAAAAGCGCTCAAAGAGCAAGCCGTGCTCAAGTGGATCTAGACCAGTAATTCCGAGTGCGTATGCAACTAAGGAACCGGCTGCAGAGCCACGACCCGGACCAACTCGGATTCCAACTTTCTTAGCGTGTGCAACAAGGTCTGCAACAACTAGAAAGTAACCAGGAAAACCCATCTTGATCATGACATCTAATTCATACTTCAACCGAGTGCGATGCTCTTCGGTGGCGCGCGCGCCCATACGTTCTTGCAATCCGCGTTCTGACTCTTTGATGAGCCACGAATCTTCAGTTTCACCTGTAGGAACTTCAAATCGCGGCAACAAGTTTTCACCTTCGCGTAAGGTGACATTGCAGCGCTCGGCGATCAAAAGTGTGTTATCGCAACTCTCTGGAATCTCCTTAAAGAGTTCGCGCATTTGCGCCGGCGTCTTTAGATAAAACTCATCGTTATCGAATTTAAAACGCTTGGGGTCGGCAAGTGTCGATCCAGATTGAACGCAGAGTAGAGCTTCATGTGAACGCGCATCTTCATTAAATGTGTAGTGAAGGTCATTGGTTGCAAGTAATGGCAAACCGAGTTCTTTTCCAAGTTTGAGCAGATCTGCTTTAACTCGAGATTCGATTTCAATTCCGTGATCCATAATTTCTAAATAGAAATTTTCAGCTCCAAAAATATCGCGGTAATCAGAAGCCGCTGCCATCGCTTCTTTAAATGCACCCATACGTAGTCGAGTTTGAATTTCCCCACCAGGGCAACCTGTCGTAGCAATTAATCCTTTTGAATAGCGAGTAAGTAACTCACGATCCATTCGTGGTTTGTAGTAATAACCTTCGAGAGATGCCAAGGAAGAAAGTTTAAAAAGATTTGAAAGACCTTCGTTGTTTTCCGCAAGAATGGTCATGTGCGTATAGGCGCCGCCACCTGAAACATCATCTTCGCCACCTTCGGCCCACTTGACTCGTTTCTTCTCAAAACGAGATTCGGGTGCAACGTATGCTTCAATTCCGATTATTGGTTTGACACCAACTTTTTTCGCTTGCTTATAAAAATCAAAAGCTCCGAAAACATTGCCGTGATCGGTCATGGCAATTGCTGGCATTTCCAGGCGAGCAACTTCAGCAACTAAATCAACTACGCGCGCAGCACCATCGAGCATTGAATACTCGGTATGAACATGAAGGTGGGCAAAAGAGGACATCGGTGGTGAGATTAGTCGTTAGGGAAGAACTGCGCTTGAAAGCAACGCCAGAGCATTTGTGAGATCAGCAGGGTATGGAGCGTTAAAGGTTAAGCGCTCTGCGGTTAAAGGATGAGTGAGTTCGAGTTGCATGGCGTGTAACCACGGACGTGTCATGGACAGTGACGCCGCCAGAACAGGATCTGCGCCATAAGTGAGGTCACCAACTAATGGATGACGTAGCGCTGAAAAATGCACACGAATTTGATGTGTACGACCAGTTTCGAGTTCGACTTTAACTAAAGAAACACCACGGTAAAACTCAATTACTTCGTAGTGTGTGATGCTCTCTTTCCCATTAGCAACAACTGCAAATCGATGATCTTCTTTCGGATGACGATCAATAGGTGCATCAATTGTTCCTGTACTTGGATCCATATGCCCTTGAATCAATGCGTGATAGATCTTTGTCACGGTGCGTGTTTTAAATGCGTCTTTTAAGAAGGCATATGCCTGATCTGTCTTTGCAACAACCATTAATCCACTCGTACCAACATCTAGGCGATGGACAATGCCGGCGCGTTCTGCAGGACCGCTGGTTGAAATTGTGTAACCCGCTGCACTCAGTGCGCCAACAACTGTGGGGCCCTCCCACCCTGGGCTTGGGTGCGCGGCGCAACCTACTGGTTTGTCGATCACAACAATAGATTCATCGTTATAGATAATTGATAAACCTGGAATTGGAGTCAGTGGAATAGGTTCAGAGTTTTTTTCCTCCGGCATTAAAACTTCGATTATTTGTCCTGCACTTACTTTGTCTGACTTGCCCATGGCTTTGCCGGATGTAGTTATATCTCCATCTTCTAGTAAGCGAACGACTGCAGTACGAGAGAGTCCGAGCACTCGAGTCAGTGCACTGTCGATTCGTTCACCTGCAACACCTTCTGGAACAGACAAGGTTCGGGATACTCGGCTCATGATCAACTCTTGTCTAGCGGTGTGATTGGAGAAACGTTTCGAATAGTTAATAGGAAAGCTAAACCCGCGGCAATAACGATGGCGCTATCAGCAACGTTAAAAACAGGCCAATTAGGAAGCGCGATCCAATCAATTACGTGACCTTGAAGAAAACTTGGAGCACGAAATATCCGATCGGTTAGGTTTCCTAAGATTCCACCCAGCACAAGACCGCACACTGCTGCCCATCCTCTTGAAGTTATTTGTGGAGCAAAACGCGCGATAAGAATTAAAACCACCAATGCGAAAATAGTAAAAATAATTGTTTTTCCTGTACCGATACTAAATGCGGCTCCCGAGTTACGAACAAAAGTGAGTTGCAAAAAAGAGCCAATGATTTCGATGTTTGCTCGGGAGGATAAAACTTTCTCGGCCCAGACTTTTGTGCCTAGATCTATTAACCACACAACCCAGGCGATGAGATAGAGCGAGCGCCACGGGCGCATTGTTAGCGCCGTTCCTCTTTCTGCTTGCAGAGCATGCAGAGTGTTGCGCGTGGGAAAACTTGTAGACGTGCTTTACCAATGGGTGAAGCGCACTCTTCGCAGTTGCCGTAGGTTTTGGTATCAATGCGTTCTAGTGCGCGCTCAGTCTGTAAAACCATGTCGCGAGCATTTATCACTAGAGACATTTCATGTTCGCGTTCAAAAGTCTTTGTGCCAGCATCGGCCTGATCATCTCCTGCGCCATCTCCAGCATCTGCAATTAATGCATCCATCTCGCTTTCAACGGCTGCGAGTTCGGCTTGGAGGCGTACTAATTCTTTTGCTAATTCGCTGCGAATCGCTTTGAGTTCTGCAGCGCTCCAAGCAGATTCACCTTCAGAAACAACTACGGGTGTTGGTGCCTGCTTAATTGGTTTAAGCGGAGCAACTTTCTTTCCACTCTTTACTGGTCGCGCAGGAGGTGGCATTACCAAACGTCGCTCTTCAACTACTGGAGCGCTCTGTGGTGCAACAATTGTTTTAACACTTACTGTCTGAGATTTTTCATCGACAGTCAGAGTTGTCTTTGATGGAAACGGGCGTCCAGGATTTTTCTTTACAGCTTTGGCCGGAACCTTTTTCGCAGGAGCCTTTTTAACTGGAGCTTTTTTCGCAGGTTTCTTAGCCGGAGCCTTCTTTGCAATCTTCTTTGCCGGTGCCTTTTTCGCAGGCTTCTTTGCAGGCTTCTTAGCAGCGCTCTTGGACGCTTTCTTCATGACTTTTTTTGTCGGTTTCTTCGGCACGCCGCGCACCTTATGCCGATAAGCGCGTGAGTACCAACTTCGCCACGAAGAAAGTTACGCATGAGCATGGAATAGACTCGCCTTCTTATGACCTTTCGCCCAATTCCAGCACAGATAGATCTTCCAGCGATGGAGCACTCGATCCTGGATTTTTGGCGCGAAAATGCTGTATTTGAGAAATCAGTAAGTGGGCGCGAAGGTGCACAAACGTGGACTTTCTATGAAGGCCCACCGACAGCAAATGGAATGCCCGGCACCCACCACATTGAAGCTCGAGTCTTTAAAGATGTCTTTCCGCGTTTTCACACAATGAAGGGCAAGCAAGTTGTACGTAAAGCTGGTTGGGATTGTCATGGACTTCCAGTTGAAATTGCAGTTGAAAAAGAGTTGGGCTTTAACGGTAAAGGCGACATCGAAAAATTTGGAATTGCTCAATTCAATGACAAGTGTCGCGAATCCGTTACGCGACATGTAGATGCATTTAGCGCCATGACAAATCGCATGGGATTCTGGGTTGATTTCGATGAAGCCTATTGGACTATGTCACCTGCATATGTAGAAAGCGTCTGGTGGAGTCTTTCTCAAATTCACAAAAAGGGTTTGCTTGTACAAGATCATCGGGTAGCTCCATATTGCCCTCGATGCGGAACTGGATTATCTGATCACGAACTAGCTCAAGGCTACGAAACAGTTACTGATCCTTCGGTCTATGTTCGCTTCCCAATTACATCTGGACCCCTTCAAGAGCTTGGGGCTGCTCTGCTTGTTTGGACAACTACTCCGTGGACATTAGTTTCAAACACTGCAGTGGCTGTAAATCCAGATGTTACATATGTTGCTGCACAGGTTACGCATGAGGAAAAAACTGAAGTCTTAGTTATTGCAGAACCGTTGCTTGAGAAACTGCAAGGCGAAGTCAGCATTCTTAAGAAAGTCAGCGGAAGAGAACTAGAACGAACGACTTATTCGCGTCCATTTAATTACGTAGAAATTCCGGACTCTCATTTTGTCGTTCTCGCAGATTATGTGACTACTGAGGATGGAACAGGTTTAGTTCACCAATCCCCTGCATTTGGAGCCGATGATCTTCAGGTATGTCGTGCCTATGGACTGCCTGTAGTAAACCCAGTTGCACCGGATGGCCATTTTCTTGCAGATGTAGAACTAGTTGGCGGAATGTTTTTTAAAGATGCAGATAAACCACTTGTCAAAGAGTTAAAAACTCGTGGACTTTTATATCGCCACCAACCTTATGAGCACTCATACCCGCACTGCTGGCGCTGTCACACAGCACTTATTTATTACGCACAACCATCCTGGTACATCCGAACAACATCAATTAAAGATGAGCTCTTGCGCGAAAATACTAAAACTAATTGGTACCCAGAGACGATTAAAACTGGTCGATACGGAGATTGGCTCAACAACAATATTGACTGGGCTTTATCACGCAATCGCTATTGGGGTACACCACTTCCAATCTGGCGCTGCGAAAATAAGCACGAAATCTGCGTCGAATCCCTTGCGGATCTAGGCGCGCGAGCTGGTCAAGAGTTGTCAACGCTTGATCCGCACCGTCCATTCGTTGATGACATAACTTTTGCCTGCACTGAATGTGAAGAAACTATGGTGCGAGTTCCTGAAGTAATCGATTGTTGGTATGACTCAGGTGCAATGCCTTTTGCGCAATGGGGATATCCGCATCAAGAAGGAAGTAAGGAAAAATTCGAAGCGTCTTATCCTGCTGACTTTATCTGCGAAGCAATCGATCAAACCCGTGGTTGGTTTTATACCTTAATGACTATTGGAACGCTTGTTTTCGATAAATCTTCTTATGAAAATGTTTTATGTCTAGGTCATATTCTCGACAAAGATGGTCGCAAGATGAGCAAGCACCTTGGAAATGTTCTAGAACCGATGGCGCTCATGGATCAACACGGAGCTGACGCAGTTCGTTGGTACATGCTCGCAGCAGGATCTCCATGGTCAGCGCGCCGCGTTGGGCACGATGCAATTAGTGATGTTGTTCGAAAGACCTTGCTCACATATTGGAACACTATTTCCTTCCACTCCCTGTATGCCCAAGCATCTAACTTTGATTTATCCCAATCTCCAGAGCGCAGTAAGCGCCCGGTCATGGACCGATGGATTATTTCTGAATTATCACTATTAATAAATGAAGTTGAAAGTTGTCTCGGCAACTTCGATTCACAAGGTGCCGGTAAAGCACTCGCGCAATTTATTGACGATCTCTCAAATTGGTATGTGCGTCGTTCACGTCGACGTTTCTGGGATGGCGATGTTGCAGCTCTTGCAACCCTTCACGAGTGTCTGACCACCCTGACTCAACTTTTAGCACCTATGGTGCCCTTTATTTCCGAGCACGTGTGGCAAGAATTAGTTCGACCAGTCGATACAAAGGTGGCGACTTCCGTGCACCTCACAGATTTTCCTGTAGCTAATCCAAGTGATATCGATACTGAACTCTCTGCTCAGGTCGCACTTACAAGACGAATCGTTGAATTAGGTAGAGCTGCTCGCGCTGAATCTGCAATTAAAATTCGCCAACCTTTGAAACGCGCTCTCATCGCAGCAAGCGGATGGGCTGCGCTACCAACGGACATGCGCGAACAAATTGCTGATGAATTAAACGTTGCGGACCTAGCAGATATTGCAGATGCCGATGGAGATCTTGTTGACATCTCAATTAAAGCTAACTTTCGATCACTAGGTGCAAAATTCGGCGGACAAGTTCAGGCAATCGCAAAAGCAATCGCAGAAGAAGATGCCACTGCCTTGGTAAAGGGCTTGCGAACTTCAGGAAGTGCTCAAATCGGCACATGGAGCATTGGATTAGATGACTTGGTAATTACTGAAGTTCCACGTAGCGGCTGGATGGTTGCGAGCCACGAAGGTGAAAGCGTTGCCTTAG
>JBPCTE010000040.1:0-3145 GCA_051006495.1 Candidatus Planktophila sp.
CTTCGCGCACTTACGGCTGCTCGCAAAATCGGAGAAGATGTTGAAGCAGTTGTCATTGGAAAAGATGGCGCAGGCGTTGCAGGAGTTGTCGGTGAATACGGTGCAAAGGTTTTACACGTTGCTACTCACGCTGATATCACCGATTACACACCACAGGCATCTGGTCGCGCACTAAAAGATTTAGTTGAAAAACTCAATCCATCTGCTGTTATTGCAGCCGGAAGTCCACGTGGAAATGAACAGTTGGCACACCTTGCAGCATTTCTTGATGCTCCAATGGCATCAGATTGTTCATCAATCACCCTTGGAACACCACACGTTGTACAACGTGCGCGCTGGGCAGGAAATCTCATTGAAGAAGCAAATGTGCACTCACCATTATTGATTGCATCTATCTTTCCATTCTCAACTGAACCAGAGTCTGCAAATGGCGCAGCTGCCACAGTTTCTGAGTTCCAACCAACTCTTGAAGCGAGCGACACAGTCGTTCGCGTCCTTAGCCGTGACTCTGGTGAGTCAAAAAGTGGTGGCGTAACTCTTACCGATGCAAAGGTGATTGTCTCCGGCGGCCGTGGAGTTGGTGGACCTGAAGGTTTTAGTAAGTTAGAAGAACTAGCAGCACTCATGGAAGGCACAGTTGGATGCTCACGTGTTGTGACTGCATCAGGTTGGCGTCCTCACGCTGAGCAAGTGGGACAGACTGGTTCAAAGGTCGCACCGGATCTCTACATTGCATGTGGAATTTCAGGGGCAATGCAGCACATTGCTGGAATGAAGAACAGCAAAACAATCGTTGTAATCAATACAGATCCAGAAGCACCAATTTTAAATTATGCAGATTACGCAATTATTGGTGACTTGCATCAAGTACTTCCAGCACTTACTAGCGCAGTACGAGAAGCAAAGGGATAAAAATGTCCGATATTGAAATTGCACAAAAGGCCTCAATGAAGCCAGTTCTTGAAATTGGCGCATCCCTTGGAATCGGTGCTGAACATCTAGAACCGTACGGACATTACAAGGCAAAGATTTCGCTTAAGTACTTGGATTCACTTCCAAAGAAGAGTGATAGCAAACTTGTATTAGTAACAGCAATTAGTCCAACCCCAGCGGGTGAAGGAAAGACAACGACGACCGTTGGTTTAGGAGATGCACTTCGACACATAGGTAAGAACGCTCTTATTGCACTGCGCGAACCTTCCCTTGGTCCTGTCTTTGGAATGAAGGGTGGAGCAGCAGGTGGCGGTTATGCACAAGTTGTTCCGATGGAAGATATCAATCTTCACTTCACTGGAGATTTCAGTGCTATTGCTCTAGCAAATAATTTGCTTGCAGCACTATTAGATAATCACATTCATCACGGCAATACGTTAGATATTGATGTGCGCCGTGTGGCATGGAAGCGCGTAGTAGATATGAACGATCGCGCACTTCGCGAAATCGTTGCCTCCCTCGGTGGAGTCGGTAACGGCATGCCGCGCCAAGATGGTTTCGACATTGTCGTCGCTTCAGAAATCATGGCGATTTTCTGTCTTGCAACATCGATTGAAGATCTCAAAGAGCGTATGGGCAAAATTGTTGTTGCCTATACTCGAGATAAGAAGCCTGTTCTAGCTAGTGATTTAAATGCACATGGCGCAATGACAGTTATTCTTAAAGATGCTTTCCAACCAAATTTGGTACAAACTCTAGAAAATACTCCAGCTTTTGTACATGGTGGTCCATTTGCAAATATTGCTCATGGTTGCAACTCTGTGGTTGCAACAACATCTGCGATGAAACTTGCTGATTACGTCGTAACAGAGGCCGGCTTCGGAGCAGATCTTGGAGCTGAAAAGTTCATAGACATCAAATGTCGCAAAGCGGGAATTGCTCCGTCTGCGTGTGTGCTGGTTGCAACGATTCGTGCAATTAAGTATCACGGCGGTGCAGACTTGAAGACAATTACAGATGAAAATCTAGACGCGCTGGAAAAGGGAATCGTTAACCTAGAGCGTCATATTAAAAACATTACGACTGTCTATAACTTGCCATTAGTCGTTTCAATTAATCACTTCACAAGCGATACACAAGCTGAAGTCGACTTACTTCGCAAAAAGGTTGAGGCTCTCGGAGTTAAAATCGTTCTTGCAACTCACTGGGCAGATGGCGGTAAAGGCGCAGCAGATCTTGCACACGCTGTTGTCGAACTCTGCGAGAAGCCATCCAAGATGACATTTGTCTATGAAGATAGCGCGACTCTTTGGGATAAAGTCACAGCAGTTGCAACAAAGATTTATGGCGCAGCAGATGTCACAGCAGATGCCAAGGTGCGTAACAAGATTAAAGAACTACAAGATGGTGGCTACGGTCACTTCCCAATCTGCGTAGCTAAGACTCAATACTCATTCTCAACCGATGCTGCCCTTCGCGGAGCTCCGAGTGGTCACTCACTCAATATCCGCGAAGTGCGTTTATCGGCTGGAGCAGAATTTATTGTGCTTGTATGCGGTGAAATTATGACTATGCCAGGACTTCCAAAGGTTCCATCGGCTGAACGCATTGATTATGTCGATGGCAAGGTTGTAGGTCTTTTCTAAAATGACATATCCATCATGGAGTATCGAGGAAGCAACACTCGTGTTGACTCCTTTGAAAAACGTTCAAGGTCCAGTGCTGATTGCCCTCCAAGCAGTACAAGAACGCTTTGGTTACGTCCATGAAGATGCAGTAAGTCTGATTGCAGAAACTTTTAATGTTTCCAGAGCGGATGTGCACGGCGTGCTTACGTATTACCACGATTTACGTACGACGCCTGCGCCCGCTCGATGCATTCAAATCTGTGTGGCAGAAGCGTGCCAAGCAGTTGGCTCTCGGGAGCTAGTAGCAGCTGTTGAGAAAAAACTCGGTAAGAAAATTGATCAAACGCACGCGGATGTTGAAATTAAGTCAGCGTACTGTTTTGGAAATTGCGCTCTTTCACCAGCAGCGATGGTTGATGGCGAACTCGTTGGTCGTGCCACAGTTGAAAAGGTAACTGCATGAGTAGCATCATTTACGTACCTAATGACAGTGCTGCAGTTTCAATCGGTGCAGATCAAGTTGCAGCCCTCATCGCACAAGAAGCTGTGAAGCGCTCGCTCGATGTAACCATTATTAGAAATGG
>JBPCTE010000041.1:0-1353 GCA_051006495.1 Candidatus Planktophila sp.
GTGCCCATCTGCAACTCAAACTTATCTTTAGTCAGCAAAAATGGAGTAGCCATTACCCCGGCGTTAAGTATTAGAACATCAATGTTTTCAGTAAGTGTTGCCGCGCATGTTTTTACAGAAGCTAAATCTGTTAAATCCAAGAGAGCGTACTTAATGTTTTTACCACCGAGTTCAGAGATCAGTGCTTCGCCCTTCTCTGTTGTACGTGCGGTGATGGTTACGTGTGCACCCCGACGAATAAGTGCTGCTGCACTCTCTTTTCCTAGTCCACTTGTTCCGCCAGTAATAAAATATTTTTTTCCTTCAATGCCGGAAATATCAACATCGTTCCAGCGTCGTGGAATTAATGGAACATCACTCATGTGGAGCTAAGGGGATTTGAACCCCTGACCCCCTGCATGCCATGCAGGTGCGCTACCAGCTGCGCTATAGCCCCGTAGTCGAACCTTACTTCACCCAGTCAGGCATTGCAGGTGCGCCAGATTCTTCACCAAATACTGGTTCGGGAATAGATCCTGCGTTGTGTTCTACTAAATGCCAACCACGAGGATTTGTTTGCACAATTGACCATGACGCGTTTGAAAGTCCGCCAACAACACCCCAATGTGAAATAGGTAGTTGAAGTAAGTGTCCTAATACACAACGCGCTGTTCCGCCATGTGTTGTGACAACTAATAGTTGATCATCTTTTCCTGCAAGCGCATCATTAATTGCTTTTGTGGCACGCGCTGCTACTTCGCTTCGCCGTTCTCCCGTTGTTCCAGCAGGATGATCTTCACCATCGATCCAACGTACAAAGTTTTCAAAGTCATCTGCGCGATTTTGCGCACCGGTCTTGCCTTCCCACTGCCCACCATTTGTTTCGCGCAACAATGGCGTAATACCTACTTCGAGATTTACTAAATCGGCGAGTTCTTGTGCGGTAAATCGAGCACGTTCTAAATCACTGGCAATAATCATCGTTGGCTTCATGCCTGCTAAAACTTGTGCTGCATGTTTGGCTTGGGCTTTGCCCACTTCATTGAGCGGAATATCTGAGTGTCCTTGAAAACGATTCGCAACGTTCCAATCAGTTTGTCCATGACGCCACAGAAGTACACGGTTACTCATTAACGTGCAATCTCTTCGCGAACTACATCTAGTTCCAGGCGTGGACAGTCATTCCATAAGCGATCGAGCATGTAGTAATTACGAAGTGTTGTGCTCTGAATATGAACCACTAAATCTGAGTAGTCAAGTAATACCCACTCTTCTGTACCTTCTCGGCGCGCTGGCTTTTCGCCAATTTCGCGGAGTTTTTCTTCAACGAAATCGGCAATTGAATCAACTTGGCGAACATTGCCACCAGTTGCA
>JBPCTE010000042.1:0-2862 GCA_051006495.1 Candidatus Planktophila sp.
TGTGATGATGCAGCTACATCGTTTACTGGACGCTTTCCAACTTCTGTAAAGAAGCCAGTAAGAACCTGAATTGCTGCAGCGAGTGCGATACCGATTAATACAGCGCCGTACGCAAGTACGCGAGGGTTTGTATTTCCAGCAGATGCAATTGCTTCAGGTGTTAAGCCAGTCAGTAACTTAAAGTCAGATGGCAAGTATGTAAATGTTGCAAGTCCTGTTAGAACTGCAGAGATCAATGCAGATAAGAAGAATGAGCGGTTAATTGCTTGCATTGCATTCTTATCAGTTTTGCGAAGACGTGTAAGGAAGATTCCGATAACAGCAGTAATTGTTCCGATAGCAGGAACAATCAACGGATAGATAAGTCCTGAGTCACCGAGTGCTGCTTTACCAAGAATAAGAGCGGCAACGAGGGTTACTGCGTAGGACTCGAACAAGTCAGCAGCCATACCAGCACAGTCACCAACGTTATCTCCGACGTTATCTGCAATTGTTGCAGCGTTGCGTGGATCATCTTCAGGAATATTCTTTTCAACTTTACCAACGAGGTCTGCACCAACATCTGCAGCCTTTGTAAAGATACCGCCACCAACGCGCATAAACATCGCGAGCATTGCAGCGCCAAATCCAAATCCTTCTAGAACTGCTGGTGCATTTTCGCGGTAAATAATTACAACGAGTGAAGCGCCGACAAGGCCTAGGCCTACAGTTGTCATACCAACAACGCCGCCGGTACGAAATGCGATCTGTACAGCTTTCTCGCCATTTTTGTTACGTGCAGCTTCTGCAACGCGAACATTTGCGCGAACTGCAAGCCACATACCGTTGTAACCAACTAGTGCGGAAAATCCAGCACCGAGTAAGAAGAAGATGGAACGACCAACTCGAATATCTGTTGTTCCTGGAAGTGCAAAGAGAAGTACGAAAACAATTCCAACAAAGTATGAGAGTGTCCGGAACTGGCGCGCGAGATATGCCGCTGCACCTTCCTGAACTGCTTCTGCGATTTCACGCATCTTTGCTGTGCCATCGCTCTGCGCCAATACTTGGGCGCGAAGTGCCCAGGCGATTCCTAGGGCGATCAGTGAGATGGCTAGTACGACGTAGACGTAGTTCAGGTTTGAACCTTCTACGTGCACGAGTGATTGGGAGCTGGCAGCTCGCATGGTGTCTCCTTCAGATTTCCTCTTGCGTGGAGCATCTGGGCCCGATTGGCCCACAAAGCTGTCGCAGTCTACGCACACAGCCCCCGAAAAAGGCAAATACACCTATCTATTAGACATCGGTCTAGGCTGGCGGAATGAACCTCTCCACCCTCTTTGATGCCCACTCGATCGTCGGCGACCTTGGATTAATCGGCGTTCTAGCAATTCTCTTTGCCGAAACCGGGTTGCTCATCGGCTTGGCATTTCCAGGCGACTCTCTCCTCTTCATCGCCGGAATCGCCGCTTCTGGATCTGGCGCAGCAATTCTGGGCGGGGGTGCTTTAAACCCGGCCGCCCTATTTATCGGTGCGCCGATTGCCGCAATCGTTGGTGCACAAGTTGGTCATGTCTTTGGCGCAACGTATGGACGCAAATTATTTGACCGACCAGATGGACGCTTTTTTAACCACCAACGAGTACTTGCGACTGAGAAGTGGTTACGTAAATACGGAACAGGTCGCGCAATCATTTTGGCTCGCTTTGTTCCATTCGTGCGAACTTTAATTAATCCCTTGTGTGGAATCGTAAAGATTCCTGCGGGTAAGTTTTTTATCTATAACGTCGCTGGCGGAATCATCTGGACTGAGGGTGTTTTATTCCTTGGTTATATCTTGGGAGAAAAACTCAAAGGCTCTGTAGATAGATACATTCTGCCAATTGTTGGTGTAATAATTTTCTTAAGTTTGATTCCAGTTGTTATTGAATTATTTCGAGAGCGTCAGACTAAAAAGCACTTAAGTTAACTTATAAACCTAAATCTGCTAATTGAAACGCTGCACGATACTCAAAGCCAGCTTCCTTAATCTTTGGCTCTGCACCGCGTTCTACAATTACTGCAACACCAACAACAATTGCGCCAGCTTCCTTGAGCGCTTCAACAGCGGTAAGAACAGAACCACCAGTTGTCGAAGTATCTTCAACTGCTAAGACTCTTCTGCCAACGACATCAGGACCTTCGATGCGTCGTTGTAAGCCGTGAGCTTTTTCTGCTTTACGTACAACAAATGAATCAATCTTTCGCCCTTGTTGTGCAGCAACGTGCATCATCGCTGTTGCAACAGGATCAGCGCCCAATGTAAGTCCGCCAACTGCTTCGTAATCTAAATCTTTTGTTAGATCCAGCATTACTTGTCCGACTAGAGGTGCTGCAACAGAGTCAAGAGTTACGCGACGAAGATCAACGTAGTAATCAGCCTCTTTTCCGGAAGACAAAATAACTTTTCCGTGTACGACGGCTTTGGAGATGATCTCTGCTTTTAATTGATCGCGTGCGCTCATGGGGCGAGCCTATCTATATTTACTGCTCATCCTTGTAGACGATTACTGGGTTTTTTCGGCGTGTAACAAGGCTCTTTGGAGGGTTTTCCTTCAGGAGTGCATCTACTTCAATTCTTAGTTGTGCCACTTCAATAGCCATATTCGCCATTGCAGATTCCAATTCAATTATTCGTTTAATGCCTGCATGATTAATTCCTTCGCCGATAAGACGTTGAACAGTTCGAAGCGATGCAATATCTCGCAGTGAATATCTGCGACCGCGACCCGTTGCACGTTCTGGGGAAACCAATCCCATGCGATCGTATTGGCGAAGTGTCTGTGGATGTAATCCTGATAACTCGGCAGCTACAGAGATGACATAGAGCGCTGCGTCATCTCC
>JBPCTE010000043.1:0-21917 GCA_051006495.1 Candidatus Planktophila sp.
GCGGGACACTCAGTGATTGCCGTTAGTGATGCAAAAGGATTTCATGCACAAGCAGCAGCATCGGAACGTCGATCAGCAGATGTAAAAGAAGCCTTCCTTCACAGACCATTACTTCTAGATCGTCGCAACGCCGCATACGTTTTACTCGTTAATTCATCGTGGTGGATGTTGCCATGGATTGTTTTGCAATTATTAGGTTCTTCAACTGCTCGTGCAGTTGGATATTTGCTTGCAAAACTTCCTGGATATGCCAGCGATGAACTCCTTGCTTTGGCCACACTTGTAATTCATCCTCGCGAACTTGCAAGTGCACGTAAATTTAGAAAATCGCATCGATTGCTATCAGCGCGTGCGGTTAAAGAATTTATCCCGCATCGTCGCCATCAATTACGTGCGGCATTTGAAAGATTAGTAGATTCAATTCGCGACACGGTTTTGCCGAGTGTTTCCGAAACCAGCACAGTGCTTGATCCGTTGAACGAGGATGAAGATTTATTAACTCCCGCAACAACTGGTAGATGGTGGACGATATTTAAACAACCAAAAGCCCTCGCAGGTTTTGCAATATTAATTTTAATCGCAATCTGGTCACGACATAGATACGGCTCCATCGTAGGTGGTGCACTTGTGCAAACTCCTGAAGGTGCAAGAGATTTATGGCGCATGTATTTTGAGTCGTGGCACCAAATTGGAATGGGAACCGACCAAGGCGCGCCTGCATGGATTGCTGTAGTTGCACTTGGTTCCACGATTTTGTTTGGGAAAGCTAGCTTATTTATCTCACTCCTATTCTTCTTTGCTCCACTCGTCTTCATGCTGGCGAGCTATAGACTCTTTTCTAAATTGACTTCACATAATTGGCTACGTGTTGTTTCAAGCTTTCTTTATGCGATCTCACCCGTTGCTATTGCAAGCGTAAACTCTGGCCGAATCGGAACTGTTGTTACTTTAATTCTTTTACCGTATATCGGATTACTTATTCGAGAGTGGTTAACAATCGAAACCACGCCTTGGCGAAAGATTTTTCTCCTCACTCTCGTACTCTCGCTCTCGTACATTTTTTCGATGCAGGTATTTGTCTTTGCGTTTATCGCAACCTTGGTAATGACCGTCCTTGATTTTATTCAGTATGGAAATATTCGATTTTTTCATCAAAGACTTTCTCGTCGACTAACGCTTTTGATTGCTCCATTATTGGTAAGCATTCCATGGTCATTTTCAACTTTGCTATCTCCAAAGAAATTACTACTTGAGCCAGGATTAGCTATCGCTGGGGGTGGACCAAACTTCGCACTTCTTTCTAATCCAGGGGGATCGGGTGCGCTTCCATGGTGGTCCCTTAGTCCGATTTCTCTTGTGCTCTTTGTTGGACTTTTTTCATCTACAAAAGCCAAAGTCATTTCATATTTTGGAAGTGGCGCACTTGCAGCTGCAATGATCTTTGGTTCGCTTTCAATTTCAGGACACGGTAACTCATCCCCAGTTCGTTCCTGGACTGGATCTTTTATTGCAATCGCAACTATTTGTTCAGTTTCTGCTGGAATTTTAATATTAGATCGCCTACGCGAAGTTCTCGTCGTGACTAACTTCCACTATCGCCACATATTGGCTGGCTTGCTCGTAATTGTTACTACGTTGTATTCACTTTCAACAATTTCATGGCTGGTAACTGCTGGTGCAGATTCACCAGTTAGATCCACGGATTCCAAGATTTTGCCAGCATTTCTTGGAGTTGAAGATGGTGTTAAAACAATTGTTTTACGTCAAGTCAAGAGTAACGGTGTAAATACTTTGCAATATTTCATTGCAAGGGGTCACGATATTTTACTAGGTGAACCAGATATTGCGCCTCTCGAGTCACCCGAAATTAGTAATGCGATCAAAGAGATTGCAGATGGAAGCGGTATTTCTGCTTCCCGCGTTTTAGGACGCTTTGGAATTAAGTATGTCTATGCAAAGAGTCCGACAAATAAAGAGGTTGTCCGCACAATTGATGGACTTGGCGGATTTATTCGATCATCTGCAACAAGTGCCGGAATCGTTTGGAAAGTAAATGATGCTTACGGTCGAATCAATTTTATTGATTCTTCAGGAAAAGTCTCTGAAATCCCAAGCACCTCCGTGGGTACGCGAACTCAAATATATTCAACAGGAACCATTTTGCTCACTGATTCCTACAGTAAATCGTGGAAAGTATTTCAAAATGGTTTTTCTTTAGAAAGAAGTAAAGATGCCAATGGATTTCCTCAATTTATTGTCGCTGAGCCAGGTGAAGTTTCTCTACTTCATGATGGAACCATCAGACGCGGTCTCCTATCACTGCAATTCATATTTCTTGTGACCTTATTTGTATTGGCAACTCCAGGCGGCCGTAGGCGTCGTGAAATGTCAGAAAGCGAGCTGACATGAAGCTAAAGAAGTTTGTAATTGTGGCTCTAACTCTAGGTTTAGTTATTGCTTCTTCGAATACATTGAGTGGATCTATTTCTAGAGAGCAATATACGTTGAGTTACCCACCAGTTGTTTGTCCTGCAACTCTTAGCGCTTTGTCTTCGCAAGTTTCAATGGGTTCTCGAAACACCAAGATTCACAGAGTCGGCTCAACGTCTGCAAAGTTTATTAAGTCTCGCGCATTGCGAATTCCTGTGCCAGCTGATCCGATTGTGATTGACGCACAAGGAATTACTCCGATTACTTGGCAGAGTCGAGCAGGTTCATGGGCAGGAGGAACAATTTGTACTGATCCTGCCGCAAGCCAGTGGTTCGTGGGAGGTTCTGCAGACATTACTGCGCGCGGAAAATTGATTCTGGTAAATAGTGGCTTAAGTGAATCAGTTGCAGATGTTTATATTTGGAGCGGTGCCACTCCTGCATCAACTAAAGCGATAAGCATTAAGGCAAACTCCTTTGAATCGGTAGGACTCGACTCTCTTGCACCAGGTGAATCTTCAATCGTAGTGCGAGTTGTCTCGCGATCAGGTCGATTAAATGCCTTCGTCGTAGATGAGCGCGGAAAGGGTCTACGCGCCTTAGGTGGAGATTTAGTTAGTCCCGGAATTGCACCAGCAAAAGAAATTTATATTCCTGCAATTCCGCTGCAACAAAAAGTTAAAAATCCACCAGCACAGCAACTTCGTTTATTGGCACCGGGAGATGCAGATGCAAATGTAAGTGTGGAAATTATTTCTGGTGATGGTCGATTTACGCCAGTTGGATTTGATGAAATCACACTTAAGAAAGGCTTGGTTTCCAATTATCCTCTGTCACCTTCGGTTGCTTCGTCTGTGTATGGAGTCAGAATTACATCTGATGAACCAATTGTGGCTGGAGCCTTTGCCAATGTCGGAAGAGATTTTGTTTGGAGCTCATCGGTGCCAGCATTGACACCTTTCGCAGTAGCAATGACCGGTATGTCACCTCTACTGGTGTTTGTAGGAGACTCCATCAACGTTGAGTTAGAACTCAGTGTTGCAGGTGGAAAAAAAGTTCGAAAGACCATCCGTGGAAATGACATTGCATTTTGGCGGGTACCTGGAAATGCTCGCAATCTCAGTTTTGTCCGAGTCAGTGCAAATACATATGGCTCCGCACTTCAGGCATCAGTAAATGGCTTTGGATCGATTCCATTGATTGCAGGAAGCGTCCTGACAAAATCGGCAATCCCAACAGCAAACATTCGCGTTTTAAATCCCTGATAATCCCAAGTTTTTAGTGCCGCCACCACTAATCTTTATTACATGAGTTCTAGTTCACGGTACGGGCGTGCATGTTCGCGCACTAGTTGTCGATTAACGGCGACTATGACGTTGACCTATAACTATGCGGATTCCACTGCAGTACTTGGTCCACTTGCTACTTTTTCTGAGCCACACGCATATGACTTGTGTGAAAAACATGGAGAACGTTTAACTGTTCCGAACGGCTGGAATGTAATTAAAGCGTTATATAATGTGCACGATAATGGACCAACAGATGATGACTTAATGGCAATTGCAGATGCCGTTCGTGAAGTTGGTTCGAAGGAAATCACAAGCGAAAGTCCTCAGAGCAGTGCGAGCGCTGCAAATTCATTAGGCCGTCGAGGACATTTGCGCGCAGTTCCGTCCTAGACTTTGCCCCATGAGTTCGACCGAAATTCCAAATATTTTTAAGGCTTATGACATTCGTGGTCTTGTCGGTTCTGAATTAAATCCTGATTTTGCATTTGCAACGGGCGCAGCCTTTGCCAGATTCGTTATTCAAGAACGTGAACCTGGCACCATCGTGATTGCTGAAGATATGCGCCCTTCCTCTCCTGACTTAGCTGATGCGTTTTCAGCTGGGGTTACATCTCATGGCCTAGATGTGATTCGAATGGGCCTTGCCTCAACAGATATGTTGTATTTCGCAGCAGGTAAATTAAATATGCCTGGTGCAATGTTTACAGCTAGTCACAATCCTGCTGAATACAACGGAATTAAATTATGTTTAAGTGGTGCCAGGCCAATAGGTAAAGAATCTGGTTTACAGGCTATTGAGAACTTTGTGCGATCTGGATCTCCTGTTTCATTTGGAAATATTGGAAAAGAGAGCCAACGTAATCTCTTGTCGGAGTACGTAAAACACCTTCGAAGCCTCGTTGACTTATCAGGCATACGCAAACTCAAGATAGTTATTGATGCCGGAAACGGAATGGCTGGATACACAGCACCTGCAATATTTGAAGGTCTAAATGTAGAAATTATTCCGATGTATTTTGAACTTGATGGTTCATTTCCTAACCACGAAGCAAACCCAATTGATGCGAAAAACCTGAAAGATTTACAGAAAGCTGTAAAAAAACATGGCGCCGATCTTGGTCTGGCTTTTGATGGAGACGCAGACAGGTGCTTTCTAGTCGATGAAAATGGGGAAACTGTAAATCCATCAGATCTCACTGCGCTAATTGCCGGTCGTGAATTAAAGGAAAATCCTGGGGCTTCAATAATTTATAACCTCATATCTTCACGTTCTGTAGTTGAAGTTGTTGAAGAAAATGGTGGAACCGCACTGCGTTCGCGCGTTGGCCACTCTTATATAAAGGCTTTGATGGCGGAGAGCGGTGCAATATTTGGGGGAGAACACTCAGGACATTTTTACTTCAAAGATTTCTGGAGAGCTGATTCCGGAGCTCTTGCGGCACTTCATGCGATTGCCGCTCTTGGAACTTTTAAAGGTTCAATATCGAAATTACTTAAGCCCTATCAGCGATATTTTTCAAGTGGCGAAATAAATTCAAAAGTAAAAGATGCACAAAAATCTATGGACTTAATCGAACAAAAGTATGCAGATCTTGATTCTGTAACGATCGATCATCTTGATGGCTTGACGGTTAATGGCGATTCTTGGTGGTTTAATCTTCGAGCATCCAATACCGAACCGTTACTTCGCCTGAACGTCGAGGCCAAGACCGTTGCCCGCATGGAGAAAATCAAGGATGAGGTACTCGCCACAGTTCGAAAATGAGAGATTGAGTTCTCACTTTTTAGGCAATACCAGTAACCTAAGCACATAGCCGCCTAACACTGTAGAGCCCTACCCCTTAGGTCACGTCTAAAAACTAAAGCACTTAACCTAAAAGGAGAACGTTCGTGAATTCACCAGTGACAGCAACAATTCCAAAACACGACATTGCAGATGCATCTCTAGCATCAGAAGGTCGCAAGCGCATCGAATGGGCTGAACGCAATATGCCTGTACTTGCACAAATCCGTGCACGATTTGAAAAATCTCAACCATTTACAGGCGTACGTATCGCCGCTTGCATGCACGTAACAACAGAGACTGCAAACTTAATGCGTGTTCTCAAAGCTGGCGGAGCTGAAATTGCATTATGTGCATCAAATCCACTCTCTACACAAGATGACACAGCAGCAGCACTTGTTCACGAATATGGAATTAGCGTTTTTGCTCGCAACGCAGTTGATCGTGATGGTTATTACTCACATATCAACGCAGCTCTTGATATCGAACCGCACCAAGTTTTTGATGATGGTTGCGACCTCGTAAACACATTACACACGACTCGCAAGGAACTCATCGGAAATATTGCTGGTGGTTGCGAAGAGACAACTACAGGAGTCATTCGACTTACACAGATGGCAAAAGATGGTGCACTTCAATTCCCAATGATTGCTGTCAATGACACAGATACAAAGCACATGTTTGATAATCGATACGGAACAGGTCAATCAACTCTTGACGCTGTTTTCCGCGCGACAAACTTCTTGCTTGCCGGTCGTGTCCTAGTAGTTGCTGGATTTGGATATTGCGGTAAAGGTGTTGCTGAACGCGCAAAGGGAATGGGCGCTGATGTAATCGTTACTGAAATTGATCCAACAAAGGCACTAGATGCGATGATGCAAGGATTCCGCGTCATGCCAATGGCTGATGCTGCAAAACTTGGGGATGTATTTATTACCGTTACCGGTAACCGCGATGTATTGCGTGATGAGCACTTCGCAGTCATGAAAGATGGCGCAATCATGGCCAACTCTGGTCACTTTGATATCGAAATTGACGTTGCATGGCTTGAGCAAAATGCAAAGAAGAAGAATGCAAAAATGCGCCATCAAACAGATGAATATGTTTTATCAGATGGTCGACGACTACTGCTTATTGCAGAAGGTCGCCTCGTTAACCTTGGCGCAGCTGAAGGACATCCGGCATCAGTTATGGATATGTCATTTTCTGACCAAGCACTGACCGCTGAATACTTAGTTAAAGAAGCAAGCAATCTCAAGCCAGGTGTTCATACAGTTCCTACATACATTGATAAAGAAGTTGCAAGTCTTAAACTTCAAAGCATGGGTGGGAAAATTGACATCCTCACTCCTGCACAAGATATGTACTTGAACTCTTGGGAGCACGGAAGCTAATGACCTTGGTATTGGTCGTCGATGACGACCAGGACCTAGCAGAAATGCTTGGCATCGTCTTAACCGGTGCAGGAATAGATGTTGATTTAGTAAGCAGAGGCGACGAAGCTCTGGAGGTTTTTCGAAATAATCCTCCAGACTTAGTCCTTCTAGACGTGATGCTTCCAGGATTAGATGGCATTGAAGTGTGTAGACAAATTCGTGCCGAATCTATGGTTCCAATCGTGATGCTCTCAGCTAAGGGAGATACGCATGATGTGGTTCGCGGGCTTGAAGCTGGTGCTGATGATTACATGGTTAAACCCTTTCGCCACCAATCAGAATTAGTTGCTCGTATCCGTACGCGACTTCGCAGAACAAACACAGATGTAGCAGGGTTACTCTCAATTGCAGATTTATTAATCGATGTGAATGCTTACGAAGTTACACGTTCAGGAAAAGGAATCGCACTTACCCGTCTTGAATTTGATCTTTTGGTTGCCTTAGCCCGCGATCCGGGCAGGGTATTTACTCGCGACGCACTACTTAGTGAAGTATGGGGCTACCGCCATTCAACTGACACGCGCTTGGTAAATGTGCACGTCCAGAGACTTCGCGCAAAAATTGAACACGATCCCGAACACCCTGAAATTGTCCTAACAGTCCGTGGAGTTGGATACAAAGCAGGAAATCAAAGTAAATAACGATGGGCTCAATCACTAATCGCCTACGTACATCTTTAGCTCTCAGAGTTCTGCTCTCAACAATTGTTCTCTCATCCGCAGTTATTTGGCTATCTGGTTCTATTTTGGACTCTCGAGTTTCAGCTGGTGTGAAGCAGGTGAATTTAGACTCCGCAATTAACGAAGCTCGTTCAACAATTGTTGGCGCCCGATACAGATTGATTCTTGCAAAAAGTGGCTCAGCCAAAGAAATTGATGCCGTGATTAATGAAATCGTTAGTTCTGCAACAACAGTGGGCGCCCGTGCAAGGGGTCGAGAATTAGCATTGCTACGAGGACCATTAGCTAATCGAAATGAAAAAGACTTCACAACCACATCTAACTTGGTTGATCCTGCATCACTACCTAAAGAATTTAGAGAAAAAGTTCGTCGAACTTCTGAGTTAAATTGGAGTTATATAACCATAAAATATGCCGGGACATTGCAAGTTCCTGCAATCGCAGTAGGGGACATGGTATCGATTCCGCGTTCAGGCAGATATGAAATGTATCTACTCTTTCCGCTGACAAATCAGAATAAAACACTTAATTTGATTTCACGCTCAATTATTCTTGTAGACATTGCACTTGTTTTGCTAATTGGTTTGATCACTTGGTTAGTTGCTCGTCAAGTTGTGCGTCCCGTTCGCGAAGCGGCTCGAATCGCTGAACAATTTACATCGGGAGATTTAAATCAGCGCATGCAGGTAACTCGGAAAGATGAAATTGCAACTCTAAGTAACTCATTTAACGAAATGGCAGCATCGATGCAGCAGCAGATTATGCGTCTTGAAAACCTTTCACGCGTGCAGCAACGATTCGTTTCTGATGTTTCTCATGAATTAAGAACGCCTCTTACAACACTGCGTATGGCATCAGAAGTGATTTATTCATCTCGGAACAACTTTGATCCGCAGATTGCAAGAAGCGCAGAATTATTGATCGGAAATATTGATCGATTTGAACGCTTGCTAGAGGATCTTTTGGAAGTCAGCAGATTTGACGCCGAAGTAGCCGTTCTAGAACCAGTGGATTTCAATCTCATCGTTTTGATTAATCGTTGTATTGAGGACCTCGAACTCGTTGCAAAAGAAAATGGAACTCACATAGTTTTCGCGCCGTATACAGAAGATCTTGCGATTAATGCCGATATTCGTCGCGTTGAAAGAATTTTACGCAATTTACTTAATAACGCTATTGATCACGCTGACTCGAAGCCCATTAATATTCAAGTTGAATATAACGATGATGACGTTGCAGTTGCTGTGCGTGATTTTGGAGTTGGAATCGATCAGAATTCTTTATTACGGGTATTTGATCGTTTTTGGCGTGCCGATCCTTCTCGCGCGCGAGTGCGTGGTGGAACTGGACTTGGTTTATCTATCTCCTTAGAAGATGCACGATTGCATAATGGAGAACTTGAAGTATGGGGAAGGCCCGGAAAAGGAGCTCATTTTGTGCTGACTCTTCCTCGCAAGGCTGGTAACTCAATTGAATCACGTTTGATTCGGCTCGAACCAAAAGATTACTTAATCTAACTACCCACAGCTCCAGAAATTTGCGGCATCGAGAAATATAGTTTTGTAATTATGTATGGATGGCAAAAACAAATTCTCTCTCGGAAATTCTATTTCCTTTGCGCTGCTTTGGTTGTCGAGCACTTGGTCCAAATATCTGTTCACAATGTCGAATTCTTTGGAGCCCACATCTTTACAGAACAACGCTTGATTCGATGCATGTTTACTCATCCGTTCTCTATTCTCCCGTTGCAAAACGAATAATTCTTGCAGCAAAAGAAAATGGAATTAAAGCCGCCGATGATTTGATTATTCATGCACTTTCGCACAGCCTCCATTTGCTGTTAAGAGATTTTGAAATGGGAATACTTGTACCAGCGCCTTCGCGAAAGAGCTCGAATCGAAAAAGAGGACGAGATTTCCTATCCGAAATAACACATGCAATCGCCCGCAACGAAGCACTTAATTGCCTTGATTTACTAGTTCACTCTAGAAAAATCAAAGATCAAACTGAACTCAACGCTCATGAAAGAAGTGAAAATATTTACCAAGCATTGGCTATTAATAGGAATAAATTACCTGAACTGGGAGTTGATACTGATGTGATTCTTGTCGATGACTTGCTCACAACTGGTGCAACACTTCTTGAAGCCCGACGGGCCCTAGAAGTGCGTGGAATAAGGGTGGTTGCGGCAATTACTGCCTGCCTCTCGCCACCGCTAAGATAGGACAGTTACTGAGACCGACATGTTTAGCTGCCCAGAAAGGGTGATGTGATGCCAGCAATTTTTGATCGCATTATGCGTGCTGGCGAAGGTCGAATTTTAAAAGATCTTAGTAAGTTAGTTGTTCAAGTAAATGCACAAGAACCGCGCATGGTCGCAATGAGCGATGACGAGTTGCGCGAGCAAACTCAACTATTTAAGAACCGATATTTACAAGGTGAAACCCTTGACCAATTATTGCCGGAGGCTTTTGCCGTAGTTCGTGAAGCAGCGAAAAGAACTCTTGGACAACGTCACTATGACGTTCAACTTATGGGTGGCGCAGCACTTCATCGCGGAAACATTGCCGAAATGCGTACCGGTGAAGGTAAAACTCTCGTTGCAACACTTCCTTCATATCTCAATGCACTTGCCGGGCGTGGAGTTCACGTCGTAACAGTTAATGACTATTTGGCAGAGCGCGATAGCGAATGGATGGGACGAGTACACCGTTTCTTAGGATTAAGTGTTGGTGTGATTCTTGCGAACATGACTCCGGCAGAACGTCGTGAGGCTTATGGCGCAGACATTACTTACGGCACTAATAACGAATTCGGTTTTGATTATTTGCGCGATAACATGGCGTGGAATCTCGATGATTGTGTACACCGCGATCACTTCTTTGCAGTAGTCGATGAAGTTGACTCCATTTTAATCGATGAAGCGCGCACACCTTTAATCATCAGTGGTCCAGCAGATAAGGCAACCAAGTGGTACCTGGAATTTAGTCAAATGGCTCTAAAACTTGAACGCGATCGTCACTACGAAGTTGATGAGAAAAAACGTACGGTAGGAATCCTTGAAGAAGGTGTTACTCGCGTAGAAGAGTTACTAAAGATTGAAAATCTCTACGAAGCCGCAAATACGCCAATGATTGGATACCTCAACAACGCAATTCGCGCAAAGGAACTCTACAAGCGCGATAAAGATTACGTAGTTATGAATGGTGAGCTATTAATTGTTGATGAACACACTGGCCGTATTCTTGCCGGTCGTCGTTACAGCGAAGGTATGCATCAGGCGTTAGAAGCCAAAGAACGCATCGAAATTAAAGATGAAAATCAAACTCTTGCAACAATCACGCTTCAGAATTACTTCCGTTTATACGAAAAACTCTCAGGTATGACCGGTACTGCAATGACGGAAGCCTCTGAATTTCATCAAATTTATAAACTTGGGGTTGTACCAATTCCCACAAACCGCTCAATGGTACGTATTGATCAACCAGATTTAGTCTATAAATCAGAAATCGGGAAGTTCGCTGCGGTCACTGCAGATATTGTCGAACGTCATCGCAAAGGTCAACCAGTATTGGTTGGAACGGTAAGCGTTGAAAAATCTGAAGAGTTATCAGCGCTCCTGAAGAAAAGTGGAGTTCCGCACGAAGTCTTAAACGCTAAACACCACGAACGTGAAGCTGCAATCATCGCTCGCGCAGGTGTAGTTGGCGCCGTAACAGTTGCAACAAACATGGCCGGTCGTGGTACCGACATCATGCTCGGGGGTAACCCAGAATTTATGGCCGACTTTGAATTACAACGTAAAGGTTTATCTCCAGTAGATAATCCAAAAGAGTATGAAGCCGCATGGCCAGAAGAAATTGCAAAACAAAAGGCAGCTGTTTCAAAAGGCCACGATGAAGTCAGCGCGCTTGGTGGTCTATACGTTCTTGGAACCGAGCGTCACGAATCTCGTCGTATCGATAATCAGTTGCGCGGTCGTTCTGGTCGTCAAGGCGATCCCGGTGAATCTCGTTTCTACTTATCCTTGCAAGACGATCTCATGCGCCGTTTTAACTCAGGATTAGTTGAGCGATTCTTATCTGCTGCAGGTATTCCAGATGACGCTCCAATTGAATCAAAGATGGTTTCTAATGCGATTCGTTCTGCACAAACTCAAGTGGAAGCTCAAAATTTTGAGATTCGAAAGAACGTTCTTAAGTATGACGATGTTATGAATCGCCAACGTGAAGTAATTTACGGAGAGCGACGCCTGGTTCTTGAAGGAAAAGATATTAAGGACCAAGTCGCTGAATTTATGAGCGAAACCTTAAGTGCCTATGTTGACGCCGCAACTGCAGAAGGATTCGCTGAAGATTGGGATCTAGAAAAACTGTGGGTAGCACTGAAGGTTATTTACCCAGTTTCATTTACCGTTCAAGAACTCGAAACAGAAGTTGGTTCTCGTGCCGGACTTGACGCAGATTTCTTACGCACACGTATTCTCGAAGATTTAGCAGCTGCATATAAAAAACGTGAAGAGGGACTTGGCAGTGAGGTCATGCGCGAACTCGAGCGTAAAGTTTTGCTCTCTGTGCTTGACCGCAAGTGGCGTGAACACTTATATGAGATGGATTACTTGCAAGAGGGAATTGGTCTTCGAGCCATGGCTCAACGTGATCCACTCGTTGAATATCAACGTGAAGGCTTTGATTTATTTACCGCGATGATGGATGCGATCAAAGAGGAAATTGCCAGCTATCTATTTAACATCGAAGTTCAGGTTGAAGGCGGAAATAAGGTTCAAGCAAAGGGACTTGAACAACCAGATGCACCAGCAGCTGCATTGAAATACACAGCTGCTGATGAAGACGGTGTCACACGTTCAACGGATGTATCTAGAAATGGTCCGTGCCCATGTGGTTCTGGTAAGAAATTTAAGCGCTGTCACGGCGCCGCTTAATTTCTTATAACAAATCTAACGCTGTACATAACCAGCGATTATCAACTCCTTCAAAACGTACTGAAAGCGCCCGTAATCGTTCGCCATATCTAACAGTCACGACTGATTCACAAATTCCATCTAAAGGCTCGCTCTGGTGAATCGTTCGTAATTTTCCAACCTCTTTCATTGTTCCTGCACGTGAATGTAGTTCGGTAAAGATTTTTCGATGACACATACGAGTTAATTGCGAAGGTGATCTGCGTCCAGCCCAGATTTCAAGAACGCTAACCACAAATCTCATGGTCCACGCATGAAGTTCAGGAAGATCACTTGCAGAAGTTGCTTGCGGTGAAAAATCTGGGTCATATTCATCATCAAAAGTTGAGGGAATTAGATACAGACGAGCCTTTTGTTTTTCATGTTCTTCGACGATTGGCTTAAATATTTCTAGCATTGGATGCTGCCAATCTTCTGCTTCACAGCTAGAAATTTCGGCGTAAGTAACCTGTTTAAGTAGTGAAATGCTCTCTATTGTTCTCATGAGAAGAGATTGGCTTTAGTTATTAGTCATTAAAACGAACAAAGAGATGAGAGGTTAGCCATCAAAAAGGATGAATGTGCACTGATTCAATTCTGGTTCATTAACTAGCGTTGAGTACCCATCTATGGCCATTCAACGAAAAACCTCTCGCTCTCGTTTAATTCTCGCAATCGCACTTATTGCAGCATCACTTGTAAGTGCGATTATCTTTTCCTCTCTAGCAAATCAAAAGCAAACCATGATTGTCTCGACCACTTTTTTATTACCTGGACACCAAATAACTCAAAATGATCTAACTCGCGTACAGGTCACATTGGGTGATTTGTCAGATAGTTATATGAGTAAAGAGTCTGAACTCATTGGACGCTTTACAAAAGTTGGAGTAGAAGCACATGAATTGATTGCACGAAGCTCGATAGCAAGTGCTTCTGACTCTATCGTGCTTAGTTCTGTACCGCTAAGCATCAGATCAGCCGATGCACCCCAAGGCATAGGTCCGGGTTCAACTATTGATATCTACTGGGTTCAAGCGGAAACAAATGGAGATATTCAATTAATCCCCGAACTCGTTATTGCAGGAGCACATGTCTTGGCTATTTCAAAGAGTGGTTCAAATTTTGGAAGTGAAATTGGTTTAACGGTTGCCGTTGATTCAGATGAAGTTCTTTTGCTCTTGGGCGCAACATCTCAAGGAAGAGTTGTACTTGTGAGTTCACATGGCTGAAATTGCACTACCAGTAATAATCACGGCAATTTCAAACTCTGATCAAGAAAGTTTTGTGGCAGGAACGCTCTTTACACAAGGATGGAGCGTAATTCATAGAGCAGTAGATTTTGAATCATTAGTTGAATTTGCTGCGTCAAATCCAGAGCAAGTTTCATCTGCTCTACTTTTGTACTCACCAGATCTCAATGATTTTGATGTAGCAGTTTTTGAGAGGGTTTCACTAAGTTTTAGGCAAACAATCGGCTTTCATTCTTCGAATACTGAGGTAAATATTGAAGATGGTTTACATGTTGTTCCAGAGACTGCTGCACAGTTGGCAACATTTATCCGCGGATATGTACGTTCACCACTTATTCGCAAATTGACACCACTTGTTCAATCCAACAAGAGGGCACGAGTAGTTGCTATTTCATCCGCAGGTTCATGTACTGGTGCTACCACTGTCGCTCTAAATTTATCCTATGAGTTAACTTTAAATGAAAAGAGAGTTTTACTTATAGATGCCAATCTTGGTGAGCCAAATATTGCAATATATCTTGATCAAAGAAATGTCACTGATGAAGAGCACTGGCGCTTAGCTTCTCCAAATATGTATCTAAAGGAGCTGACCAGAGAAAGAACCGCTGAGTTTGATTCTATAATCGAAAAAGCTCACCTTGAGTTTGACTTCATAATCATTGATGTGGGAACCGTTCATGATCTTTCCACCCAATTATCGGATCGACGAGCAGATTCTGTAGTGATCACTTGGGCGACGGATAATGCTGATGATTTTTGGATTATTGCGCGCCCAGATCGAATTGGATTAATGAGATTTAAGAAAATCGCCTCAATACTTAATAGAACATCGGTGCTTGCGGCAATAACTTTTGTCTTTAATATGCGCTCCACTGGAAGAAAAGGTCAGGATGAAGAGAAATCATTTCTAACCACTGCCACTTCATACAAGGCTTCTCGCCTCTACGTACTCCCTGTTGATTTACGGAATACAACAGATGCGGCGCTATCCCGCACTGCCCTTGCTGAGGTCAATGAGCGAGGCGTACTTCGAAAAGCATTGGCATCTATCGCTAGTGAAATGATTTCCTAAACTCTTATACCCTTATCCAGTGCGCACGTATCTAGCTATGAGTCTCGATGATGTGAGAGATTTTTATACCCAAAAATCCTTCACTCCCGAAATAGTTTATGCGCCGACGATAAAATTCATAACCCAAAATCCCGAATTAGATGAAGAAGAAGCCGAATACGAAATATCGATGATCGCAGCGAGAAACTCTGATGGATATGTCGTTGCACTAGAAATTACCGATACACAGATTGCCCAGCACTTGGATGAAACTGTGATTTTGAACGACAAAGTAAATTGGAATGACGTTGAAGCATTATTTGTTTATAACTCAACCGAAGAAGAGCTCACTTGGTATGCAACTCAAGAAATCGGAGATTATTTAACTTCGGCTGGCATTAAATAATGGCTCGTTTAGAAGATTTGATTCGTGGCAGATCACCACTTTCGGCCGCTCATATTCATAGAATTCAAGAACTTGTCGCAGATTGGCAGTTACTTGCTGATCTATCATTTGCGGATTTAGTTCTGTGGGTTCCGTTACGGAAAGATTTTAAAAACTGGCCAACTGGGTACGTGGCAGTCGCGCATATTCGCCCGACAACAGCTGCGACGATTTTTACTCATGATGTAATCGGTGAAGAGCTCGAATGGGGAGCTAAGCCACTTATTGATCAGGCGCTTTCCGATGGAGAAATTATCCGAGATTCTGCACCAGAATTAGTTGGCGACGTGATGATTAAAGTTGAGACCGTTCCTGTTATTTTTGAATCACAAGTCATTGCAGTAATTTCGCGTCACAGAAGCGCTGAATCAATGCGCTCACCAAGTAAACTCGAACTTAATTATCGAGAAATCGCTCATAAGTTATATGCGATGGTTTCTGAAGGAACGTTCCCTTATCCAGGTGCTCACGCATTCTTAGATCCAGCGCCTCGAGTAGGTGATGGATTGATTCGCTTAGATGTGAACGGAACGATTTCTTATGCCAGTCCTAATGCACGATCTGCATATAACAGACTTGGTTGGGACAGTGATCTTGAAGGTTTGAATCTTGGGGAAATCAGCGAGAAGATAAATAGAAACACTCAAGTTGCAGATGACCAAGGACTTCGAAGTAGATTGAGCGGAAAAACCTTACAACGAGCAGAATGCGAAAATGATGGCGGAACAATCGATTTAATTGTGCTACCGCTCGTGGCTAAAGGCGATCGAATTGGCGCAATTGTTCTTATCCAGAATGTCACTGAACTTCGTCGCCGCGAACGTGAAATTGTTACAAAAGATGTCACTATCAAAGAGATTCACCACCGTGTAAAGAATAATCTTCAAACAGTTTCAGCATTACTGCGACTACAAGCGCGTCGAATTGATGATCCGAGTGCAAGTGCTGCCCTTGATGAGGCTGTACGTCGTATTGCGTCTATAGCCTTGGTTCACGAAACGTTATCAACTAGCTCGCAGGCAAGCGTTGCATTTGATCAAGTATTAGATTCTCTTATCACCCACGCACTAGATTTGAGTCCGCGCACGAGTGAACTAAAAATTACACGTTCTGGAGAAATTTCATCACTTGATCCAAGAATTGCGACACCGTTGGCACTCGTAATTACAGAACTAATTCACAACGCTCTAGAGCACGGTTTAGCACGTGAAGGTTCAGGTTTAAAGATCAAAATTGACCGTCAAAGTAAAGTGTGCTCGATAGAAATTTGTGATGATGGCGTCGGATTACCTAAAGATTTTGACTTTAATACATCTTCGAATTTAGGCCTTCAGATTGTCAGAACTTTGACTGAAAATGAGTTAAAAGGTTCAATTGAGCTGAAATCTACTAATTCAGAAACGGTTGCAAAACTTACGTTCCCACTTTAAGCAGGATTATTGATTTGGCTCTGTTCTTGCATGCGTGCGCGATTTCGTGCAGCTCGTCGCTTGAGTGCACGACGTTCATCTTCTGAAAGCCCGCCCCATACGCCAGCATCCTGTCCGCTTTCTAGAGCCCATGCAAGACAAGGCTCTTTCACAATGCAGCGATTACAGACTTTTTTCGCTTCTTCAATTTGAGTAATTGCTGGTCCAGTATTTCCTACTGGGAAAAAGAGCTCTGGATCTTCATCACGACAAGCAGATTGATGACGCCAATCCATGACTGAACCATCCCTTCTTCACAAAATATTTTCGAGAATTACCAAATACGTAGCAGAAGTGCCGACGCAACGACGTAATTCTCCCGTGTATTGCTTAGTTAAACAAGGATGTAAGGCAAAAGATTTCTATAAATCACGTGATTTAAGTCGCCAATAGCTATCGTGATTGCTTACGTGTGCCCCCGGCAGGAATCGAACCTGCGCACCAGCCTCCGGAGGGCTGTGCTCTATCCCCTGAGCTACGGGGGCGCATGAGCAAGGTTATCAGCGCGTGCGCGAAGCGAAGTGAGATGCCAGAATTAAGGAATGAGCGCACAAACTGCTTACTTCGCAACTGGATGTTTTTGGGGCGCAGAGAGACGATTTTGGAAACTAAATGGAGTAATTCAAACAAGTGTTGGCTACATGGGTGGAACACTCGCCCATCCAACGTATGAATTAGTTTGCACTGGCACGACTGGACACACTGAAACCGTAAAAGTCGTATTTGATCCCTCCGTAATTTCGTACTCTCGTTTGTTAAAAGAATTTTGGGAAATGCATGATCCAACATCGTATGACCGCCAAGGAAATGACATCGGTTCGCAATATAGAAGTGCGATATTCACAACTTCTGATGAACAGATGAACGAAGTCCGGCAATCCATGGCGATTTATCAATCCGAGTTAGATAAGAACTCGATTGGCCAAATTGTTACCCAAATTCTTCCTGCAACTGGTAATGAATATTTTGAAGCAGAGCAATATCACCAGCGCTATTTAGAGAAGAACCCAAATGGTTATGACTGCCATTCAAGCACAGGGATTCTCTTTCCAGATTCTATGGTGAATGCGTGAGCAAGAAAGTACAGATTGACGAAGCTGAGCTAAAGGCAAGGCTTGATCCGCTTTCTTATGACGTATTGCGAAAAGGCGCGACTGAGCAAGCATTTACTGGTGAATATACAGATACCGAAACAACAGGTGTTTATAAGTGCAAAGCGTGCCAAGCCGAGCTATTTAGAAGTGAAACCAAGTTTCATTCAGGTTGCGGATGGCCAAGTTTTTATGCACCAACAGAAAATGATGCAGTCACTCTGCTAGAAGATCGTTCACTTGCGCCTCGCATCAGAACCGAGGTGAGGTGCGCATCTTGTGATTCTCACTTAGGGCACGTCTTTGAGGGTGAAGGATTTGAAACTCCGACAGATCAACGCTGGTGCATTAACTCTGTTTCACTCATTCTTGAACCCAAATAGGTTCAGCAATACAGTTCATATATGAAATATGACGTCATCGTCATGGGCGCAGGTCACAATGGTTTGATTGCCGCTTCATACTTGGCCAAAGCAGGTAAATCAGTTTTAATGCTCGAAGCAGCAAATGAAATTGGAGGGGCAACGGCAAGCGTTCGCGCGTTTAAAGATTTTGATGCCCGACTCTCACGTTATTCGTATCTCGTCGCACTCTTACCCGACCAAATAGTTACAGATTTAGGACTAAATTTTCAAACACTTTCTCGTGAAGTTTCATCATTTACTCCTTATGAAGTGAATGGGAACCATCGAGGGTTACATATATCGCGCATCTGGGATAAGCAAACCGAAGATTCTTTTCAAGAATTAACCAATTCAGAGCGTGAAGGTCAAGCGTGGCAAGAGTTTTATTCAGAAGTAGAAAAGTTTGCCCAAAAGATTGCGCCTACATTTCTAGAACCTCTTCGAACTCGTTCCGAAATGAAAGCTCTTATCTCACAAGATAAAACATGGCAATATCTCATTGAAAAACCAATCTCGGAAATAATCAAATCTAAATTTAAGAATGATTGGGTAAGGGGAGTGGTACTGACAGATGCACTTATCGGAACTTTTGTGTCTGCTCAATCAATTCAAGCAAACATCTGTTTTCTGTATCACCTTATGGGCAATGGAACGGGCGAATGGAAAGTTCCTCGAGGCGGAATGGGCGCTCTCGTTACAGAATTGGAGCGAGTAGCTAAGTCATTAGGAGTTGAGATTAAAACGAACTCTGAAGTTAGTCGCATTGCAAGTGATTCCTCCGGTGTGCAAGTAGACACGGTTTTAGGTGAAAGTTTTGCGGCTAAATATCTTTTGAGCAATGCAGCGCCTGCGCATCTGGACAAAATTTTAGGTAAAGAGAGTAAAAAATCATTACCGGGTTCGCAGTTAAAGATAAATATGCTGCTTAAGAGTCTGCCTCGTTTAAAATCTGGCGCAGACCCACGGAAGGCTTTTTCTGGAACCTTTCATATTAATGAAAGCTACGAGCAGCTAGAAGATGCTTACACCACGGCAAAAAATGGAAGTATTCCAGAGCATGCACCCTCTGAAATGTATTGTCACACTTTGACAGATTCTAGTATTTTGAGCGATGAGTTATCACAAAGAGGTTTTCACACTCTTACGCTCTTCGGATTACATACTCCCGCAGAATTATTTGAAAAAGATAATGAAGCGGCTAAAAAAATTGCAGCACAGCGATGTATTGACGCACTTAACTCTTATTTGGTGGATCCCATTGAAAGCGTTCTAGCGGTCAATAGTGATGGGTCCTTGTGCATCGAAGTTAAGAGTCCATTGGATCTTGAAAAAGATGTACGCCTGCCAGGAGGTAATATTTTTCATTCCGATTTAAGTTTTCCATTTAAGGAAGAGGGAGATAAGCAAATCTGGGGCGTTGAAACAGATGATCCACGAATCTTTATTTGTGGAGCCGGCGCACAACGCGGAGGTGGCGTGAGTGGAATCCCCGGTCATAATGCTGCAATGGCAGTGCTCTCCAAGCGTTAGGCTTAAGACATGAGCGATCCAAAGTTAAGTCCAGAGACAATTGCTATTTCAGCGGGACGTCCGGCAGTAGTAAACGATGGATCCCTTAATCCTGATATTTCACTTAGTTCGACGTATCACGCTGGCGGACCTCTTGGATATGGCCGAAGTGGAAATGAAACATGGAGTGCACTCGAAAGCGCAATTAGTGAATTAGAGGGTGGACAAACTCTTGCGTTCGCCTCAGGGAATGCAGCGATCAGCGCCGTCTTTGCATTACTTCCTATTGGTGCGCTAGTTGTTGCATCCGATCAGGGTTACAGCGGAAGTATGGCGATGCTTCACTCTTTTCACGAAAGCGGACGACTTGAAGTTCGATTCGTTGACATTGCTAACACAGATGCCGTAATTCACGCAATGACGGGTGCAGCTTTTCTTTGGCTTGAATCGCCAACTAACCCTGGTTTAGAAGTTGCTGATATGCCAACCCTGATTGTTGCTGCCCGCAATCTAAGTGTTGGCGTTGGTGTAGATAACACATTTGCCACACCGCTAATTCAAAATCCATTAGCGATGGGTGCAGATATCGTGATGCACTCTGTAACTAAATATTTTGCAGGCCATAGCGATCTCATTATGGGCTCTCTTTCAACCAAGAACTCTGAGTTGTACTCACGTCTTCAAGAGATTCGAAAAATTCATGGTGGTATTCCAGGACCGTATGAAGCATGGCTTGCCCTTCGAGGTTTACGCACATTTCCACTGCGTTTCAATAAGGCACAAGAAAATGCCCTCGAATTAGCAAAGCGTTTGAGCAAGCACCCTGGAGTCTCGCGTGTGCGTTATCCAGGCTTGCCGGAAGATTCACAGCACGAGCGCGCAATGAGTTTTATGCGTGGTTTCGGAGCAGTAGTTTCATTTGAAGTAAAAGATGGAGCAGAAAAAGCCGATCGTATTTGCGAAAGCTCGCACTTAATCACACATGCGACAAGTTTGGGCGGCATCGAAAGTTTGTGGGAACGCCGCAGACGTTGGCCTGCTGAAAGCACATTAACACCAGAGAACCTCATTCGATTTTCGGTCGGTTGTGAAAATGTTGAGGATTTATGGCGGGATATTGAACAAGCCTTTACCAACTCGTAATCTTTAAATACTGCGAAATTTCCCAAAGAAGAGTATTTTTATCCCATGTTCAAAGCCATTCGACGCATCGCAGCAGCTCTCGCTGTTGGTCTTTTAGCGTTTAAGGCTGTTGCATCCTTCTTGTCATGGATTGAACGTCAAGAAGATTCCACAGCAGAAGCGTGGATTGACGAAGATGAATTTGAAGACGCCTAATTGAGTACTTCGAATTACGTCGCTGG
Source organism: Candidatus Planktophila sp. (assembly GCA_051006495.1). Lineage (GTDB taxonomy): Bacteria > Actinomycetota > Actinomycetes > Nanopelagicales > Nanopelagicaceae > Planktophila. The sequence continues at coordinate 21,162 of JBPCTE010000043.1, forward strand.
TACGTGCAACATTGGTAAAGGGGAAATTCGTCGAAGGCAAGTTGTTGCTCTCTTGGGGTTAGCACTCTCTATTTCCTCACTGGTCACACTTATTTCAACTAACGCTCCACGCGGCGCTCGCTTAGGAATTTTTGTTCCACTTGCAGTTGCAAGTATTGGCTGGGTTCAATCTCGCAAGAAATTCTGTTTAGCGTACGGTTTTATGGGAACTTTTAATTTTGGAAAACTCGGAGAAATCTCTCGCGTAGCCGACAGTGCAAGTCGCGCTGCAGATAGAAAAACTGCACTTAGTATTCTTTTACAAGCAGGTGCCTACGCAGCAATTGGTACGGCGCTTATATACATTTTGCCGCTTTAGAGTATTTCGCTTCCATCTTTTCGAGTCGCAGTTAGGCTTGCAACAGTTGTGACCGCAAGTGATGCAATGATGAATCCCAAACTAACGGCAAGTGGGACGTGTGGAATCTTGATGCCCACAATCTCATGAACTCCCACTGCATGAAAAGCTTCGAAGACCATTTTAAATCCAATAAATCCTAGGATCGCTGATAATCCCAGAGAGAGATACACCAAACGGGCGATCAATCCCTGAAGCAAGAAATAGAGCTGGCGCAGGCCCATGAGTGCAAAAATATTTGCAGTTGCCACAATATAAGGATCCTTTGTGATTCCAAATATTGCAGGTATTGAATCAAGAGCAAAAACAAGGTCAGTTACACCTAGCGAGAAAAGAGCAATGGTGAAAGTACTTGCCCC
>JBPCTE010000044.1:0-9951 GCA_051006495.1 Candidatus Planktophila sp.
GCACCAAAGACTGTTGCAAACTTTGTTGAACTTGCAACCGGGGCACGCGAATGGACTGATCCACGCACCGGCGCAAAGTCATCAGCAAATCTTTATGACGGAACTATCTTTCACCGCGTTATTGATGGCTTCATGATTCAAGGCGGAGATCCACTCGGTCAAGGCACCGGCGGACCTGGTTATCGTTTTGCAGATGAATTCCACGGCGAATTAACTTTTGACCGTCCATATATTCTCGCAATGGCTAACTCTGGACCAGGAACAAATGGTTCACAATTCTTTATTACTGTGGCACCAACAACGTGGCTTAATCGCAAACACTCAATTTTTGGTGAAGTAAAAGATGCAGCTAGCCAAGCGGTAGTAGATTCAATCGCAAAAGCAAAGACTGGCGCTCAAGATAAGCCAGTAACACCAATAACAATTAATAGCGTCACAGTTAAATAATTTATGGCTTCATTGAAGCGCTCGGCCACAACAACTCTTATTACTCTTATTGCGGCTGCCTATCTTTACAATCTTGTTTTCGGAGGATTAGAAAACCGATTCGCACTTCCTAATATTGATTACTTAATTTCAACAGGCGAGTGGTACCGAATCCTTACAGTCGCGCTAGTGCACGGTGGAATATTTCACCTCGGCTTTAATTTGTATGCGCTAATGGCACTAGGCAATCCGGTTGAATCTGCCTTCGGTAAATCAAAGTTTTTAATTATTTTCTTTGTATCCCTGATTTCGGGATCACTGCTCTCTTCTTATCTTGCAACGCCTTATCAATACTCAGTTGGAGTATCAGGCGCAGTATTTGGACTCTTCGGGGCCTTTGCAGTTCTTAGCAAACGCTATGGATTAGAAGTTAAGAGCATCGCTGTAATTGTTGGAATTAACTTTGCCATGGGATTTGTGATTGGCGGCGTTGATTGGCGCGCACATCTCGGTGGGTTAATCGGCGGCTCCATTGCGGCAGCCGCGATGCTTCCAAAGCGATAAAGAGTTATCCACAGAAGTTATCCACTGTGTGGACCGAATTACACGCGTGTAATTAGCGCCACTTAGTGGCGAGAGTGAATCCAAATCCAATAAAGCTAAATCCGATGACCATGTTCCAAGAGCTAATACCTGGAATTGGGAATCGAGTCTGGGTCACATAGAAGACAACAATCCAGAAGAGACCAATCAAAAAGGCCGCAACCATAACTGGCGCTAACCATTTAGGGCTCTCTGTAAGCGCTGGTGCGTGATCAACCACGTCCTGCTCATGTGCGTGCGCCTTTTGAACTTTCTTACGGAGCTTTGATTTTGGCATGAGGCGAGGTTACACCGAAACCTTCATAATTGGCACATGGCTACCAAGATCCTCGTTGTAGATAACTACGACTCCTTCGTCTTTAACCTGGTGCAATATTTGGGCCAACTTGGGGCCGAGTGCACCGTTGTGCGCAATGACGAAGTCACAGCCGATGAAGCTAGTAAATATGACGGTGTTCTAATTTCACCCGGTCCTGGTACTCCAGAAAAAGCTGGCGTTAGCATCGACATGATTAAGTTCTGCGCCGAAAAAGAAATCCCACTCTTTGGAGTCTGTCTTGGACATCAAGCAATTGGCGTTGCATTTGGCGCAACAGTTTCACGCGCACCAGAGTTGTTGCATGGAAAAACCTCTCAAGTAATTCATGAAGGCGCAGGAGTACTCAACAATTTGCCATCACCATTTACTGCAACTCGCTACCACTCACTCGCCGTAGAACCTGCAACTATCGGGGATCAATTAGAAATAACGGGCCGCACAGAATCCGGCGTTGTTATGTCGATGCGTCACAAATCGCTTCCAATTGAAGGAGTGCAATTTCATCCAGAGTCAGTTTTAACCGAGCATGGTCACAAATTATTGGCTAATTGGTTAACCCAGTGCGGAGATGAAAACGCACAAAAGAGAGCGGTTGGATTATCTCCGGTAATAAACGCCTGATTAAGGCGCTTTATTAATAGTAATTGTTACTGGTTGACCGATTGTTTGTGTTGAACCAGCATCGGGCGCTTGTCTTATAACAACCCCAGCAGGCTGATTTGAATCATAGGCTTCAACTTCGCGCACTAAGAATCCAGCTTGTACTAAAAGAGTTTTTGCTTGAATCGCATCGATTCCAATAAGTGATGGAACTTCAACTTCTCCACTGGCAATTTGTAGAACAACACCGCTTCCTGCAGAAATTGTTGAACCAGGTTCTGGTGAAACTTTTAATACCGTTCCTTGCGGACGATCAGCAGGAACAGCTTGTGTTGATGCAATAACTAAACCGACGGCAGCAAGAGAGTTGCGCGCATCAATGAGGGATAAACCAACGAGATCAGTAGGAACAATCGCATCACCGGGACCATCTGAAATTGTGATGATTACGCCCGAACCTTTTGCGGCACGGGTTGTAGCTAATGGAAATTGGCTAGCGACTCGGTCTTTTGGAATTCTAGAATCATGTGCACGCTGAATTGTGACTGTGTAATCAGTTAAAAGCGATTGTGCGGCAATTTGAGTAAGTCCAACAACATTTGGAATTCCATCAGCACCGACAGAAGAGTCTGAGCGGGTTAAAAATATTCCACCCGTTGCCACTGCAAGTGCCAGAACGAGTGCAACGGCAGATGTTAAAACCGTGCGGCGAGAAATTTTTGTACGTGCAATCTTTGTTGTGACAGCCTGTCCTGTGCGCACTCGATGTAAATCATCGAGCATTAAACCTGCCGATTGATAACGATCATGCGCTTTCTTTGCCAGTGCAACAGAGAGCAACACATCAATATCTCCGGGCAGAGTTGGTTGAATCGATGAAGGTTTTGGCAACTCACCTGAAACGTGTTGGTATGCAATTGAAACCGGTGTGTCTCCAGTAAAAGGTGGACGGCCCGTTAGAACTTCAAATAACAAACAACCCGTTGAATAAATATCACTCCGCGCATCTGCAGTTTCGCCCATTGCTTGCTCTGGTGATAAATATTGTGCAGTACCAACAATGTTCCAGGTACTCGTAAGCGTTGCACCGAAGTCATCCATCGCGCGTGCAATACCAAAGTCCATCACTTTTACATCGCCCATCTCTGTAATCATGATGTTGGCGGGTTTAATATCGCGATGAACAATTCCGCGTTCGTGTGAATATTCAAGAGCGGCAAGAATTCCTTCACCTATTTCAAGTGCGCGATCTACTGGAATTCTCTCTCCGCGGTGAATAAGTTCGCGAAGCGTGTGACCGGAAATTAACTCCATAACAATGTACGGAGCAGGATCTTCGCCTGAGTCATATACGGCAACAATTCCAGGATGATTTAATCCAGCTGCCGCAAATGCTTCTTTTCTAAAGCGCGCGACAAATGAGGGATCTTTAGCAAGGTCGCTTCGCAAAATCTTTACAGCAACTTGTCGTGCAAGTCTTTCATCCTGAGCAATATAAACATCAGCCATTCCGCCGGTGCCAATCATTTCGCCAACCAAGTAACGGCCGCCTAGTAATGTCATTGCGCAGCCCCAATTAAGTTAACTTCGTGTTCTTCTGTTTCAATCACATCTGCAACAACAACAGTGACGTTATCTGGTGCACCATTGACATAAGTCGCCTCAACGAGTGCTTCGACAGCTTCGTCGCGATTAGATTTTTTCAGCAAGGATTTAATCTCTTTCTCGGTTAAAACACTCGACAACCCATCGCTACATAGTAAGAAGCGATCCTTAGAATTTACTTCGTAAACCATGAGAACAGGTGCGATAGAGCCTTCGCCCATCAACACTTGGGTCAACATCGATCGTTGCGGATGATCGGCAGCCTCTGACATTGAGATAGTGCCAGAGTCCAACAACTCTTGAAGCACGGTGTGATCGTGAGTTAACTGCTCAAAAGTATTGCCCCGCAATCGATAGCAACGTGAATCTCCTACGTGTAACAGTGCAGCCCGACCATCTCTAATTAGTAAAGCAGTTAACGTCGTTCCCATACCCCGTAACTCAATTTCATCACTTGCCACTCGAGAGATTTCACCATCAATTGTGTGAAGAGAGTTAAGCAATAAATCTTCGATTGAATCTGTATCAATATCCGGAGCCGTGAATACAGGCACCAATGTTGCGAGAGTTTTAATGGCAATCTGTGAAGCAACTTCACCGCCAGCATGTCCGCCCATTCCATCTGCAACAGCCAACAATGACGAGCTAGTGAGCGCTGAATCTTCATTGCCACTTCGCGCTAAACCAATTGCTGTGCGCGCAGAAACAGCGAAGTAACTCTTACTCATACCGCCTAGCCTAATGGCTTGATTGCGTAATAATAAGAAGATGAAGTTCTACGCCCACAGAGGTGCATCGGCAGATTTCCCCGAACACACAATGGCTGCCTATGACGGGGCGATTAAACAAGGTGCACTCGGTTTCGAATGCGACATACGAATCACAAAGGACGAATTCCCTATTTTGTGGCATGACGCAAACATGAAAAAAGAAGCCAAGAGCGCTGCGATTATCGCTAACCGGACGTATGCAGAAATAAAGCAAATTTATCCAGCCGTTATGACACTTAATGAATTATTAGATCTTGCAATTGAAAATAAAAAATCTTTAGCGTTAGAAACCAAACACCCTGTTCCGACAGGAAATCGCGTTGAAGAGTTGGTTATTGCCGAGCTCCACAGAAGAAAAGATGCAATATCGAAAGCAGGAATTGATATTGCAATCATGTCCTTTTCTTGGTTCGCAATTGAAAAAATCAAAAAGATAGATCCAACGATTAAAACAGTGATGCTTCTCGGTGATATCACTAACAAAATCACACGCCGGTTTACATCTGCCAAAGTTATTGGACCAAGTGTTGAAATGATTAAGAAATCACCTGAACTAGTCAGAGAAATTAAGAGTTCAGGAAAAGAGTTATATGTGTGGACCGTAGATTCAACGGAGGATCTGCAGTACTGCGCAAGCGTTGGCGTAGATATTGTGATGACTAATCGCCCGGCGCATGCACGCTCTGTGCTCGGCTATTCTTAGCCAGTGAGTAGATATGCATACCTTGGTCCAGTAGGTACCTTCACCGAGGCTGCACTCAAAAAAATTACATCCGCATCCGATGCACTAATTCCTTATGCAAACGTGACCGCAGCACTTATGGCTGTTCGCGACAGCAAAGCAGATTTCGCACTAGTCCCAATTGAAAATTCTGTCGAAGGTGTTGTGGCACGAACCCTTGATGAGTTGGCAACGGGTGAACCACTGGTAATCGCAGGAGAAGTAACGCTTCCTGTCTCATTTTCATTAATGACAAAACCCGGGACAAAAGAGATTAAAAGAATTGCAACGCATCCGCATGCAGAGTCACAGTGCCGAGCATTCATCGCAAAGAATTATCCAAATGCAGAAATTATTCCAACAGCTTCAACAGCCGCCGCTGCGGAAGCAATTTCTCGTGGCGAATTCGATGCAGCTATCGCCGCAGAAGTTGCAGCATCACATTACGGCTTAGAAGTTATTGCAAACAATATTGGCGACAACAATGGCGCAGTTACTCGATTTGTATTAGTTTCAAAACCAGGCGAACTTTCGGCACCAACCGGGCACGACCGCACATCACTCGCGCTCTATATCGACATTGATCATGCTGGTGCGCTCCTAGAAATTTTGACTGAATTCGCAAAGCGAGACGTCAATTTAACTTTCATCCAAAGCCGTCCAACTGGACGCGTATTGGGCGATTACCACTTTATTATTGATGCTGAAGGTCACGTCAATGATCCAGCTGTGTCACAAGCACTCGAGGGTTTACGTGAAATTTGCGACGAAATTAGATTCCTTGGTTCTTATCCACGAGAAAGCAGTGCAAAATGATTGACATAAAGTTTATTCGCGAAAACCCAGATGCAGTTCGTGCATCACAAAAAGGTCGCGGCGAAGATACGTCAATCGTCGATCAACTTTTAGCAATCGATGAAACGCGTCGCACAGCTATTACAGAGTTTGAAACGTTGCGCGCTGAACAAAATTCGCTCTCTAAATCTGTCGGTGCTGCAAAGGGTGAGGAAAAGAGCGCACTACTTGAGAATGCAAAAGAGTTAGCAAATAAAGTAAAGGCTGCAGATACCAAGCGTGCTGAGATTGAAGCCCAAGCCGATGCAATTGCAATGCAACTCTCAAACATTCTCGATCCCGATGCACCAATCGGAGGAGAAGCTGACTTTGTCGTTATTGAACACGTTGGCACACCACGTGACTTCACTAAAGATGGTTTTGAACCAAAGGATCACGTAGAACTCGGAAAATTACTCGGTGCAATTGATACAGAGCGCGGGGCTAAAGTTGCCGGGTCTCGTTCGTATTATTTGACTGGTGTTGGTGCACTTCTTGAATTCGCGCTAGTTAATTACGCAATTTCATCTGCCACAAAATCTGGATTCATTCCTGTAATTCCGCCCGTTCTTGTAAATCCAGCAGCGATGGAAGGAACAGGATTTCTAGGACAAGCTGCAGAAAATGTTTATCACCTCGAACGCGATGAAGTCTATTTAGTTGGTACAAGCGAAGTGCCACTAGCTGCAATGCACATGGACGAGATCTTGCCAGTAGAAAAACTTCCACTTCGTTATGCAGGTTATTCAACGTGTTTTCGGCGCGAAGCAGGAACCTACGGAAAAGATACGCGAGGAATTATTCGCGTACATCAATTCGATAAAGTTGAAATGTTCTCATTCTGCAAACCAGAAGATGCTAAAGAAGAACACAAGCGCTTATTGCAATGGGAGAAGGACTTCCTTAACGCAATGGAAATTCCATACAGAGTCATTGATGTGGCATCAGGTGATCTTGGTTCTAGCGCTAATCGTAAATTTGATATTGAAGCGTGGATTCCTACACAAGGCACGTATCGCGAAGTGACAAGTACCTCTAACTGCACTGAGTTCCAAGCGCGGAGATTAAATATTCGTTATAAAGATAGCGATGGCACAAAAGCAATCGCCACATTAAACGGAACGCTTGTTGCCATTCCACGCATGATTGTCGCTATCTTGGAAAATCATCAAAATGCAGATGGAAGCGTTAATGTTCCGAAAGCGTTACAACCATTCTTAGGTACTTCAAGATTTGAGCTTGTGTGAGTTTTCGCCCCAAATTAATTGCTTCAGATCTAGATGGAACAATTGTTGCTCATTACGGCGAAGTAACCCAACGCACCATTGACGCTTTTCGCAAAGCGCACGATATGGGTGTAGAAATATTTTTCGTAACCGGCCGACCGCCACGTTGGATGCCAGAAATTAAAGAAGCATTCGGAATCGGTAAAGCAATCTGTGGAAATGGCGCACAATTATTTGATTTACAGAAGCAAAAAGTAATTGAAGAGTGGCTAATTCCCGTAGATGCTCAGATTGAAACGGTAAGGAAATTGCGTAAAGCCATCCCAAGTATTTCATTTGCATCAGAGGCTCATAATTATTTTCACCGAGAGAAAAAATATGTTCCACGCTGGGATGTTGGTTTAGACAATATTGGCGTCGATGACATCACAGAGATAATGACATCGCCTTCGCTCAAATTATTGGCTCGCTGTTCCGATCAAGAGCTTTCATCTGATGAAATGCTCGCAATCGCAACAAAAGAATTAACTGGACTAGTAACTGTCACACACTCGAATCCACACGACTCACTTCTAGAAATTTCAGCACTCGGGGTTTCAAAAGGCGCAACACTTTCAAAGATGGCAGAGCGTTTAGGAATTAGTGCAGAAGATTGTGTTTCATTCGGTGATAATCCAAATGATATTTCAATGCTCGAATGGTGCGGACGTTCATATGCAATGGCTGATGGACATCCAGATGCCCACAAAGCAGCGAAATCAATTGCAGAGCCACACACAGATGATGGTGTGGCAATGATTATTGAGGAGTTATTGGAACTTCCTGCCCGTTAATGAGTGTTAAATAACCGCCAATTTTTAAGTACATGGCTCTTCGGGTAGATTATCGCGCGGAGGGCTCGCATAGCGGCCGAGTGCACCGGTCTTGAAAACCGGCAGGTGAAAGCCTCGTGGGTTCAAATCCCACGCCCTCCGCTCTTATTTATTTGTGGCTGACTTCATACCAATTCATGCGTGCTTCCACCTAGCAACTTAACAATTGGCGGAGCACACTTACCCCTATAAAAGCATTGAATTATTAGCACTAAAGGGGCAATCGATGTCAGGAGTTTTCTCGCCAACGCGAGCAAAGATTAAAGAGCGCACACTGCGCACTGATCGTTGGTGGCTCCAACCGGCAATTACTTTCGGCGTATTAATTAGCTTCGTAATTTACGCAACATTTCGTGCTTTTGAAAATAAATATTATTTTGCAGAACCGCTAGTTTCACCTTTTTATTCTCCTTGTTTGTCAACAAGCTGTATCGAAGGATCTTCATTACTTGGCCAACCTTTTAATAATCAATACTTTGGAATCGGAATTTCACCAGCGCTATTTATATTGATCTTCCCGCTTGGATTCCGCATGACTTGTTATTACTACCGCAAGGCCTATTACCGCGCATTTTGGATGTCACCACCTGCATGCGCCGTTGCAGAACCACATACCAAGTACACAGGTGAAACACGTGCACCACTTATTTTGCAAAATGGTCACCGTTGGTTCTTTTACTTTGGATTAATTTTTAACGTACTACTTACTTACGATGCGATTCTTGCCTTTAGAGATGCCGAAGGTCACTGGGGCCACGTAAGCGTTGGAACTCTCGTGTTACTTCTTAACGCAACCCTCCTCTGGTTGTACTCGATGTCGTGTCACACATGTCGCCACACACTAGGTGGACGTTTGAAGCACTTCTCTAAGCACCCGCTTCGTTACAAGTTGTGGTCATGGGTTTCGGTGCTCAATCACAAACACCCAACATTTGCGTGGATCTCATTATTCGGAGTTGCTTTTGCAGATATATACGTACGCGCTGTGGCATCTGGCGCCTGGACAAACTTCTATTTCTTCTAAGAAAGCAGCGGATTAAATGACAAATCTCGAACGCCACTCATATGACGTAGTTGTCATTGGCGCGGGCGGTGCTGGATTGCGCGCGGCAGTAGAAGCACGCGAAGCTGGTTTGCGCGTCGCAATTATCTGTAAATCACTCTTTGGAAAAGCCCACACTGTTATGGCAGAAGGTGGCGCAGCCGCATCAATGGGAAATGTCAACGACAATGACAATTGGCAGGTTCACTTTCGCGACACAATGCGCGGTGGAAAATTCTTAAACCACTACAGAATGGCCGAACTTCACGCTAAAGAGTCACCAGATCGCATCTGGGAACTCGAGCAATGGGGCGCTTTATTTGATCGCACTTCAGAAGGAAAAATTAGCCAACGTAACTTTGGCGGACACGAATATCCACGTCTTGCACACGTCGGTGATCGCACTGGGCTAGAACTTATTCGCACAATGCAACAGCGCATTGTTGCTCTGCAACAAAAAGATGGCAAGACATATCAATCAATGGAGAGCCACCTCAAAGTATTTCCTGAGTTGACGGTTACTGAAATTATTAAAGAAGACGGAAAAGTTGCTGGTGTTTATGGATATTGGCGCGAAACTGGCGCGGAAGTTTTATTCGAAGCACCAGCAGTAATCATCGCAACAGGTGGCGTTGGTAAAACATTTAAAATTACATCTAACTCTTGGGAGGGCACCGGAGATGGTCACGCGCTCGCCCTAAAAGCTGGTGCAAACCTTGTAGATATGGAGTTCTTGCAATTTCATCCAACTGGAATGGTATGGCCACCATCTGTGCGTGGAATTCTTGTAACTGAATCGGTACGTGGTGAAGGTGGAGTTCTTACTAACACTAATGGCGAACGATTTATGTTTAAGTACATCCCAGATGTATTCAAAGACAAGTATGCAGATAACGAAGAAGAAGCAGATCGTTGGTACACAGATCAAGATAA
>JBPCTE010000045.1:0-1949 GCA_051006495.1 Candidatus Planktophila sp.
AAGGGCGGTGTTAACGCTGCACCCCATTGATTCGTACTCACCTGCAAGATCCACAATCGCTGTAGCGCCATCTTGTTGCATGGCATTTAAATCAGGTGAATCGATATATACAAAGAATGTTGCAACGCTTCGTGCAAACTCATCATCGCGGTAATCCACCGCAGTTGCCGTACTCATTACTGGACAAACATTGTTGGGGCGCTAACAACCTTTACTGTTGCAACGCGAACGGTTTTGATTTCACCGGTAACGGCTCGGATGGTGCCTTGGTTTGACCACGTGCCACCCCAGGTTGCAAGCATTGTTACCAAATATGTTCCCTCTTTTAAGTATGCATGCTGAATAGAGCCATTGGGATAGGCAGCACCGGGATCAGTGCTGGTCATGACTGAGCCATCTCCAAATGACCATGAAAAAGATGGCCGAAGCGTGACATCGACAACTTCACCGACGATGTTAAATCGGGTGCTAAAAATCTTTGGTAAGTCACACCAAAAAACCACGGGCACATGCACCAGTGGTTCAAATGCTGGTTGATACGCAACGCCACCAGTTGGTAGCAATTTCGTCAGGCGATCTGCAATCGATGTTGCAGCAACTGCTTTCTTGGCCACTACTTTCTTTCGCTTGAGCACTGGTTTGCGTTTTGTGACCACTGTGCTCGGTTGCTTTAAGACAACTCGTTTTACCACTGGTTTTTTCGGTACAACTTTTTTAATCGGTGTAGCTTTTTTTACAACTGTGACGGACTTGCTGCTCTTGGGACCATTTCCCTTTTGACCCGAGACGACAATCTGCCCATTTTCTACAGTGACAGCCAGACATGCTTGCGTGCAATCAGCGGCGAAGGATTTCGGCGCTGGAATCAGAAATGCGATAAGTAAAGGAGCAGTAATACCTGCGATACATGCTTTATTTATTTTCATAGTGGGCGCAGGTTAAATAAGTCACGCGCAACAAATGCCTTCATCTCGCGCACATGTGGATACTTATGCCACTCTAGAACCGTGGTAGCGCGAGATGGTGATGGGTGGGTCCAGTGTGATTGCGGAAATAAGCACTGGGGTTTACACGGCGCTGCTGGTTTACTCCTTGTGCGTGGATCAATGGTTTTGCTTCAACACCGAGCGCCGTGGGTCCATAACGGAGATACATGGGGAATTCCAGGTGGTGCGCGCGATTCGCATGAAGATGTTATTCAAGGCGCACTTCGCGAAGCAGTTGAAGAGACTGGTTTAGATCCAGCTCTTGTCACGCCGGTTCTTATTCACGAAGATAATCACGGAAATTGGAAGTACGACACTGTCATCGCATCTGCTGGTGCACAACTTGTGGCGCATGAAGTAAATGATGAGTCACATGAAGTGCGATGGGTTGAGGTTGAAGAAATTAACGGATTAACACTGCACCCCAGCTTTGCTGCATCGTGGCCGAAGGTTAAAGAGCTAGTCCTTAAGTTGATTGGACAATCGCTGTAGCGATTCGCGCACAACGGATTTCTCTGAAGTTCGCCAGAGCGGTGGCATTGAATTTAAGAGCACGCTTCCATATCTCTTATTAACTATTCTCGAATCAAGGATTGCAACAACGCCACGATCTTCTACCGATCTAATTAAACGCCCAGTGCCCTGTGCCAATAGCAGAGCAGCCCGTGGCAGCGAGATCTGCATAAAACCAGAGCCACCGCCGGCATCTGCTTGCGCGGCGCGTGCAGACATCACGGGTTCATCAGGTCGTGGAAATGGAATGCGATCTATTGTGACAAGCACACATGAGTTACCTGGAACATCGACTCCTTGCCAGAGCGACATGGTGCCAAGGAGCACGGATGTTTCATCTTTTGCAAAGCGTTCGACCAGTGGCCCAACAGCATCTCCACGTTTTTGTGTAATTATCTTTATCGGCAGCTCTGCTAATACTTTGCGCAGGTGTGCATCGGCTGCTTCAAC
>JBPCTE010000046.1:0-5436 GCA_051006495.1 Candidatus Planktophila sp.
GGCGGGATTAATTGGCGCGTTGGGTTACGTACTTTGGGTTACAAAATTTAAGAATCGTTTTGAATCTGAAACCACTCGTTCAATTGGAAAATTTGCGGAGTTTCAAAGCACATTTCGAGATCCCAATGATCACACCCCTGTAAATCGTAACGATCCAACTGCGAATGAGATTCCAAAGCCTTATTCAACTTCACCTCAAAACCCCAACCAGGATCCCAATCAGGATCGTAAGCATCTATAAGAATGCGTTACTCGTCGCTGCCAATTGCGGTTAAATCAATAATCATTCTTTTCTTTGGTCTTGCATTATTTGCTCCGCTACCTTTTGTTGTAGTGATGCCAGGTGGGGCTACGGATGTACTAGATAAAGTCATTTCGATTAAATCAGAGCACTCCTACAAACCAACCGGCTCGCTCTATTTATTGGCCGTGCGCGTAACAAGTCCGGGTTCTGCAATGTTTTCCGGGGAGATTGTTTATGGGTGGGCCAATGGTGACCAGCGAGTATTCCCACGCTCAGTTCTTTATCCCGACCATGTCAGCGCTCAAGTAATTGATAAAGAAGCCAAAGTGGATATGACATCTTCGCAGGATAAAGCGAAAATTGTTGCACTTGCATATATGAAAAAGAATTATCCGCAATTACCAAGTGTTGATCCGTCATTAATTACATTAGATGTAAAAGAGACTGGCGGACCAAGTGGAGGAATGGTTTTCACACTCGGCGTGATTGAAGAACTAACTCCGCAGGATTTATTGCAAGGAAGAAAAGTTGCTGGAACTGGCACGATCGATCTTGCGGGAAAAGTAGGCCCGATTGGCGGCATCGATGAAAAACTTATTGCCGCGCGCAGAGCTGGAGCAACTCTTTTTCTAGCACCACGAGCTAATTGCGCTGAGATTACTTCTGTTCCAGAAGGCATAACCCTTTATGCCATACGTACGATCGATGATGCCGTAAATGCGCTATCTGCAAATAGTTCTCCTGAAAAATTAGGCATGGTCTGCACCAATAAGGCTTAAAAACCACCCAAGTGGCAGAGCAAGCACTCAGTTCAGTATCTTTTACTCATGACAAGTAACTTCCCGAATTTCAACTTCAACCGCCGCCGCCGTGGGCCACTTCCAATTGTTATTGCAATTCTGGTTGTTGCATCCGTAGCACTAGTAAGCCTTAGTGGTTTCTATGCAGATTGGCTCTGGTTTAAATCAGTTAACTTCACGGAAGTCTGGTCAACAATTCTTCTGACAAAGGCAACAGTCTTTATCGCAGCAGGTTTAGCAACATCACTTGTCATCACTTCAAATATTTACATCGCATTTCGAAAGCGACCTTTATACGTTCCACTCACTGTTGAAGCCGATAATCTTGAGCGTTATCGCTCACAGATCGAACCAATTCGTCGAATTGTGCTTATCGGTCTCTCACTGGTTCTCTTCTATTTCGGTGGTTCATCAACTTCTCAACTGTGGGATACATGGCTGCTCTTTAAGAACTCAACTCCATTCGGAGTGACAGATGCTCAATTCGGATTAGATATTTCGTTCTTCGCATTTAAGTTACCGATGTATCAAGCACTTGTTGCTTGGGGAATTTCTACATTGGTTTTTGCAATTATCGGTTCTGCAATCGTGCATTACTTATATGGTGGTATTCGTCCGCAGGTTGCACAAGAGCGCACAACTATTACGGCCCGTGTTCAACTCTCAGTCCTCCTTGGATTAGTAGTTCTGCTCAAGGCAGGTGCATATTGGCTAGATCGCTACGCGTTAGCCCTTAAAGATAATAAATTAATTACAGGTTTGACTTACACGGATGTAAATGCGCTATTGCCAGCTAAAGCAATTTTGGCAGGTATTGCATTGATCTGTTCTCTACTTTTCTTTGCAAATATTGTTCGCAAATCTTGGTTACTTCCAGCTGCAGGAACAGCACTGCTCGTTGTTTCTTCAGTACTAATCGCAGGAATTTATCCAGCCGCTATTCAACAATTCCAAGTCAAGCCAAGTGAGTCTTCAAAAGAAGCCCCATTTATTCAGCGCAATATTGATGCCACACGCGATGCTTTTGGTCTATCAGCAGTTGAAGTAAAGGACTTTCAAGCGACTTTGAATGCATCTGCGGGACAGTTATCTAACGATGCTACAACTATTTCAAATATTCGCTTGATGGATCCGAACGTACTCTCTCCAACTTTTAGACAACTTCAACAGATTAAGCCGTATTACACATTCGGTGCATCGCTGGATGTAGATCGTTATAAAGTTAATGGAGTTTCTCACGACACAATTGTTGCTATTCGTGAGTTAAATATTGATGGAAATCCAAGCCGTAACTGGATTAATGATCACCTCGTTTACACGCACGGTTTCGGTTTTGTTGCTGCATACGGAAATGTTCGCGACGCAGATGGAAAGCCATCATTTATCGTCGGAGATTTGCCACCAACAAAGGGACTTGGTGATTTTGAGCCACGCGTTTATTTCGGTGAAAACGTTCCTGATTATTCAATCATCGGCGGAACGACAACTGGAGAACCTGTCGAGTTCGACTATCCAGATGACACATCTGCCAATGGTCAGAAAAATGTGACTTATTCTGGAAAGGGCGGAGTTCCAGTTGGTTCACTTTTGAACAAATTAGTTTTTGCTCTGAAGTATCAAGAACAACGTATATTGCTCTCCAATTTAATCAATAAAGATTCAAAGATTTTGTTTGAACGAAATCCACGTGATCGCGTGGCTAAGGTTGCACCTTGGTTAACTCTCGATGGAGATCCATACCCAGCTTTGGTTGATGGTCGAATTTTATGGATTATTGATGGTTACACAACGAGTGCGGGATATCCATATTCACGCAAAACAACTCTCTCCAGTGCAACATCTGATGCACTGACTGCTAACTCGACATCAATTACTGCACAGGGAAATAAGAGTGTTAATTACATTCGCAACTCTGTAAAAGCAACAGTTGATGCCTACGATGGAACAGTCAGTTTGTACCAATGGGATGAGAATGATCCTGTTCTAAAGACGTGGTCAAAGGCTTTCCCTAAGAGTGTTAAACCAAAGTCTGAAATCTCAGATCAACTCATGGAACACATTCGTTATCCAGAAGATATGTTTAGAGTTCAGCGCGATATTTTAAGTGCCTACCATGTACAAACAGCAGCGGCGTTTTACGGCGGGCAAGACTTCTGGCGCGTACCACGTGACCCATCTACATTTGGCGCCAATGCTGGAAACCAACCTCCGTATTACATGACAATGCAATTGCCTGGTTCAAACAAAGCTGCATTCTCATTAACAACACCATTCGTACCTCGTGGTGGTCGTGAAAACCTGGCAGCCTTTGCAGTAGTTAATTCACAGGCTGGCCCAGACTATGGAAAAATTACAGTTCTTCAATTACCGCGAAGCACAAACATTGCTGGTCCTTCACAAGTTGCTTCTAACTTTGAAGCAAAACCAGAAGTTGCTAACTCACTTTCATTGTTACGCCAAGGTGGATCAGATGTTGTACTCGGTAATTTGCTAACACTTCCTGTGGGCGGCGGATTACTTTACGTACAACCTGTTTATGTTCGTGCAACATCTAACGCAGCTGCGTATCCATTGCTTCAAAAAGTTTTGGTTTCATTCGGTGATCAGATTGGTTATAGCGACACTCTCAAGGGTGCACTTGATCAAGTATTCGCTGGAAACTCTGGAACATCTGAAAATGGTGCATCAACTGGTTCAGGTAAACCAACTACAGGAACAACTGACTTAGCGAACGCACTTGCAAGTGCAAAACAAGCACTTGCAGATGGACAAGCAGCGCTAGCAAAGGGAGATTTTGCTGCGTATGGAAAAGCGCAAGATCGCTTGAAGGCAGCGATTGCTGCAGCAATTTCTGCGCAAAACAAAAAGTAGTTACTCATCTAAATCCACTTTCAACGAAGTCAAAGTAGGAAGTGCACTCACGGATTTGGTGAATACTGCTTGCTCACTTACGATTGAGCCACCGACGCGGGGTGGAGCAGCTCGGTAGCTCGCTGGGCTCATAACCCAGAGGTCGTAGGTTCAAATCCTGCCCCCGCTACTAGTTTCACGTATGCCATTCTTGAGCCATGATTTGGTGGCCAAGTGAAGTTCCAACACTCACGTACGGAACTCTTACGTTGCGACCTTCTCGTGAAAGCGATATCGAAAGCATTTATCTAGCGTGCCAAGATCCACTAATTTCACACTTCACAACTGTTCCGGCTAATTACACACTCGAACATGCACAATCATTTGTTCGACAACTTGATCCAGAAGGATTACAGAACAAGCGTGAGATTCGTTTCATTATTGAAAGTAGCCAAGGAGAGAAATCAGCTTTAGCTGGAGTGATTTCATTTCACTCCCCAAATTTTAATAACAAGGTTGCAGAAATTGGTTATTGGATTGCAAAGGAATCTCGCGGTAAATCAATAGGAACAACTGCGGTAAAAGTACTGACAAACTTTGGATTTGAAACTATGGGATGGAACCGCATCGAAGCCATGATTGATCACGATAATGAAGCTTCAAAAAAAGTAGTAACTCGAGCCGGCTATGAACATGAAGGATTGCTGCGCCAAAGAGTTATCCGAGCAGATGGCGAAGTTATTGATATGGATTTATACGCGGTGCTTCAAAAGAATTGGCAAGGTCTGAATTAGTTATGTACTCACTTGCGGTTCTAGTTGTTGTCATTTTTTCAACCATGTTATTTTCAGGTCCAATTGCAATAGCTTTAACTTTTATTCGAATTAAGAGCCCTTTATTGAAAACGCTTCGACGTATATTTGTCTGTGTATTAAGCGCATTAGGAGTTGGATTAGGTGTGATGTTGATACTTGAAGGTGTTGCGTTAGGAGCGAAACTCTTTGCTCTAGTTGGAATTCTCACTGGCGCCTATGCACTTAAGAGAGAGTTTGCGCGCAAGCATTTTTGATTGCTTGCTCGTCGTGGAGGTTGCGCGCAAAAAGAATGCGCTTAACCTTCCACTCCTCGCTCGCGAATCTACAATGCAAGCATTTTTGATTGCTTGCTCGTCGTGGAGGTGCCGGGAATCGAACCCGGGTCCTTCGGGATTAAAACAGGGCTTCTACGGGCGTAGTGTGATTATCGTTTTCTCAGTTCCGAATCTCATACACACAAGTATTCGACGAACTCATTTGCGAAAAGTTTCTTCCATAGCGTTCGCAACGCCACTATAGAAAGAGCCTTCTAGCGACGCCAGGTTTCAGACCGAAGACGGAATCTGAGCTGACGGATTACGGGGCTAGCTTATGCAGCTAGGGCGTAATCAGTGCGAGTTGTACTTGCACTTATTTTTTGCACAGGTTTTTGGTTAACGAGATCATCCTGGCTTCCTCGGCCCGCTTCCCCTGAATCAACTTCCAAAGTCGAGACCGTTCACCCCCA
>JBPCTE010000047.1:0-16733 GCA_051006495.1 Candidatus Planktophila sp.
GATTCATGTTCTGGCCGCGGTATTCACATTCACACCGAACCTGTGAAGATGAAAGCACCAATGCCACAAGTGAATTCACAATCTGCAAGCCATGAAGATGTTGAAGAAGAGGCAGCAACTGCACATGAATTTATCGAAGTGCAAAATGATGATTCCCAACAATCTGAGGTGAAGAAGGATTCAAAGAACCCAAAGAATGGAGGCCGCAAACGCCGCCGTGCCGTGAGCACCGGTGTGGTAACTCCTGGCTCTGGGGAATGAGCCCGAAACCCGACTCAGTTTGACCCATGGGTGCGGTTCTCCGTACCCTTAGCGCCTGCCCGATTCGCACCACGTGCTGATCTGGCCTTACGAAGTGGAGTAGTTACGTGTACGCAATCGTGAAAGCTGGCGGACGCCAGGAGAAAGTAACTGTTGGAGAGACAATTCTTGTCGATCACCTTGATAGCAAGAGTGGTGCAACAGTTTCATTTTCTGCTGTCCTAGTTGTCGATGGTGCAACTGTTACTTCAGACCCAAAGGCACTCTCTTCAGTCAAAGTAACTGGTGAAGTTATTGATGACGTAAAGGGTCCAAAGATCGATATCTTGCGTTACAAGAACAAGACCGGTTACCGCCGTCGTCAGGGATTTCGTGCGCAACACACTCGTGTAAAAATTACAGCTATTAATATCTAAACCAGACGAATCTAACCAGACGTATATAGGAGTTGAGCAATGGCAAGTAAAAAGGGTGTCTCCTCGACACGTAACGGTCGCGATTCAAACGCGCAGTACCTTGGTATTAAGCGCTTCGGTGGTCAAGTTGTTAACAGCGGCGAAATTCTTGTTCGCCAACGCGGAACAAAGTTTCACCCAGGTGCAAATGTTGGTCGTGGCAAAGATGACACTCTCTTCGCGCTAGCAGCGGGAGCAGTTGAATTCGGTCGCGCTCGCGGACGCAACGTTGTGAATGTGGTTCCAGTAGCTTAATTTTCGGTTCTTACGAAAGAGCGAGCCGCCTTCAAGTGCGGCTCGCTTTTTTATTTCATTAAAAGTTTAAGGAATTTATGGGAGGAGACGAAGATGACAACATTTGTCGATCGCGTAACTCTCTATGCCACTGCAGGTAAAGGTGGCGACGGTTGCGTATCCGTAAAACGCGAAAAATTTAAGCCACTCGGTGGGCCAGATGGTGGAAATGGTGGACGCGGTGGAGATGTAATTTTAGTAGTTGACCCAAATGTCACAACGCTTCTTGATTTTCACCATTCGCCACATCGAAAAGCAACTTCTGGTCATCAAGGATATGGCGATCGTAAAGATGGCGTATTTGGTGAAGACTTAATTCTGGGAGTTCCTAATGGAACTGTTATTTACGATAATCAAGGTGAAATGCTTGCAGATTTAGTTGGCGTCGGAACAACTTTTATTGCGGCCCAAGGTGGCCACGGTGGTTTAGGTAATTTAGCTCTTTCATCATCAAAGCGACGTGCACCGGGATTTGCATTACTTGGAGAACCAGGTGAAGAACGCACACTAGTGCTCGAACTTAAATCGGTTGCAGATATTGCTCTCGTTGGTTTTCCAAGCGCAGGAAAATCTTCTTTAATTGCAGCGATATCAGCTGCTCGTCCAAAGATTGCTGACTATCCATTTACAACTCTTGTTCCAAACCTTGGCGTTGTTCAAGCTGGTGATACTCGTTTTACGGTTGCAGATGTTCCAGGATTAATTCCTGGTGCAAGCCAAGGTAAAGGTTTAGGACTAGAATTTTTGCGTCACGTAGAACGTTGCGTTGCGCTAGTTCATGTATTGGATTGCGGAACCCTCGAAACAGATCGAAACCCAATTGTGGACCTTGAAGTAATTGAAAATGAATTAGCAATTTATGGTGGTCTTGAAGATAGAACACGCATCGTTGCGCTTAATAAAATTGATTTACCAGATGGTAAAGCTATGGCGGATATGGTGGCCCAGACGCTTCGCGAAAAAGGCTACGACGTGTATCCAGTTTCTGCAGCATCACGTGAAGGACTTACCGAACTTACTTACGCAATGGCTCGTTTAATTCAGAAAGCGAGAATTGAAGCAAAGAAAGAAGAGCGAACTCGAATTATTCTGCGCCCTACTCCTGTAGATGATTCTGGATTCACCGTTAAGGCCAATGCAGATGGCTCATTTACGGTGCGCGGAAACAAAGTTGTCCGTTGGGTACGTCAAACTAACTTTAAAAATGCAGAAGCAATTGGTTATCTGGCTGATCGCCTCGCTCAATTGGGAGTTGAAAAAGAGTTGTACAAGCAAGGCGCGATTGCAGGTAGTGAAGTACGAATTGGTTCAGGAGATAATGAAGTTATCTTTGACTGGGAGCCAACAATTGAAGCTGGCGCAGAACAATTGGCTGGACATCTGCATCGACGTGGTGAAGATTCACGTCTTGATTCGACTTGGAAACCAGAGCGTGAAATCAATGTTCTCAGCGATGAAGAAATTGCGCGTCAATGGGAATACAACGTGAGTGACCCACATTCGCCTAAACTTGTCGAAGTGGACGAAGAGGGTGAGCAATGAATCGCGAAGTTGTGACAAGTGCCAAACGTATTGTCATCAAGATTGGTTCCTCATCTCTTACAGGTAAAGCCGGTTCGGCCCTTGATGATTCATCTGTTGAAAAAATCGTAAAGGTTGTTGCAGATCTAAAATCACGCGGAGCCGAAGTTTTAGTAGTTTCATCTGGAGCAATTGCCGCAGGGTTAGCTCCTCTTGGACTTTCTACAAGACCAAAAGATCTTGCCACTCAACAAGCTGCTGCTTCAGTTGGTCAAGGTTTACTCATTGCGCGATATACAGAACATCTTGCGCGTCACAAAATTACTGCTTCACAAGTGTTGATTACCACCGAAGATATTGTTCGCCGTTCTCACTATCAAAACGCGCAACGTACTTTAACAAAACTAATTTCTCTTGGAGTTGTTCCAATTATCAATGAAAATGACTCTGTCGGAACACAGGAGATTAGATTCGGCGATAACGATCGACTTGCAGCACTAGTTGCTCTCTTGATTAATGCGGACTTGCTTGTTTTGGTTTCTGACATCGATGCGCTCTACGACGCTCCTCCGACACAAGCTGGCTCCAAGGCGATTCATGAAGTAGCAAAAATTTCAGATATCGACTCTCTCACTCTTGGTGGAGCCGGATCGGCTGGAGTTGGTAGCGGGGGAATGGTTACAAAGGTTGAAGCTGCGCGTATTTCAACTAGCGCAGGAATTGCCATGTTACTCACTTCATTAGATCAATCAGGTGAAACTCTTGCCGGTAGTTCACTTGGAACTTTATTTCATGCGCAAGCAAATAAAGCGAATTCACGGATGCTTTGGCTAGCACATGCGTCAACTCCACAAGGTCGATTGATTCTTGATGCAGGCGCTGTTACAGCAATTTTGGAACGTGGAGTTTCTCTTTTGCCAGCAGGAGTTACAGCAGTCCAAGGAGATTTTATTTCCGGAGATACTATCGAATTGGCTAGTGCCGATGGAAAAGTAATTGCGCGCGGGTTAGTTGCATTTGATAGCGAAGAAATTCCTGCAATGTTGGGTCGCTCAACTAAGGAACTCGCACAGAGCCTTGGAGCGGAGTACGAACGTGAACTCGTACACAGAGATGATTTAGTTTTGCTCTGAAATTTCTTTTAGTACTGCCGCGGTCAAAGCCTCATTATTCCCATTATCAGTTGGCTCATCACTTAATTTTACAATCACCACTTGATAATTTGGGTCTGTATAAACGTATTGTCCGTGCAAGCCGAGCAACATAGTTGTGCCTGGGAACGGATGCCATACCTGTGCTCCATAACCCCAGTCACGATCTAATTTTGTAGCGGGATTAGTTAAGCGTTTCATCCATGCAGGCGAAATAACTTCCTTATTATTTATTGTCGCTCCAATTGGATTAAGCAACATTTCACCGACCCGCGCATAATCACGTGCGGCAGCGTTGAAGCAACAAAATGTTTTTTCCTGACCGTCAACATGATCTACATTCCAATACGCGTCATACTCTGCACCGATAGGCTTCCAAACTTTTTCAGAGAAGTAATCTGCCACTCTCATTCCAGAAATTTTCTTGATCACCATGCCTAAAAGTTGCGTATCTACACTCCGGTATTCGGGATGAGTTCCTGGTTCTTGAGCCATCTTTCGATTGTGCTTAAGAAACCAGTTCAGATCGGTCGAGGCGTACATTTGAGCAATAGCAACTCCCCATCCAGAAGGACCAGATGGATAGTTATCGCTCACACCGATTCCACTCTGCATATCCAGTAATTGCTGGATTGTTACAGCGTCGAAGCTAGTTCCATTCTTAAACTCGGGCAGGATGCTTACAAACTTATCGCTCTCATTAAGTTTGCCCTGTGAAATAAGTTGTCCAATCATTATCGACGTCATGGTCTTCGCGGCTGAATATGAGGGGAGTCGAGACTCTTTCGTTTTGCCATTTAAGTATTTTTCAAAAGTGATTTCACCATTTCGGATTATTAAAAATGCGTTTGTATTGGTTTTAGTTAAAAACTCATCGAACGTAATTTTCTTGCCATCCCACGTAACCACCGTAGGTTTTTCGGAGTTGGCTACAGCCCATGACATTGATGGATTTGGATCTGACTTCACCCAGTGCCCGGGAAGTAGATCAGGAGTCTTAGAAGCCGGTGCAAATCCTAATTTAATCGCTGCAATTGGCTCTGGGTATCTGATTGCTTTGGTAAATGCAAAGAGTGCAAGATAGACAACCAGTAGACCGATGACAATGTTTCTGAGAACTCTAATTAATGTGGACACGAGGAAAGGGTAACTCCCGTTAGGCTTAGCTTCATGGATGCCACCGCAATTGTTTCAGAGTTAGCGCTCAAGGCGCGCGCGGCATCGCGATCATTATCGACTGCAACAGGAGAGCAGCGTTCAGCAGCTCTCCTTGCAATTGCAGGTGAAATTGAAAATAGAACCGACTTCATTCTTGCTGCAAATGCTGAAGACATGGCCCGCGCAAAGTCAGAAAATATGCATCCACAAACCCAGGATCGATTATTACTTACAAAAGATCGTATAAAAGAAATTGCTGCTGGTGTACGTCAAGTTGCCGCATTGGAAAATCCTTTAGGAAAGATCGTTCGTGAAAAAGATTTGCCTAATGGACTTCATCTTGAACAACGCACAGTTCCATTTGGAGTAGTTGGAATGGTTTACGAAGCGCGACCAAATGTGAGCGTAGACGCTGCAGTGATTTTGCTCGCCTCAGGAAATGCAGCTTTACTCCGTGGATCTTCATCAGCATCTTCAAGTAATGCAGTTCTAACTAAGGTGATGCGCGATGCTTTAGCAAAAACTTCAATTTCTCCTGAAGTTATTCAATTGGTGCCATCTGATGATCGTGCAACGGTTAAAGCACTCTTGCATGCGCGCGGGCTCGTAGATTTAGTGATTCCACGCGGAAGCGCATCACTTATACGTATGGTTGTAGATGAAGCAACTGTTCCTACGATTGAAACAGGGGCAGGAGTGTGCCACGTATATATTGATGAATTTGCAGATCTTTCTATAGCACTTCCAATAATTATAAATTCAAAGACACATCGTCCAAGCGTTTGTAACGCTGCAGAAACACTCTTAGTTCACAGCAAAATTGCTGAAAAGTTTATTCCTGTTGCGCTACAGGCTCTCACAGATGCTGGAGTGACTCTCCATTGCGACAAGCAAACTCTCGATATCGCACAGAAGATGCAGATTGAGGCAACTCTGGCTACCGATGAAAATTGGTGCACCGAATATGGTGTCTTAGAAATGAATGTTGGAATTGTAAATAGTGTTGATGAGGCAATTGATCACATAGCCAAGTTCGGAACCAAGCACACCGAAGCAATTGTGACCGAGTCACGTGAAGTATCAGATAGATTTATTGCGCACTCAGATTGCGCTGCGGTAATGGTCAATACATCCACACGTTTTACAGATGGCGAACAGATGGGATTTGGGGCCGAAATCGGAATCTCGAATCAGAAACTTCACGCGCGTGGTCCAATGGGCTTAGAAGCAATGACCACGACTACATGGGTTGTTACTGGCTCAGGGCAAATTCGCAGTTAGGCCTTTAACTAATTAGACTGCACGCATGAGTTCACTTTCCCGTGATGACGTAGCCAATTTAGCGCGCTTGGCTCGTATAGAGATGACAGATCAAGAACTCGAAAATCTGACGACAGAATTTGGTGTAATTCTCAACGCAGTCGCTCGCGTTCAAGAAGTTGCAACAACAGATGTGCCAGCAACTTCGCATCCACTCGCATTAACAAATATTTTTAGAACAGACACTGTCATCCCTAGCCTGACTCCGGAAGAAGCCCTCTCTGGAGCTCCGGCAAGTGAAGAACAAAGATTTCGTGTCCCACAAATTCTTGGCGAAGAAGCATGATAAGAAATTCTGCGGCCGAGATGGCGCAATCATTAGCAAGCGGCGCGACTACTTCTGTTGCACTAACTCAAGCTCACCTAGATCGAATTTCCGAAGTAGATGAAAAAGTTCATGCATTTTTATACGTTGATTCAGAGGGTGCGCTTAAACAAGCAGCCGATATTGATGCCGCTCGTGCTCGCGGTGAAAAACTCAGCCCGCTTGCTGGTATTCCCCTCGCTCTAAAAGATGTACTCGTTCAAAAGGGCGTACCAACAACTTGTGGTTCAAAAATTCTAGAAGGCTGGCGACCTCCTTACGACTCAACAGTTGTTTCAAATTTGAAAAACGCAGGAGTTGTAATTCTGGGAAAAACAAACATGGATGAATTCGCAATGGGTTCCTCTACAGAAAACTCTGCATATGGTCCAACACATAATCCATGGGATCTCACTCGTATTCCTGGTGGATCTGGTGGAGGTTCATCCGCCGCTCTTGCAGCGTTTGAAGCACCACTAGCAATTGGAACTGATACTGGCGGATCTATTCGCCAACCCGCTGCCGTTACGGGAACGGTAGGAGTTAAGCCAACTTATGGCGGAGTATCTCGCTATGGATTAGTAGCATTTTCTTCATCCCTTGATCAAGCCGGTCCATGTGCGCGAACAGTTCTAGATACTGCTTTACTTCACGAAGTAATTGCGGGCCATGATTCAAAAGACTCAACAAGTATTAATGCACCAGTTCCGCAAGTGGTTGCTGCTGCAAAGAGTGGCGATGTAAAGGGAATGAAAATTGGTGTTGTAAAAGAACTTAATGGAGATGGTTACCAATCAGGAGTTCGTCAGCGCTTCGAGGAGTCACTCGAGTTACTTGCACAAGCTGGAGCTGAAATAGTTGAGGTTTCTGCACCTAATTTTGAATATGCACTTGCTGCATATTATTTGATTGCTCCTTCTGAGTGTTCATCAAACCTAGCTCGCTTTGACGCAATGCGTTACGGACTACGTGTTGGTGACACAGAAGGCGCATCAGCTGAATCAGTTATGAATTTGACTCGTGAAGTTGGTTTTGGGCGTGAAGTAAAACGTCGTATTTTGCTAGGAACATACGCTCTTTCATCTGGATATTACGATGCATATTACGGAAGTGCGCAGAAAGTCCGGACTTTAATCACTCAAGATTTCAACAATGCATTCGCTAAATGCGATGTTATGGTTTCTCCAACGTGCCCAACAACTGCATTTAAAATCGGAGAGAAAGCCAATGATCCGTTGGCTATGTATTTAAATGATATTGCAACCATTCCTGTAAACATGGCAGGAATTGGCGGAATGAGTTTGCCTTGCGGTGTTGCTCCAGAAGATGGCTTGCCTGTTGGTTTTCAAATTATGTCTCCTGTTATGCAAGATCAGAGAATGTATTCAGTTGGTGCAGCCCTTGAGGCAGCACTTCTAAGCAAATGGGGGGCACCGCTGCTCTCACAGGCTCCATCACTTGGTGGTGCGGCATGAGTGCATTGACTTATGACGACGTAATTTCAAAGTACGAACCAGTGTTGGGGCTAGAAGTTCACGTTGAGTTAAATACAAACTCCAAAATGTTCTGCGGATGCAGCACTATTTTCGGCGCAGAACCAAATACACAGACATGCCCTGTTTGTTTGGCACTTCCAGGAGCGCTCCCTGTCGTTAACGAGAAGGCAATCGAATCCACAATTCTTATCGGATTGGCGCTTAACTGTTCGATTGCTCCATTTAGTCGATTCGCACGCAAAAATTACTTCTACCCAGACATGCCAAAAAATTTCCAGATTTCACAATATGACGAACCAATTTGCGTAAATGGTTATGTTGATGTCGAAATCGAAACCGACGAAGGCCCAAAGAGTTTCCGCATAGAAATTGAACGCGTTCATATGGAAGAAGACACCGGCAAATCTCTCCACGTTGGCGGATCAACGGGGCGTATTCACGGCGCGGATTACTCTCTTCTTGATTACAACCGAGCCGGAATTCCACTGGTTGAGATTGTTACCAAAATTGTTCCTGGCACGGGAAAGTACGCACCAGAAGTCGCAAAGGCTTACGTTGCAGAACTACGCGATATTTTGCGAGCACTCGGAGTTAGTGATGTAAAAATGGAACAAGGCTCTTTACGCTGCGACGCTAACGTATCCCTTCGTTTAATTGGATCAGATGTTTTAGGAACACGAAGTGAAACCAAAAACGTTAACTCACTTCGATCCGTAGAACGAGCAGTTCGCGGAGAAATGATTCGCCACGCAGAACGCCTCAATAAGGGTGAAAAAGTTGTTCAAGAAACTCGCCATTTCCAAGAAGACACGGGATTAACTCGCTCAGGGCGTTCTAAAGAACAGGCTGAGGATTACCGCTATTTCCCAGAACCAGATTTAGTTCCAGTAGCTCCGGATGCAAAGTGGATTGAAAAACTACGGGCATCTTTGCCTGAAAGACCATCACTTCGCCGCAAACGTCTGCAAGAACAGTGGTCAGTGCCGGATAAAGAAATGGCAGCAATGATTAATGCAGATGTCTTAAATATTGTTGAAGAAACAGTTCTGTTAGGCGCAGATCCAGCAAAAGCTCGTTCATGGTGGCTAGGTGAAATTTCTCGTTTGGCAAATGAAAAAGAGGTTGCCATCGCAGATTTAGCAATTACCGCTAAAGATGTTGCAGAAATTGTCGCACTTGTTTTGCAAGGCGAACTTACCGACAAACTTGCACGTCAAGTGGTGGAAGGTGTTATTGCTGGAGAGGGCACACCAGCTCAAGTTATTGCATCTCGTGGGATCAAAGTCGTTAATGATGAAGGTGCACTCATGGCCGCGATTGAAAAAGTATGCACCGAACAATCAGAGACTGCAGACAAGGTTCGTAATGGACACTTACCTGCAGCAGGTGCACTAATTGGCGCGGTCATGAAAGAAACAAAGGGCCAAGCAGATGCCGCTCGCGTTCGAGAGCTTCTACTTGGCCACCTTGGTCAAGCTGCTAATTAATTTGTTTTAATGAGCGATAGCGCCTTCGGTTTCAACAACTGCTTCTTTCCCAATGTTGATAAAGAAGAAAAGAACAACTGCGCCAACTAGCAAGAGTGCAGAGCTAACAGTGAATGCCACTGTAAATCCATGAGTGATTCCAAATGTTGGTGCCTTATCTGGATTGCTAGTCATGTATGTAGCCGAAGCTGTTGCAGCAACAGTATTAAGAAGTGCGGTTCCAAGTGATCCGCCAACTTGCTGGCTTGTATTTAGAAGCGCACTCGCAACACCTGCATCCCGGTTACCAACGCCATGAAGTGATGTTGTGGAAAGCGGTATAAATACCAGTGCCATACCGCTAGACATAATCAACAATGAAGGCAGTACATGAGTTACATATGAAGTTTCAGGAGTAATGCGATTAAGCAATAACAGGCCGACTGCTGCAGCAACTAACCCCGGAACCATTAATGGCTTTGGACCAAATTTTGGTAGTAATTGTGAGGCAACGCCTGCAAAGACGATGATTCCCGCGGTAAATGGCAAGAATGCGAAGCCAGAGCGCAGTGGTGTGTAACCAAGAACTGTTTGTAAGTACAAGCCCAGGAAGAGGAACATGGAAAACAGTCCTGCGCCAACAACAAGTGAACCAAGGTATGAACCCCCGCGATTGCGTTCAGTCACCACACGCATTGGCATTAATGGATTTGACACTTTGCTCTCAATAACAACGAATGCAATTAATAAAAGAATGGCAGTGGTTAGAAATGAAAGAGTTGTTCCATTTGACCAACCCTTGCGAGCCGCTTCATTGAAACCATAAACCAGTGCAAATAAACCAGCAGACGCTGTAAATACACCTGGCAAGTCATAGCTGTGATCACCACCGGCTTTAGATTCGTGAACATATTTAATTGCGAGCAGTGCAGCTGCGATTGCAATTGGAACATTAACTCCCAAACACCAGCGCCAAGAGAAATATTCAGTAAGTGTGCCACCTAGAATTAAACCGATTGCAGCGCCACCACCTGAAATTGCACCGTATACGCCAAATGCTCGCGCACGTTCTTTCGGATCTGTGAATGTAACGCTAACGATTGATAGCGCGGCTGGAGCAAGTAAGGCGCCAAATACACCTTGTAATCCACGCGATGCGAATAGCAGTGCTTGTGTTGATGCAATTCCACCTAGGGCAGATGCCGCTGCAAATCCAATGAGTCCTACAATAAAAATTTTCTTTCGGCCCACAAAGTCTGCAATCCGACCTCCGAGCAGTAAGAGTGATCCGAAAGCAAGAGTGTAGGCAGTTACAACCCATTGTTGATTGGCGTCAGTTATTCCGAGATCTGCTTTTGCACTCGGGATGGCGATGTTAACGATAGATCCATCTAGTACAACCATTAATTGAGCAATAGCGATAACGAGAAGTGTGCGCCAGCGATCTGGTGCCTGGCCTGCTGGGTAGTTTGGGTTGGTCACGCGAAAGCTCCTATTCAGATTAAATTTATTGTTATTGAGAGGATAGAATCCTCTCATGTCTAACATGAAGCCGCGCTCTGGACTCGTTACAGATGGATTAGAACGCGCACCTGCCCGTGGAATGTTGCGCGCAGTTGGAATGGGAGATGAAGATTGGGTAAAACCACAAATTGGAATTGCTTCATCATGGAATGAAATTACGCCGTGCAATCTCTCGCTTGATCGACTAGCAAAAGCTTCTCGACAAGGAGTGATAGATGCGGGTGGTTTCCCGATGCAATTCGGAACGATTTCAGTCTCAGATGGAATTTCAATGGGTCACGAAGGAATGCACTTTTCATTAGTTTCTCGTGAAGTAATTGCTGACTCAGTTGAGACTGTTATGCAAGCAGAACGTCTTGATGGAATGGTGACATTTGCTGGCTGCGATAAATCACTTCCAGGAATGATGATGGCTGCAGCTCGCATCGATGTTGCAAGCGTTTTTGTTTATGCAGGCTCCACTCTTCCAGGCCAAGTTGATGGCAAAGATGTAACGATTATCGACGCTTTTGAAGCTGTTGGTGCATGCGCGCGTGGATTAATTTCTCAAGATCGCGTAGATCAAATAGAACGAGCAATTTGCCCAGGTGAAGGCGCATGTGGCGGTATGTATACAGCGAACACAATGGCAACAGTTGGCGAAGCAATTGGTTTATCACTGCCAGGTTCAGCAGCACCTCCTGCGGTAGATCGCCGACGCGACGCATACGCAGTTAAATCTGGTGCAGCTGTGGTTAATTTAATCAAGCAAGGTATTACGACACGAGATATTTTGACTAAACGAGCGTTTGAAAATGCAATCACTGCGGTTATGGCACTCGGTGGATCTACAAATGCCGTGCTGCACTTACTGGCAATCGCTCACGAAGCAGATGTTGATTTGTCACTCGATGATTTCCACCGCATTGGATCTAAAGTCCCGTTGCTCGGAGACCTCAAGCCTTTTGGTCGATTCGTGATGAGCGATCTGGATAAAGTAGGCGGAATACCAGTCGTACTTAAAGGTTTACTCGATGCTGGGTTATTACATGGCGATACTTTGACTGTCACAGGAAAAACTATGGCCGAAAACCTTGCCGAAGTTAATCCACCGGATCCAGATGGTGAAATTTTGCGAGCAATGTCCAAGCCTTTATCTACAGATATCGGTATTACGATTCTTAAGGGATCTCTTTCGCCGGATGGAGCTGTATGCAAAACAGCTGGTATCGGTGTCGAAACATTTGAAGGACCAGCACGTGTTTTTGAAAGAGAACAGGCGGCAATGCAGGCTCTTGAAAATGGAACAATTCAAGCAGGAGATGTTGTTGTCATTCGTTACGAAGGTCCTAAAGGTGGACCAGGTATGCGCGAAATGTTAATGATCACTGGCGCAATAAAAGGTGCTGGACTTGGAAAATCTGTTTTGCTTTTAACTGACGGAAGATTCTCTGGTGGTTCTACCGGTTTATGTGTTGGTCACGTTGCACCCGAAGCCGTAGATGGTGGACCGATTGCATTTATTAAAGATGGTGATCGCGTAAGAATTGATACGGTAAATCGCACATTAGATTTATTAGTAGAGGCTTCAGAAATTGAAAAACGTAAAGCAGGATGGAAGCCATTGCCACATAAGTACACCCGTGGTGTATTGGCAAAGTACGCCAAACTTGTCGGATCTGCCTCAAAAGGCGCAGTCTGCGACTAACCCCGCTCAAATTCTGAGATGTTTCAACCCGGGGTTGACGCTTTGAGCCTATCTATTGGAGAATAAGGGCATGTCAGCAAATACAAGCCGCTTCGTGGTGGTGATTTAAAAGCGCGTGATCTAGCAAAACGATCGCGCGCTACCCTCAGTTGATCTGAGGGTTTTTTACTTTACCCAATCAGAAGAGAAGCACTAGGTAAGGAAGGAGCAAGAGAGTGAACACTCGCCAAGACATCACAAAAAATGGCACATCAATGAATGGCGCAACGAGTTTGGTTAAATCACTTGAAGCCGCTGGCGTCGACGTAATGTTCGGTATTCCCGGTGGCGCTATTCTTCCTGCCTACGATCCAATTTTTGATTCAACAATTAGGCACATCTTGGTTCGACATGAACAAGGCGCCGGTCATGCCGCTACTGGATACGCACAAGTTTCTGGACGCGCAGGCGTTTGTATTGCTACATCTGGACCAGGCGCTA
This sequence comes from Candidatus Planktophila sp., assembly GCA_051006495.1. GTDB lineage: Bacteria > Actinomycetota > Actinomycetes > Nanopelagicales > Nanopelagicaceae > Planktophila. The sequence goes on from JBPCTE010000047.1 coordinate 13,118, forward strand.
CAAACCTAGTGACACCACTTGCTGATGCTGCAATGGATTCTGTTCCGCTCGTGGCAATTACCGGACAGGTACCAAGTGCTGCAATCGGCACAGATGCATTCCAAGAAGCAGATATCCGCGGAATCACGATGCCATTTACAAAACACAACTATTTAGTAACAGATCCTGCAGAAATTCCTCGGGCGATTGCAGAAGCTTTCCACATTGCCACAACTGGTCGTCCGGGTCCAGTTCTCGTTGATATTGCAAAAGATGCGCTACAAAAAGATACAGTTTTTAATTGGCCAACATCAGTATCGCTAAAAGGTTACCAACCAACGCTTGCGCCAAATGCGCAATCTATTGCCGATGCCGCAGCGCTGATCACACAATCTCACCGTCCTGTTTTCTACGTTGGCGGCGGAATCATCAAGGCCAATGCGTCCAAAGAGTTACGCGAAATAGCTGAACTACTCGGCGCACCAGTTGTTACGACACTGATGGCTCTTGGCGCATTTCCACATAGCCACCCTTTACATATGGGTATGCCTGGTATGCACGGATCAGTTGCTGCAGTTACTGCACTTCAAAAATCAGATTTGCTCATCACACTTGGTGCACGTTTTGATGATCGCGTTACTGGAAAACTCTCCACATTTGCAGTTAACGCAAAGGTAATTCACTGCGATGTTGATCCTGCTGAAATCGGAAAGAATAGATTTGCCGATGTTGCAGTTATTGGCGATTTGAAGCACACATTAATTGCGCTTATACCTGCACTTAAAGCTGCGCTAGCAAAAAACTGCCCAGATTTATCTACATGGTTGCGCCAAGTCAATAACCTGAAGAGCACTTATCCATTGGGTTATGACAAACCATCAGATGGTTCGACTTCCCCTCAATACGTAATTGAACGTATTGGAAAACTCTCAGCACCAGATAGCATCTATGTTGCAGGTGTTGGTCAACATCAAATGTGGGCTGCGCAATTTGTACCGTACGAGCAACCTCGCACCTGGCTTAATTCTGGTGGCCTCGGGACAATGGGTTATTCCGTTCCTGCTGCCATGGGAGCAAAAGTTGCAGCACCGGATACAACTGTGTGGTCAATCGATGGCGATGGCTGTTTCCAGATGACAAATCAGGAACTAGTTACGTGTGCTCTCAATAATATTCCTATAAAAGTTGCAATCATTAATAACGAAAGTCTTGGAATGGTTCGCCAATGGCAGACTCTTTTTTATGAAGGACGCTATTCAAATACAAACCTTGATTCCAAGCGCGTTCCTGATTTTCCTAAATTAGCTGATGCAATGGGCTGTGTTGGATTAAGTTGTGACCGCCCAGAAGATGTTGATAAGACAATCGAAAAAGCGCTATCAATTAATGATCAACCAGTCGTAGTTGATTTCAGAGTTCACCGTGATGCAATGGTGTGGCCAATGGTTGCAGCAGGAACATCAAATGATGACATCATGATTGCGCGCGAAATGGCGCCCGACTGGGATTCACAGGAGCTGTAATGAGTAAACACACACTCGAAGTTCTAGTTGAAAACTCACCAGGTGTACTTGCACGCGTTGCTGGACTTTTCTCACGTCGTGCATACAACATCGATGCTCTCAAGGTTGGCCCCACTGAAAATCCATCAATTTCTAAGATGGAAATTGATGTCAATGTCGAAGGTCACGCTCTTGAACAGGTTATTTCACAATTAGATAAGTTAATTAACGTTATTTCTATAAAGGAAATTTTGCCTACCAAGGAAAAACCAGCACCAACCGATACTCAACCTGATTATCAAAACTAACACCAACAAATAAGGAGAAGACCGTGGCAACGATGTATCACGAAGAGGATGCAGATCTTTCAATTATCCAGGGACGCAAAGTTGCGATCATTGGTTATGGATCTCAAGGTCATGCTCACGCGCTAAATTTGCGTGACAGTGGAGTTGATGTTCGAGTTGGACTAAAAGATGGTTCACCATCACGTGCAAAAGCAGAAGCGGAAGGCCTTAAAGTAACAAGCGTTGCTGAAGCGGTTAAGGAAGCAACCGTTATCATGATTTTGGCGCCCGATCACTTGCAGCGCCACATCTATACAGAGTCAATCTTGCCAAATCTTAAAGATGGCGATGCTCTCTTTTTTGGTCACGGTTTCAATATTCGTTTTGGTTACATCAAGCCAAGTACATCAGTAGATGTTGCAATGGTTGCACCAAAGGGTCCTGGTCACCTTGTCCGTCGCGAATACGAAGCTGGTCGTGGTGTTCCAGTAATCGTTGCAGTAGAACAAGACGCAACAGGCTCTGCATGGCCCTTGACGCTTTCATACGCTAAAGCAATCGGCGGACTTCGCGCAGGTGGAATTCTTACAACATTTACTGAAGAGACTGAAACAGATTTGTTCGGTGAGCAATCAGTACTTTGTGGTGGAGCATCACAACTAGTTATGTACGGTTTTGAAACTCTCGTAGAAGCTGGATACCAACCAGAAGTTGCCTACTTTGAGTGCCTGCACGAACTCAAGTTAATTGTTGACTTGATGTACGAAGGTGGAATCGCAAAGCAACGCTGGTCAGTTTCTGACACAGCTGAATTTGGTGATTATGTTTCTGGGCCACGAGTAATTGATCCACGTGTTAAAGAAAACATGAAAGCTGTGCTTGCTGATATTCAAAGCGGTGCGTTTGCAAAGCGCTTCATAGACGATCAGGAAAATGGCGCAAAAGAATTTAAGACATTGCGCGCCAAGGGTGAATCACATCCGATTGAGGCTGTTGGCCGTGAACTACGCAAGATGATGTCGTGGGTAAAGGCTTCCAATAAAGATGATTACAAAGAAGGAACGGCAGCGCGTGGCTAAACCTGTCGTACTCATCGCTGAAGAACTAAGTCCAGCAACACTGGATATACTTGGTTCGGATTTCGAGATCCGTCATTGCGACGGCGCAAATCGAGATGAACTTCTCGCTGCACTGAAATCTGGCGTTGATGCTGTGCTAATTCGTTCTGCAACAAAGATGGATGCAGAGGCAATTGGTACCGCGACAGGATTACGAGTAATAGCACGTGCTGGTGTTGGCTTAGATAATGTTGACATTCCTGCTGCAACGGCTGCAAAAGTTATGGTTATCAACGCACCTACTTCAAATATTGTGAGTGCGGCAGAACTTGCTATTGCATTAATGATGGCAAGCGCACGAAACATTTCACCGGCTCATGCTTCACTGCGGGCAGGGAAATGGTCTCGTTCTAAATTCAGCGGAACTGAAATGTTTGAAAAAACGCTCGGGATTATTGGATTCGGAAAAATAGGACAATTAGTCGCACACCGAATGAAGGCATTTGGAATGAATGTAATTGCTTATGATCCGTATCTATCTGCCGACAAGGTTTCCACTCTAGGTGTTAGACAAGTTGAACTCGATGAACTTTTGAGAAATTCAGATTTCATCACAATTCATCTTCCAAAAACCAAGGAAACTCTTAATTTAATCGGAGAAGATGCTCTTTCAAAGGTCAAGCCGACAGTGCACATTGTCAATGCTGCTCGCGGGGGAGTTCTTGACGAGGCAGCTTTGTTCAAGGCAATAAGTGAAGGGCGTGTTGCTGGTGCCGGAATAGATGTGTAC